>DASVLX010000084.1:0-70995 GCA_036384655.1 Pseudonocardiaceae bacterium
TGGCGGGCCCGAATCGGCGTGGTCATGAACTCCTGGCTCGATCACCCGCACTGGCGAGTCGGTGAGCTCACCGGCCATCTGGCCGGCTACTACCAGAATCCCTATCCCCCAACCGAACTACTCGATCTCGTGGGGTTGTCCGACCAGGCCAACGAGACGCTGATCAAACTTTCGACCGAACAGCGCCACCGGCTCGACCTGGCGCTGGGCGTCATCGGCCGACCCGAACTGCTGTTGCTGGACGAGCCGACCGCCGGACTCGAACCGGATGCCCGCACCGAGTTCTGGGAGTTGATCACCAAGCTGAGACGCCCGGACATGACGATCATCCTGGCTGCCGAGGACCCCGCCGAGGCCGCCCAATTGGCCGACCACGCGGCGGTGTTGAGCGAGGGAAATGTGCTCGCCGTCGGCACACCCGCCGAACTAACCGAACCGGCGACCACCAGCACGGGAGACGACCAGTGATCGCGCGCGTCCTTTCCCTCAGCCTCGAACGCACCTGGATCGACCTGTCGCGGATGATCAGGTCCTGGCGGTTCTGGGTCGCTTACGTGGCGATTCCACTCGCATTCGTTATCTGCACTGGTTTCGTCGCGACAGGCGACACGGATTTCGCCCGGATGTACCTCGCTTTCGGCTTGGTCTTGTGGACCGCGTTGCCGGCATTGGTAGCGGCGTCGGTCGAGGTCATCAGTGACAGGTCCAGCGGCACACTCGTCCGGCTGCGTGGTCTGCCCTACGGCACCGCCATCTGCTTTATCGGCAGAATCGTGTTGCTGCTGGTGATCAGTCTGGTGGGTTGGGCGGTCTTTTTGGTCGTCACCGCGATCATCGCACCGGAGATTCTGCCGCATGACACGCCACACTGGGGTATATTGGTGTGTGCACTGGTCGCAGAATTCGTGATGCTCATACCGCTGGGGCTGCTTCTTGGTGCTCTGGTACCTCTGACGAAAAAAGCAGTCCTGCTCCTGCGGTTCGGGCTCGGTGTGTTGCTGCTGATTTTCGGCGCCGCTCCGGTGCTTGTCTCAGAAGTGCCAGAGTGGTTGCGGCTGATCATTGATCTGCTCCCGATCCCGTTGTCCGAGCTGGAGGTATTCGCCGCACTCACGTCGGAGGCTCTGGGTGAATGGCCCATTGTATTGCCGGTCCTACTGGTCTGGTTCGTGGTCTTCGTGATCGCGGCCGTGCCGGCCATGCGCGCCATGATCCGTCGGCAGTCCGGTGCGGCCTTGGCCCGGCAGCGCGAGCGTGTCCTCGCGGCGCGGGAACGCCGGGCCAACCGCCGTCGCCGTCCGACCGCTCCGGCCGAGCCTGTCTGATACCTGGAAAGTACTTGCCAAGTTGGAAAGTAGATGCCACCATGGCATCATGAGCACCGAACGTGATCGGGCCGAGGCCCAGGAGCAGTTGTCGATCGCCGAGCGGGCCCGCGCCGCCGCGCGTGGCCCCCAGCCTGTCCCGCCCTTCGTGGCACCGCTGTCGGGCCTGCTGATCGCCGGCGGTTTCCTCTGGCTCGCGGCGGCGATGGCCAATCCCGGCATGTGGGGCTACACGGTGGCCGGCTTCGCCTGCCTGGCCGGGCTCCTTCTGGTGGTCGCACTGTTCTTCCGTGCCGGCGGAATCGTGGCCCGCCCCGCCGGCCCGGCGGGTCCACGCGTCGCCTGGCAACTCCTGGACGTGGCGTTCGCCGTCATCGCCGGTGGTGTCGGGGCGATCTTCTTCGGGTTTCCGGGCTGGCTGGTCGGGTTCGGGGTGGGTCTCGGGGTGGCCGGCGCGGTCCAGTTCGATCGCGTCTGCCGGGGCAACCGGTGACCCGGTCGCTGGAACCGAGGCTGGACAGCGGCCTTCAGCATCCGACGCGCCTCGCCGTGGTGGCTTTCCTGTCGGGCTGCGCCGAGGCCGAGTTCAAGACCGTGCGCGACAAGCTGGAGCTCTCCGACTCGACGCTGAGCAAGACGATCTCCACCCTGGAATCGGCCGGATATGTGTCGGTGCGCAAGGGATTCGTCGGCCGACGGCCCAGAACCTGGCTCGCTCTGACCGCCGACGGCCGCCAACGCCTTGCCGCGCACCTGGCCGCTCTCCAACACATCGCCCAACAGGCCCACGACCTCGGCGCGAACACCGATTAGTGCTCTTGGTGTTCTTGTAGGCCGCATCAGCCAGCTTGGCTTGGTCGCTCCGTAGCTCCCCGCCAAACATGCCATCCTTTTCCATGCCTTCAAGGTGCCGCTCGTTCTGGGCATTGCCGATCGCTCCGGTCGCAGCGTTGGTAAGGGCGTCACTGACCATCGCTGACGCATCCTTGTTACCGACTATGTCGACGGCGGCGCCGCCGATCACGTGTCGAACGCATCGGCGAGGTCGGTCAACGCGGACGGTTGCACCTGGAACCGACCCTCGGCCACGATCCACCCCCAGCGGACGAAAACTCCCAGTCTGGCGCGATCACGCCGTCGCAACGGCACGTTACCGAGAGACCACATCACCGTGACATCGTTCAGAATGATTGTGGTAGGCGTCACCAGGCGGTCACCAAAGGTGATTTCCGCGTCGGTTCGTCACACCGGCTCTTCCTTGAGTCAGGTTGAGTTTGGCCAGCTCGTGGCGCTGCACCTTGCCGGTGGTACTGCGCGGCAACTGGTCGGCGGTCAGCAGCACGATCTGGCGGGGCCGCTTGTACCGGGCCAGCCGGTCGCGGCACCAGGCGTCGATATCGGCGGCGGTCAGCGTCACGCCCGGGCGCGGCACGACGGCCGCCTTGACGGTCTCGCCCCAGTGCGCGTCGGGCACACCGAACACGCAGACCTCCTGCACCGCGCCATGTTCGGCGATGACACGCTCCACCTCGGCCGGATATACGTTCTCCCCGCCGGTCTTGATCAGGTACTTCTTGCGGTCCACAAAGGAAAGTGTGCCGTCCTCGTCGCGCATCAGCAGGTCCCCGGTGTGCAGCCAGCCGCCCTCGAAGGCGGCCCGCGTCGCGGCGGGATCGTCCAGGTAGCCGGACATTACGGACGGACCGCGCACCACGCATTCACCGGGCTGGCCAACCGGCACCTCGCGCATGTCGTCGTCGACGAGCCGGACGTCGAGCAGCGGGGCGGGCGTCTTGCGCAGCGTGGGCATCTCGCCGGGGCCGGACACTCCGTGTGCCAACAGATAGCTGCTCTCCGTCTGGCCGAAGGCGTCGTAGAAGTCGATCCCGAACGTCTCGGTCAGCCGCTGCACGACCAGCGGCATCATGTTCGCGTACCCGATGGCGAACCGGAGGCTGGACAGGTCGTACTCGGCGCGCCGTGGATGGTTCAGGAAGTCCGTGATCACGCCGGGCAGCAGCAGTGTCCAACTGAGACGGTCCCGTTCGATCATCCGGAACATCGTCTCGACGTCCGCCCTACGCAGTGTCGCGTAGGTCCCGCCGGTGAGCATGGTGGCATACAGGGACTCGTCGCCGCCGCAGTGATACAGCGGCAGCCAGCCGATGAAACCGTCATCCGGGGTGAGGCCGAACCACTGTGCCAGCCGCAGGGCACGCACGGCCGCAGCGCCCTGGCTGATCATCGCGCCCTTGGGCACGCCGGTGGTGCCACTGGTGTAGAGGACGTTGTGCGTGTCGTCCGCGGTGACGTCGACCTGGGGCGCCGGCCCGATCGCGTCGGCGAGCAGCGCGGGATACCCGAGGAAGCCGGGCGGCTCGCCGTCCAGGCAGATCCACGACCGGACCGAGCCCGGCCGCTGCCGGAGGTCGCTCACCAGGCCGGTGAGCTGCTCGGACACCAGCAGCGCGGTCGGCCGACCGGTGTCCACGCAGTACGCCACCTCGTCCGGGTGCAGCCGGATGTTCAGCGTCAGCGCGGTCGCGCCGAGCGTCGCGAGGGCCGCGTACGTCTCCACATACTCGGGCCGGGTCTCGGAGAGCACCGCGACCCGGTCGCCCCGGCGAATGCCCAGCTCGTGCAGCGCGGCGGCCAGCCGTGCCGAGCGCTCACCGAGCTCACGGTAGCTCCATCGGCCGGTCTCGGACGTCACGGCGATCCGATCGGCGTAGATGCGGAACGCCCGGTGGAATATGTCGCGGACCGGATAGCCGGCCGCTCTGGCAACCTCGGTCATATCAGCTCCCGCAGCGTCGTTGATGCCTGCTTCGACCGTGATGCTTCGACGAATGTTACTCGCGATTTACTAGGGCGGCAGCCGTCAGGTGGCCGGCACCTCCGCCACGCCAAGCGCCGCGTGCGCGGTGCTCGTGATCAGTTCGGCCAGCCGCTTCTTGGGCAGGTCGCTTCGGTAGTGCAACACCGACTGGATCACCCCGATCGCCGCGTGCACGATCGCCCGCGTCTCGGTGTCGGTCAGCTCGGGACGCAGCTCACGCAGCACGTGCACCCACTCCTCCAGGTACAGGCGCTGCTTGCGGCGCAGCCGGCGGCGGTCCTCGTCCGGCAGGTTGTTGATCTCGTTCATGTAGACCACCAGCACCTCGCGGTCCTCGATGGCGAATCGCACCTGGTCGCGCACCAGCAGGGTGAGCGCGGCCCGCACGTCGCGGGCCTCCTCCACGATCCGGCCCGCGTTGTCCAGCAACTGGTCGATCACCCGGTCGAACAGCGCCACCAGCACCGCGCTCTTGCTCTCGAAATGCCGATAGATCGCCGCCCCCGTCACGCCGGCCGCCGCGCCGATGTCGGCCATGCCGACCGCGTGGTAACCGCGTCGCGCGACAAGGTCCGCCGCGGCGGACAGGATTCGCTCCTTGCGGGCCGGATCACGGGTGCGGACCGGCCTGGTCACCTCACTCACCGCCGATCTCCTTCCACGCCAATGACCATGAGCTGACCACATTAGTTAACCACGGCTCACCAAACCGGCCACCGTCGCTAGTGGCCGGACCGTCGCAGGAACGCCTCGAAGCCGGCCCGCGCGTCCGCGCCGCGCAACGCGAGCGCCTGCATGACCGCCTCGGTTTCCAGCGAGCCGCGCAGGTCACCGTCGGTGCTGGCGTTCATCAGGCGTTTGGTGAGGGAGGTGGCCAGTCTGGGCCCGGCGGCCAGTCGCCTTGCCAGGTCGGTGGCATGCCTCAGCGGGTCGGGCACGACGGCGGTCACGATGCCGACCTCCAGCGCCCGTCGCGCGTCGATCTCCGGCGTGAGCAGCATCAACTCCTTGGCCCGCTGCAATCCCACGATCCTGGGCAGCAGCCACGCGCCGCCGACGTCCGGAACGAGACCGCGACGCAGGAACACCTGGCAGAACCGGGCATCCGGCGAGCACACCACCAGGTCGCAGGCCAGCGCCAGGTTGAACCCGCCGCCGTAGGCGACGCCGGACACGGCCGCGACGATCGGCAGCGCCGAGTTCCACACCTCCTCGACCAGCCGGTGGAACGTGCGCATCAGCTCCAGCGGCGCGCGCTCGTCGGTCGATTCGATCCGCTCCAGGATCGCGTGCGCGTCCCCGCCCGCGGAGAAGTTCCCGCCGATCCCGGTCAGCACGACCGCGCCGACGCCCGGATCCTCCGCCGCGTCCCGTAGCGCCCGTTCCAGCGCCGACGCGGTGTCCGGTGTCATCGCGTTGAGCCGGTCCGGCCGGTCGATCGCGATCGTGCGCACGGCGTCCGCGTCGGTGACGCTCAGCTCCGCCATCACCGGCCTCCCAACAGTTCCACCGGAATGTCGACATGTCGTGACCGGATGTATTCGCCGAGGCCCTTGGCCTGCGGGTCCGGTCGTGTCGCGGCGGCGACACCCTCACCCAGCAGCCCGACGACGACGAAGTTCAGCGCGTTGAGATTGGGCAGCTCATAACGGCGGATGGGCAGTTCCGCCGCCTCAGGCAACAGCTTCCGGAACATCGGAATGTCCAGTGTGGACGCGAGCCAGTGATACTCGGCCGGCGTCCTGGTCCACAGTCCCACGTTGGCGTTGCCGCCCTTGTCACCCGAGCGGGCCGCGCAGATCCGGCCGAGTGGCACCCGTTCGGTCGGGTCGCCGGGCACCGGTCCCCGCACGGGCGGAATCGTGGGGTCCCGAAGCGGCCCGCTGGGGCCGTGCGGGACGACGACACGCCGGCCGTCCGGGTGGACGACCACCTGCTCGACGGCGTCCCGGGGCACCAACGCCGGCCAGTACACGCCGTACGCGCTCTCGGCCGTCGGCGGTGTCGTGGTGTGAAAGCCGGCATAGCCGCCGAGCGCGAGTTCCATGGTGGTGTTGGAGAACGCACGGCCGACCCGGCGCGGGTCCGGGTCCTTGACGGTGATCCGCAGATGCGCGGTCGCCTGCTCGTTGGTCGGCGCGTCCGGCCTGTCGAAGCGCAGCAACCGCACGTCGGTCTCGGCGAACGAGTCGCGTCCGCCGAGGATGCCGAACAGTTGCTGCCGCGCCCAGGCCGCCTTTTCCTCGATGTCCAGCCCGGTCAGCACCAGCGTCATGGTGTTGCGATACCCGCCGAGGTAGTTGATCGCCACCTTGAGAGCGTCCGGCGGTGGGCTGCCCCTCGTGCCGGAGACGCGCACCCGGTCCGCTCCCTCCTGGGCCAGCGTGATCGTGTCGAAATGCGCCACGACGTCCGGATTGGCGTAGGCGGGCTCAGCGATCTCGTAGAGAAGCTGCGCGGTGACGGTGCCCGGCGACACCAGACCGCCGGTGCCGTCGTGCTTGGTGATGACGCTGCTGCCGTCCGCCGCGACCTCGGCGATCGGGAAGCCGGGATATCGCCGGTCGGTGATCTCCGCCAGCCAGGAGTAATTGCCGCCGGTCGCCTGCGGACCGCATTCGATGACGTGCCCCGCCACCACGGCACCGGCCAGCGCGTCGAAGTCGGTCCGGGACCAGCCGTGCCACCACGCGGCCGGGCCGACGACCAGCGAGGCGTCGGTGACCCGCGGGCAGATCACCACGTCGGCGTCGGTCAGCGCCTCCGCGATGCCCCAGCCGCCCAGATAGGCGTTGGCCGTCACGGGTTTCGCTGGCGCGTCGGCCAGCGGGCGGCCGGTGTCCAGGTTGAACATGGGGTTGCCGGCGGACCGCAGCTCGTCGAGCCGGCCGAGGATGTCGTCGCCCTCGATCCACGCGATCCGCGGGTGCAGGCCGAGCCGGTCGGCCAACACCGTGAGGGCCTCGGCGAGACCGGCCGGGTTGAGCCCGCCCGCGTTGCTGACCACCCGGATGCCACGGTCCAGGCAGCTGCCGAGCACCTGCTCCATCTGGGTCAGGAAGGTTCGCGCGTAGCCGGCCGCCGGGTCCTTCTGCCTGGCCTTCCACAGGATGAGCATGGTCAGTTCGGCCAGGTAGTCGCCGGTGAGCACGTCGATCGGGCCGCCCTCGACCATCTCCCGCGCGGCGGCGAGCCGGTCGCCGTAGAAGCCGGAGCAGTTGCCGATCCGAACCGGTCGTGTCATCGAGTCACCTCCGGTTGCCTGCCGGGTGCCGGCGGGCCGGCGAACGCCTGCGCCACCGACATCCACCGTTGTGCCACCGGACCGGCCACCACCAGCCCGGTGTCGGCGATGTTGCGTCGCTGGGTCACCACGAGACAGAAGTCCAGCGCGGAACCGGTGATCCTGTTCGTGTCGCCGCTCCCCCAGGTCCACCTGTCGCCGTCGGGCGCGGTCAGTTCGACGCGCACCGGCTCGTCCGGCACGGGCAGGCCGTGCACGGTGAAGCTGAACGGCAGGGTGCGCACGCCGAGATACGCGACATGCCGCAGCCGGGCGGTCGGCGCGCGCGTGACGCCGAGGGCGTCGGCGACGTCCTGCCCGTGCGCCCAGGTTTCCATCAGCCGAGCGGTGATCGACGACGCGACGCTCATCGGCGACCCGTACCAGGGCAGTCGCCGGGAGGGATCGCAGCCACGGAACGCGTCGATCAGTTTCGCCCGTGCGGCACGGAACCAGGTCAGCAGCTCGGCGGCCGGCATGTCCCGGTAGTCGCCGACCAGGGCGTCGGCGAAGTCGGTCGACCTGGCCATGTCAGCGGCGACTACCGCACGGAACCGCTGCTCGTCGGTGACCGAGAGCGCGGTGGCCCCGTCGAAGTACGCGAGGTGGCTGATCTGGTCCCGGATCGCCCATCCGGCCGCGGGCGTCGGCAGATCCCACCGGTCCGCGGGCAGCGGCGCCAGCAGGGCGTCCAGTGACCCGGTCTCGGCGGCCAGGTCGGTGAGCAGTTCGTCGATCGCGACGGCCATCAGCGTCCCTGCCAGACCGGCCGGCGCTTCTCGCGGAAGGCCGCCGGCCCCTCCTGTGCGTCCTTGGACCGGTAGACCGGCGCCCAGATTTCCTCGGCGGCGGCGTAGGCGTCGGACAGCGGGTGCTCGGCCGCCAGCCGCACGGTTTGCTTGGCGGCCAGCACGGACAGCGGCGCGTTCGCCGCGACGCGCTCCGCCAGCGCCTGTGCCGCCTCGCGCAGCCGCGCCGCCGGCACGACCTCGTTGACCAGGCCGAGCTGGTAGGCGCGGGTCGCGTCGACGGGATCGCCGGTGAGCAGGATCCGCATGGCGACCCGCTGCGGCACAAGCCACGGCAGTGGCACCGCCCAGGGCGCGCCCCGGCCGACCTTCACCTCGCTGATCGCGAAGCTGGCGGTGTCCGCGGCGACGCACAGGTCGCAGTTCTGCGCCAGCAGGAAGCCGCCCGCGAACGCGACGCCGTTGACGGCGGCGATCGTCGGCTTGGGCACGTCGATGTTGCGGCCGGGCTGCGGCAGGAAGTCCGGCGGCGGGATCTCCAGCGCCTCCTCGGCCATCTCCTTGAGGTCGCCGCCCGCGCAGAACGCCCGGTCGCCGGCGCCGGTGAGCACCAGCACCCTGGCCGTGTCGTCGTCGTTGAACCGGCGGAAGCCGGCCCACAGGCCGTCCCGGACCGCCCTGTTCAGCGCGTTGCGGGCGTCCGGTCGGTTGATCGTCAACCAGGCGATCCCGCGTGTCACGGCATAGTCGACGGTCACGAGTCCTCCCCGCTGTCGATCACCGCGAGCACGGTGCCGGTGTCGACCTGCTGACCGACCGCGACATCGACGGCGCTGACCACGCCGTCGGCCGGGGCACGCACGGTGTGTTCCATCTTCATCGCCTCCAGAACCACGACGGCCGCGCCCTGCGCGACCCGCTCGCCCGGGGATACCCCGACGGACACCACCGTGCCGGGCATCGGGGCGAGCAGCGAGCCGACGTGAGCGACCGCCCCCGGCTCCGGGAACCTCGGCAGCTCGGTCAGTTCAACAGTCCCGAGTGGACTGTCCACCCAGTACACCTCGCCGGCCCGGTCGACCAGGCAGTCCCGGCGCACCCCGGCGACCTCGATCCGCACCCGGTCCGGGCGGGCGGCGAGCACCCGCAGGCCCGGCAGCTCGACGCCGTCCAGCGACGCCCGCACGCCGTCGGCGGTGAACCGGTAGCGGACGTCCAGTTCCCGTTCGCCGTTCTGGAACGACACCCGCTGCGGCTCGCTGGGCACGTTGCGCCAGCCGGACGGCAGGGTGGTCAGCACGGTGGCGGCGGCCCGGCGTTCGGCCTGCCCGGCCAGCGCGGCCGCGACGGCGTGGATCGCGAGGGCATCCGCGTCGAGGTCGCCGGCGCCGAGCACGGCCGGGTCGTGCCGGCCGAGGTAGCCGGTGTCGATCCGGCCAGCCAGGAACTCCGGCTCGCGCAGGATGTTGACCAGCAGCGTCCGGTTGGTGACCAGGCCGGTCAGCCGCGCGTCGGCGAGCGCGCGGGCGAGCGTCCGACAGGCCTCCTCGCGGGTCGGGCCGTGCGCGATCACCTTGGCCAGCATCGGGTCGTAGTGGGTGCTGACGACCGAGCCGTCCGCGACGCCCGCGTCCACCCGCACGCCCGGCGGTTCCGGGATGGCGAACCGCCGCAGTGTGCCGCTGACCGGCAGGAATCCGGCCGGCACCTGTTCGGCGTACAGCCGCGCCTCGACCGCGTGGCCGTGTAGCTCGGCCGTCAACACCTCGGGTGGCAGCGGCTTACCCTCGGCGACCAGCAGTTGCAGCCGCACCAGGTCCAGGCCGGTCACGCATTCGGTGACCGGGTGCTCCACCTGCAGGCGGGTGTTGACCTCCAGGAAGTAGAACTCGCCGTCCGGCGCGAGCACGAACTCGACCGTGCCGGCGCCGACGTAGCCGATCGCCTTGCCCGCCGCGACCGCCGCACTGCTCAGCTCGGCGCGTAGCTCGTCATCGACGGCCGGCGACGGCGATTCCTCGATGATCTTCTGGTAGCGACGCTGGATCGAACACTCCCGCTCGAACAGGCTCACCACATTGCCGTGTGAGTCGCCGAAGATCTGCACCTCGACATGCCTGGGCCGGTCCACGTAGCGCTCCAGGAACAGCGTGCCGTCACCGAACGCCGCCACGGCCTCGCGCCGGGCGCCGGTCACCGCGTCGGCCAGCTCGGTCTTCTTGCGCACCACGCGCATCCCCCGGCCACCGCCGCCGAACGCCGCCTTCACCAGCACGGGATACCCAACGTCACGGCCGACCCGCACCCCGATTTCGGTGGCGTCGAGGTCTTCTCCGGTGTCGCCGGTGCCGCCGTCGAGGGTGACGTCCGGCAGCACCGGCACGCCGGCACGGCTCATCAGGGCCTTGGCGGCGATCTTGGAACCCATCGCCTCGATCGCCTCCGGCGGTGGCCCGACGAAGACCAGGCCGGCCGCCTCGCAGGCACGGGCGAAGGCCGCGTTCTCCGACAGGAAGCCGTATCCCGGATGCACGGCGTCCGCGCCGGTCACGCGCGCCGCGCCGATCACCCGCTGGATGTCCAGGTACGTCTCGGCGGGCGTGGCGCCGGGCAGCCGCACCGCCTCGTCCGCGGCGGCGACGAACGGCGCGTCGGCGTCCGGGTCGGAGTGCACCGCGACGGTGGCGATGTCCATCGCCCGCGCCGTGCGCATCACGCGGGCGGCGATCTCGCCGCGGTTGGCGACCAGCAGCTTGCGGATCCTCATGTCTGCCACCCCCGTCACATCCGGAAGACACCGAAGCCGCGCTGCCCCGCCACCTGGGCCGAGTGGGCGGCGGACAGAGCGATGCCGAGCACGCTGCGGGTGTGCCTCGGATCGATCACGCCGTCGTCGTAGAGCCGCGCGGTCACGAAGAACGCGTGCGACTCGCGCTCGATCTGTTCCTCGATGGCTCGCCGCCGGGTCTGGTCGGCCACCTCGTCGAACTCCCGGCCGGACGCCCTCGCCGCCTGTCTGCCCACAATGGACATCACACCGGCGAGCTGGGTAGCGCCCATCACCGCGAGTTTCGCGTTCGGCCAGGCGAACATGAACCGAGGGTCGTAGGCGCGGCCGGACATGCCGTAGTTGCCGGCGCCGAACGACGCGCTCATGTTGATCGTGATGTGCGGGACCGTGCTGTTGGTCACCGCGTTGATCATCTTGGCGCCGTCCTTGATGATCCCGCCCTGCTCGTAGGCGGTGCCGACCATGTATCCGGTGGTGTTCTGCAGGAAGACCAGCGGCGTGTCGGTCTGGTTGGCCAGCATGATGAACTCGGCGGCCTTTTTGGACTCCTCGCTGAACAGCACGCCGCGCGCGTTGGCCAGCACGCCGACCGGGAAGCCGTGCACCGACGCCCAGCCGGTGACCAGGCTGGTGCCGTAGCGCGGCTTGTACTCGTCGAACTCCGACCCATCGAGCACCCGGGCCAGCACCTCGCGCGGATCGAAGGGCACCCGGACATCCCCGGACACGATGCCGAGCAGCTCGTCCGGGTCGTAGCGCGGCGGGTCGACCGGCAGCGACGGGCCGGGCCCGAGCTTGTGCCAGTTCAGCCTGGCCACGATCCGCCGGCCGATCCGGACGCAGTCGCGTTCGTCGGCGGCGAAGTAGTCGGCCAGTCCGGACACCCGGGAGTGCATGTCGGCGCCGCCGAGCTGCTCGTCGTCGGCGTCCTCGCCGGTGGCCATCTTCACCAACGGCGGCCCGCCGAGGAACACCTTGGCCTGACCGTCGACCAGCACCGAGTAGTCGCACATGCCGGGCACGTACGCGCCGCCCGCCGTCGAGTTGCCGAAGACCAGCGCGATCGTCGGGACGCCGTGCGCGGACAACTCGGTAAGGTCGTGAAAGATCCTGCCGGCGTGCACGAACAGCTCGGACTGGGTGGGCAGGTCGGCGCCGCCGGACTCGACCAGGTTCACCACCGGTAGCCGGTTCCGGCGGGCGATCTCCAGCGCCCGCAATGTCTTGCGCAGCGTGTAGGGATTCATCGCGCCGCCGCGCACGGTCGGGTCGTGCGCGATGATCACGCACTCGACGCCGGACACCACGCCGACCCCGGTGACGACGCTCGCGCCGACGGTGAACTCGGTGCCCCAGGCGGCGAGCGTGGACAGTTCCAGGAACGGCGCGTCCCGGTCCAGCAGCAGCTCGATCCGCTCGCGGGCGAGCAGCCGGCCGCGGGCGCGGTGCCGGGCGGCGTACTTCTCGCCGCCGCCCGCCCTGGCCAGCGCGAGTTGTTCGTCAAGCGCGGCGATCGCGGCGAGCTGGGTGGCCCGGTTGCCCCGGTACGGCTCGCTACCCGTGTCCAGCTCGGACGACAGCACCGGCACGGGACCTCCTCATGGGGATCATGTTATCGGTCATTAACGTATCGCTGAGTCAGTTCCTACCATCACGAACGTTGCCCCTGGTCAATCACTACATGTGACATGGCTCACCGATACCTGAGTCGACCACGGACGGGAGCTATGTTACGCGCCATTCACTTCCGCCGACAGTCGCCACGAGCCGGGTTAACGATCTCCGCGAGCACCGCATCGGTGACCCAAACCCCGGGGGTTGCTCGCACGCAGGCCAGAACGGATGCTGCGGCGATGAACCGGACAAACATGGCGTGTGATGTTGGTGGCACCGTGCCACCACGCGCAACCCGCTGTACCGTCGCAGTTCACGGCCACCAAACTTGGCGAGCCGTGCTTCCGGTCTTCACGACCGGACTCAATTGAGGCTGGCCTTTAGCACCGGAACCTATTTGCGTCATGGACAACGAGATCCCCGCGACGGATGCGTCGCGGGGATCTCGTTGTGTTCGGACTAGCGGGTGACGGTGGAGATGGCGGTGGCGATGACGTTGGCGAGTTCGCGGTTGTCGACGGCTCGGTAGACGTCCCAGATCACGCCGTCGGACTGGCGCTGCGGGTGAATCAGGTACCGGCCGTCGCGGGTGTCGGTCCAGCCGATCGTCTCGGTGGCCTTGTTGCGGCCGGTTACCTGCAGAAATCCCGCACGCACGGTCGGCAGCGACCGGACGCGCCGCAGTGCCTCGCGGTCGCGGGCGGCCGGGGTGGTCGGGATCGTGTGCACCATGATCGACCCGCCGTAGCTTTCATCCTCATCACGAGACTTTGCCGGCTTGGGATCCTCGCGCGGGATCGACAACGGCCGGAAACGCGGCAGCGGTGGGGAATCCGGGATGATCGACAGCAGTCCGGACACCAGTTCGTTCGGCCGGCCCAACTGGAACCGCACCACCTGACCGCGCTGGACCGCCGCCACCGACAGGCGCGGGGTGGCACCGCCGCGCGCGGCCGTGCCGCTGTTCCCGCCCTGCAACGCGAGAATCAGGCTGGCCGCGATCTCTGGACGCACCAGGGCAAACAGTGCCGATTCAACATCCGGATCCAGTCGGCCGTTGCGGGCCAGACCCTGCTGGTACAGGGTCCGCCACACCGCGTCCGCGATCGCGCGCTGTTCCTCCACCGACTTCGCGACGGAGGGAATCTCCAACGGTTCCTGGTGAAGGTTCACGCCCATCTGGCGGCCGAGGATGTCCAGTGCGGCCACCGACAGTTCGAAGGTTGCGGGCATCAGCCGATCACCGGCGGAGCGGTGGGCGGCAGTTTGCCGATCCAGTCGTTCATGTTGTCCTCGTTGACCAGATACGACGCGCTCTCGTGTTCCTCGTCCTCGTCGCCCTTGCCGCGGGCGCCGCCCATGCCGCCACCGGCCATACCGGAACCGCCGGCGGCCTTCGCCTCGGCGGCGGCATTCCGCATCGCCGCCCGCTCGGCCGCCGCACCACCGGGCAACGCACCACTGCGCGCACCGGCACCGGAGCCAGAACCGCTCCCGCCGGAACCGCCGTACGAACCACCCGTCGAACCGCCATAACCCCGGCCGGGCGAATACGTGTCCCCGCCACCACCGCCGAAACCACCGACGCCACCGATCCCACCCACCGGCATCATGCCGGCACCCGCGTCCGCGCCCGACGAGCCGCCGGCCGACCACCCACCGGCACCATTGGTATAGCCGCCGCCGTACGACGAACCCGCACCGGTGCCGGACGTGCTGGTCGTGCCCGACACCGGGCCGGAACCCGGCACCGACGGCGAAGCCGAAGAGCCACTGCCGGCCGGAACCGCATCACCGCCACCCGCACTGCCACTGCCGCCGGCATAGCCACCACCGGAAGAGCCGCCATACGACGATCCCCCACCACCACCGGAACCGCCGCCACCACCGGTGGTTCCCCCGGAGGACGGGTTGCCGGTGCCACCGGATCCCGACGAGGTCGGCGGCGTGAACTGCGGCATCGCCGAGGTGCTGTCCAGCGCACCCTCATACTGCTGCGCGACCCGCACCTGAGCATTCTTGGCATCGGCGGCCGCCTGCTTGCCCTGCACGTACTGGATGGCCGGCACAATCGGGTTCCCCGAGTTCGCCATTTCCTTGGCCGTGTCGCTCACCGTTGGCGCGGCAACCGGCTTCGGGATATTCGTCCGGGCCGCCGCCAACGACTCACTCTGCGACTGAATCTGCTTCTGAGCCGAAGAGGCCCCACCGGCCATGTCACCATGCCACTGCACGATCTGCACCGACGACGCCAGAGCACTGTCCGCCGCCTGACCGCTCCAGTTCTCCTGCGACTTGCACAGACTCCGCCCGACCTGCTCAGCGACCGAGACTAAGCTCTTTCCCAGGCGCTGGAACGCATCCGCCTGCGACTGCACCGCACCGGGATCGGCGTCCTGCTGGAACATACTGTAGATCTCTTCCTGGCTGTAACCATCGAAGAGCGTATTCGGCAAGCCCGGACCAGACTGCATCGTGCCGCCACCCATGACCGCCCGCTCGACGTGCATCAGAGCCGCCTGAGCATCCGAAGCACCACTCACATTCGGCGTTGACACGACCAGTTCCCCCCAGATCAGCTCGACAACTTCGGTAGATTCGGCTCTACCGCTGCGGCAGCCTGCTCAGCAATATCACACGCACCCAGACTGGAACCCTGCAGCACGTCGACGTGAATGAGCGCCTGCGAGTTTTTAGTCGCTTCAACGGAAAGCATGCAGACGCCACTATTGGTAATATCTTCTTTTTCCGCAGGTCGACCAGAAACGGTCAACTTAGATATCTGACCACTGCCCTCCGGGACGAGGGTATCGTACGCTTGAGCGGCAAAGTCGGCGGTCAGCTGGCTCGTTTCACTGGTCCAATCGCAACGATTCTCGAAGTCATTATTGGTTGTCACAGTGCCGGGACTGGCATAGCCCAGTCGCGTCAGTGTTGCCTGGTCAATCATGCTGCAGGCTTGAACTGAGCTGAACCACCGGTCCGAGACATCGCCACCGGAAGTCGCAGATGTTGTGGAGTTAGCGCCTGATGTCGTGGTCGAGGCTCCGCTGGGCTGGAGACTGCTACCGCCGCCACCACCGCAGGCGGCAAGCATCCCCGCCGCGACCGCTGACAGCATCGACACCGCGGCCACTCGTTTTAGCGAGCGGGTCATGGGACTCATTCAGCTTTCACCGGTCTTCCGCAACGAATCCGACACCTTGGCCTCATTCTCCTGGTAGTTCTTCATCGCCTGCGTGTAGGCGTCGATCTGGTTCTGGTAGATGTCCCTGAGCTGCAGGTACGCGCTGGCGAACTGTTGTGCCACCTGCAAATTCCACGCCGCGATGACCTTCGCACCCGGGGTCGAGCCCAGCTTGTAGTGCTGCGTGACGATGTCGACATCGGCTTGGCCATGCAGCCACTCTTGTTGGGCGAACTGGTAGGCCTTGATCATCTCTTGGGCGGCTTCGGGGTTGATGCTGAACTTGCCCGAGGTCGCGGCGGCCTTGAGATCCGCAGACTGCTGCACCTGCGCCTGGACCTGCTGGGCGAAGTTGGCGGTGTAGTTCGCCGAGACGGCGTTCGGCTCTAACGGGACGCCGAGACCTGCGTCGACCGGCTGCTGCCCTGGCCCACCCTGCGAGCTCGTCATGAGTCCCTCCCCAGTTCTACGGTCAGTACCGCAGGTTACTGGTTCAAGACCATCCGAAGGGTGAGATTCAACAAACTAGACCTACTCAACGCAACGTGACGACACACACAACTGCCCCCGGACACGTCTGTGGACCCGACCGCGCGTCATGGTCGGGTCCACAGAACTCTGTGTCACGCCTGGTTGGTGGCCTTCACGCTGGTGGCGAACCGCTGCCAGGCGGCGGGGGCGAAGGCCAGCGTGCCGCGGGCACGGTTCTTGGTGTCCCGCACCAGGAACGCCGTCGGGCCGGACACGCCGACCTCCACACAGTCGCCGCCGTCACTGCCGCTGTAGCTGGACTTCCGCCAGGTGGTCACGTCTCGGACCCTTCCTTCCATCGCAGTGCCGCTTCCTCGATGAGTGCCAGGGAGGCGCCGCCGGTAAGCGCTTCCATCCGGAGCGTATCGAACAGCACCACCATCGTGGCCGCCATCTGCGGATGTTCCACGGTCTGCCCTCCGAAGCCGGTCTCCAGATGCAGCATGACCGGCGGCTCGTCCATCTCGGCGAGCACGAAGGCGCCCAGCAGCCCGGCATGGGGACGGTCACCGGGGATCACCTGGATGTTGATCCTCGGCCGGCGAGCCAGCTCGGCCAAGCGCTCCATCTGCGCAAACATCACCGCGGGTCCGCCGATGTCCCGATTGAGTACATGCTCGTCGAGCACAGCCCACAGCCAGGGTGGGGCAGGCTCTGTGCGGTTGAGCATCGCTTGGCGCGAGATCCGTCCTTCGACTCGGTCCTGGACAACCTGCTCGCTGACGCCGGGATGAGTCTCCAAGATCGCTCGCGCGTAGTCCTTCGTCTGGAACAGGCCGGGAACGAGCGTGTGTTGGAAGGTCTTCAGTGTCAGCGCCGCTTGTTCGTAGGGATAAAACGGTCGAAAGCCCGTCGAGAAGGCCACACCGCGTATCCGTTCCTCCAGTCGTGCGAACGTGCCTGGCGCGTCGAAAGCCTTGTCGAGCAGGGCCGCCTGCTGGCGGGTCGGCGCACGGTACATCGCCTCGATGTTGCCGATCGTCGACTCGCTGAAGTTGATCATTTTGGCCAGCTCGTCGCGCTTCCAGCCGCGTTGCTGGCGCATCGCCTTGAGTTCCTCCGCGAACAGCTTGCGATCCGGGTCGTCCCGCCCAGGAGCCATGTGCACTCACCTCACGCAGTCGTAACTTGACGCGCACGGTACTGCACTCAGGGCGACGATCGGTGGATCTGAAGCGACGACTCGCCGTCAGCCGGCGCCCAGCGCGCCGAGCAGATATGCCAGCAATACCACCAGAAACACGTACAGCAGATAGAGGTTGACGTTGCCGGACTGGATCGGCGTAGCGAGCCTCGCGATCCGCCGCACGGCGGCCACCACGGGTAGATAGAGGTACCGCTGAAAGAGTGGCGTGATCTGAGTTTCGTAGTGCACCGGCCCGGAGCGTCCGGCCGGGTCGTCGGAGGCGCGTCGCACGGTCACGTCGGGCCGGTACAGCCCGTCGAACGTGACCCGCACCGGCGACGCGAACGTCATGGCCGAGTACTGCATCCGAGGCCGGAACGACAGGATTCCGCCGTCCCAGACGGGCACGATCCGGCTGGGCGCGGCCGGCCGCCTGGCGCGGTAGATCAGGATCGGCACGATCAACACCGCGATCATGAACACCGCCAGATAGGTGGGCGAGAACGCGGAGAAGTCGGTGTGCGCGGGAATCACCGTCAGGTTCCCGATCAGCAACTGGGGCAACAGGTCCACCGAGGTCACCGTCCGGACCCCGCGCCCGAGCGCGGTCAGCACCAGCGGCGCACCCAGCGACAGCGCGACACAGCAGGCGGCCAGGATGCCCGGCCCGAGCACGGGTTGGCCATGTTCGGTGGCCTGCGCGGCATCACGGGTGCGGGGCATGCCGAGGAACGGAATCCCGTACGCGCGCACGAAGGCGTTGATCGCCAGGCCACCGGTCAGGCCGAGGAAGGCGGCGGCGGTGACGATGAGGATGCCGACCAGGTGACTGGGAATCCGGAAGCCCTGGAACAGCCCCTGGAAGATCAGCCATTCGGACACGAAACCGTTGAGCGGCGGCAGGGTCGCGATGCCGAGCGTGCCGATCATGCTGATGATCGCGCTGCGCGGCAGCCGGTGGATCAGGCCGCCGAGCCGGTCCATGTCTCGGGTGCCGGTGGCGTGCTCGATCACGCCGGCCTCCAGGAACAGCAATGTCTTGTAGGCACCGTGGTTGGCGACGTGATACAGCGCGGCGAGCATCAGGAACGCGCCGAGCAGCGGCTCGTGGAAGGCGGTGAAGGTCTCGCCGGCGCCGACCGCGGTGATGATGACGCCGATGTTCTCGATCGTCGAATAGGCCAGGAACCGCTTGATGTCCCGCTCGGTCAGCGCGTAGAGGATGCCGATCACGGCGGTGACCGCGCCGAGGCCCATCGTGACCAGGCCCCACCATGCCGGGCCGGGACCGAGCAGTTCGACGGCGAACAGCAGGATCCCGTACACGCCGAGCTTGACGATCAGGCCGGACAGGAACCCGGAGCCGTCGGCGGGGGCGATCGGGTGCGCCTCGGGCAGCCACACGTGCAACGGAACCAGGCCGGCCTTGAACCCGAATCCCAGCAGCGCCAACAGATACGCCGCATCCCGCGTTCCGCCGGAGAGCTGATCCGCGTGCGCCGCGATCACCGCGAGGTCCATGCTGCCGGTGCCGGCCGAGACCAGCACGAACGCGGCGATGATCAGGCCAAAGCCCACTTCGGACAGTGCCAGGAACCAGAACGCGCCGGCCGGCACGCCATCCCGGCGGTGGTACCGCAGGATGAGCAGATACGACAGCACCGCCATCGACTCCCAGGCGACCAGGAACACGATGACCGTGCCGGCGATCAGCAGCACCAGCGAGGCCAGCACCGCCAGGTGATAGACGACCAGGTAGACGGCGGTGCCCGGGCCCGGGTGGTGGTAGCGCGGCGAGTAGCCGGCGATGCCGATCGCGACCAGGCCGAGCAGCGCGACGAACACGCCGGCCAGCGGCGTGGCGCGGAGCGCGAGCGTGCCGACCACGTCGTTGCCGCCCAGCGTCACCGAGGACGGCTGGCGCAGCAGCAGTTCGACGCCACCGATCAGGCCGGCGACGCCACCGAGACCGCCGAGGGCGGCGGACAGCCACAGCCCGAACCGGCGGCCGGCCAGCAGCCCGGCGAGCGCGGCGACCAGCCACAACGCGGCGGCGATCCCCAACGGCGTCCAGACGCTCATCGCTTTTCCTCCACAAAGGACATCGCGGAGACCTTCTCGGACAGCCGGCCCACCGCGACCATCAGCGCCTGCAACAGCGCCATCGGGCTGGGCGGGCAGCCGGGCACGAACACGTCGACCGGGATGACCCGGTCGATCGAGCCGTGCGTGATCGCGTCGGTCGGATACACCCCGCCGAGCGCGCAGCCGCCGATCGCCAGCACGACCTTCGGGTCCGGGGTGGCGTCGTAGGTCTTGAGCAGCGCGTTGTCGAACGCGCGCACCGCCGGCCCGGTGACCATCAGCATGTCGGCGTGCCGGGGCGCGGGCGTGAAGAAGAACCCGAGCCGGTGCAGGTCGTAGTGCGGCGCCGACAGCAGCCGTATCTCCTGCTCGCAGACCGCGCAGGAGCCGGTGTCGATGGTGCGGATGTGCAGGCTGCGGCCGAACAGCTTGTGCACCGTGCGGCGCAGTTCCTCGGCCTCGTCCTCCAGCAGTGTCTCGGTCATGACGGACTCCCTCCGCGCAGCGGAATGCGTTTGACCAGTTGTTCCCGGGCGGTGGCGGCCAGCTCGAACATGTCGCTGGCGCTGACGGCGTCGGGCGCGGCGGCCAGGCAACGCCCACAGCTCGTGCAGGCGCCCACGTCGTAGACGAGCGTGTCGTCCTCCCGGCGCAGCGCGCCGCTCGGGCACACCGCGACCAGCTCGGCTACGACGTCGTTGGTGAGCGCGTCGGGATCGAAGCAGGGCGGGGTGGGCAGGTCGAGCGTCCACCGGTCGGGCTCCTCAAACGGGTAGCGGGTGGTGACCACGCCCCGCCGCACGCCATGGGCGAACCACAGAACCATCAGCGAGCCCTCCCCGCGGCGGTCAGCCAGAAGCTGGCCTCGATGATCGGTACGTCGGTGAACACGTTCTGGGAGCGGACCGCGTCATCGAAGGCCCGCCAGTCGCGCACGGCGGCCGGCCGCAGCCGGGCCCGCGTGATCCGGCCGTGCTCGTCCAGGTCGACCCAGGCCAGCGCCTCGCCCCGGGACGACTCGGCCCAGCCCAGTCCGCTGCCGGCGCGACCGGGCGGGTCGACCGGCTCGGGGGTGTTCGGGCCGGGCTCGGCGAGGTGGCCGATCAGCCGGGCCGAGGCGTTGATCTCGGCCAGCATGACCTGGTAGCGCGCCATCGCGTCGCCGGCCGCGCGGATCTCCGGCAGGACGGGGTGCACGTCGTACGGCGGTTGCGGGTGGTCCCGGCGGGTGTCCAGGGACAGCCCGCTGGCCCGCGCGACCGGACCGACCAGCCCGAGCCGGGTGGCCTGCTCGCTCGTCACGATCCCGGTGGACTCCAACCGGTCCAGGAACGAGTTCGTGGTGTTCAGACCGTCGGTGACGCGCTGCAACTCACCGCAGACCGCCGGCAGTGCGGTGCGCAGCGACTCCAGGTCGACCGGCCGGCTGACCCCGCCGATGTCGACCACGCCGAACAGGTAGCGGTGACCGAAGATCGCGGCGTTGAGCCGCAGCAGACGTTCCAGCGCGATCTCGGCGCCGGCCTGACCGACCGACAGCCCGGTCGACTGGCAGAGCGCGACGATCGCGGCCGCGTGGTTGTAGAGGCGCTCCATCTCCAGCGCGGCCGCGCGAACCCGGGTCGCGGCGAGCGACGGCGTGATGTCCAGCGCCTGCTCGACGGCCTGCGCGAACGCCCAACCGTGCGCGACCGCGGAGAAGCCCTCGGCCCGTTCGACCAGGAACAGCGCCCTGCGCGGGTCCTGGCCGCGCAGCCGGTACTCGATGCCGCGGTGCTTGTGCCAGGTGAACAGGTAGAGGTCGACGACCTCCTCGCCGCTGGTCACCAGGCCGTAGTAGAGCGACTCGAAGCCGGCGGCGCGGACCGGGCCGAACGGGAACTCGAACGCGTGGCCGGCGACGGACAGCGACGCGCGCACCGGTCCGGCCTCCTCGGCCGGCGCGTGGCCCAGGCGCGGGAAGTCGGGTCCGGCGTGCGGCGGCAGGGAGAACCGGTTGAGCGGCTTGCCGCCGGCCGGCCGCAGCCCGAACTGTTCGTAGATCTCGCATTCCTCCACGAACGCGGCCGGGTCAATGTCCGAAAGGGACGGATACTCCGGGCCCGGGATCGCGGTCTCGGTCATCGTGTACCTGTTCTCGTGGTCCACCGCCCAGACCATGTGCAGCACGGGTTCCCGGTCGGGCCCGATCGCGGCGAACATGTCCGCCAGCCGCGCGGTCGCCGTCATCCGGTGCACGGCTTTCTGCAGCGCGTCAACCGGAATCGGGACGCGCGGCACGTGGTTCCCGGCGGTGATCTCCTCTTCCGCCCTGGTCATGAGACCGCTCCGATCGAACCGAGAATGGCGGTGTGCAGGCCGTCGGGTATCCACAGGCCGAGCACCAGAAGTCCGACCAGGCCCACCACCAGCGGCACGGCGGCCAGCACCCGCTGTCCGGTGCTCGCGTAGACGCGGACCGGCCGGTCCGACGCGCCGAGCACCATGCCGGTGGTGCGGCGGGCGAACGCGATGAACGCGATCACCAGCAGCAGCAACAGCACGCCCGGCAGCCACGGACCGCCGCTGGCGAAGCCGGCGCGCAGGATGGTCAGTTCGGACAGGAACAGCCCGAACGGCGGCGACCCCAGGATGGCGAGGCTGGCCAGCAACAGGATCGCGCCGGTCAGCGGCAGCGCCGAGAGGATGCCGCGCACCCTGCCCGCCTCCCGGGTGTGATAGCCGAGCACCACATCGCCGCTGGACAGGAACAAGACGGCCTTGCCGATCGCGTGGTTGAGGGTGTGCAGCAGCGCCCCATACAGGCCGAGCTGGCCACCGAACCCGAGCGCGATCGCGATGATCCCCATGTGCTCCACGGACGAGTACGCGAACAGGCGCTTGAAGTTGCCGGCGGTCACCAGGAACAGCACCCCGATCAGCACGGACGCGAACCCGAACGCCAGCATCACGTCCTGCACATGGGCGGCGCCCAGGCCGACCTTGGCGATCGCCAGGAACCGGATGATCGCGTACATGCCGGTGTTGAGCAGCGCTGCCGACAGCATCGCGCTGGCCGGGCTGGGTGCCTCGGAGTGCGCGTCGGGCAGCCAGGTGTGCATCGGCGCGAGACCGACCTTGGTGCCGTAGCCGACCACGGCCAGGATGAACGCCAGCCACAGGCTTGGATGCGACAGTTGCGCGGCATGCTCGAACAGATACGGCCAGGTCAGCCGCAGGTTCGCGGACAGCGGCAGGCCGGTGCCCGAGTAGAACAGGAACAGCGTGCCGACCAGGGCGATCGTGACGCCCAGCGACGAGATGATGACGTACTTCCACGCCGCTTCCAGCGAACTCGCCCGCGCCTCAAGGCCAACCAGCACGGCACTGGCCAGTGTGGACGCTTCAATGAGGACGAACAGCATGCCGAGGTTGCCGGTGCCCAGCGACGCCAGCATCAGCGCGGCGAACGCGCCGAAGAACCCGAAATACAGCCGCACCTGCAGGTGACTGAGCTGTAGTTCTTCTTCGGCGCGCAGGTAGGACGCCGAGCCCAGCGACGCGAGGAACACCACGATCGCGACGGTGAACAGGAAGAACGCGCTCAGCCCGTCCACGTAGACGAACCCGGCCAGCGCGGTGAACGAGCCATGCGTGACGGTGTGCACGAGCACCCACACGGCCAGCCCGAGCGAGCCCGCGGACGCGACCACCAGCGTGTAGCCGGCGGTGCGGGCATGCGCGCCGAACGACGCGGCCACCGTGGCGGCCAGCGGCAACGCGGCAAGGACAAACAGGATCGCGGTCATCCGCGCAGCCCTCGCAGTTCCTCCGAGCTGGCCTCCGCCAGTTGGCGAGCCAGGCCGGACACGAACACGACCATGATCAGCACGCCGGCGACGATGTCCAGGAAGATGCCGGCCTCGACGATGAACGGGAACGTCGCCACCAGCGTGATCGCGCCGAGGAAGACGCCGTTCTCCACCAGCAGCCAGCCGATCAGTTGCGCGACCGTGTGCCGTCGCACGACCATCGCCAGGCAGCCCAGCAGGATCATCGCGGTGGACAGCGGCACGACGGCGGACGCGAGCAGCCCCTGCGGCAGCAGGTTCGGCCGGATCACCAGGTAGGAGAACGCGGTCAGCGCGCCGCCGATGATGATCGCGGTGGACAGACCGGTGGACATGGCCACGTCCCGTTTGAGTTCCAGCCGGTCGATGAGCAGCCGGCGGGTGGCGACCGGGATGCCGATTCCCTTGATCAGCAGGGTGAGTCCGGCCAGCACCCACAGCTCGATCCGGCCGAACTGGAACGCCACCACACCACAGGCGATGGCCAGCAGCCAGGACTGCGCGCCATAGTAGGTGACATAGCGGTTGAACAGTTTCGAGCCCAGGCAGCCGAAGGCGCACAACAACATCAGCACCCCGCACAGGGCCAGCAGCACCCCGGCGGCCGAGGTCGCGGTCAGGCTCTCCATATCGTCTCCCGGGAAATCTCCATGGGTCTTCTCCCCTGTGTCAGGCGCCGATCACGTACGAGGTGGCGATGCCGAGCAGCGCCAGCAGGAACGACGCGCCGAGGAACTCCGCGATGCGGAAGAAGCGCAGTTTCGCGAACGAACTGTCGATCACCACGATCACGAACGCGCAGACCGCGAGCTTGCCCATCCACACCGGGATCGCGATCAGCCCGCCGGTGATGGTTGTCGCGTCGCCCAGGCCCCAGGGCAGCACGAACACGTTCATGAAGATCGTGGACAGCAGCACGAACCGCATCCAGCCGCCCCACTTGACCAGCGCGTACTCCCGGCCGGAGTACTCGAGCACCCGGCCTTCCTCGATCATCGATATCTCGATCGACCCGGTCGGGCTGTCGATCGGGATCCGGCCGTTCTCGACCAGCACGAGCAGGAAGAACGCGACCATGCCGAGCACGTGGGTGGGCAGCACGATCACGGCCGGCGAGCTGGCCACCGTGTGGTTCATCAGGTATGGGTTGTCCGATGCGGACACCGCGCCGACCGTGAAGAACACCAGGATCAGCGCGGGTTCGGCGAGACTGCCCACCCAACTCGCCCGGCTGGCGCCCAGCCCGCCCAGCGGGCTGGCGGTGTCCAGGGCGGCCAGCGAGATGACGAAGCTGGCCAGGCTGAGCACGAACGCGCCACCGATCAGGTCGGCGAGGAACGCCAGCGGCAGCGGGTTGTCCGTGATGACCGGGATGATCGCCGACACGGTGAGGTAGCAGGCGAAGGCCACGAACGGCGCGCCGCGGAACACCCAGGACGCCTGGTCCGAAACGGCACTCGACTTGCGCAGCCATTTGCCCAGGTCACGGTAGGGCTGAAGGATGCTCGGGCCGCGTTTGGACGCGACGATTGCCTCCGCGCGGGCCAACACGCCCGCGTAGAGGGGTGCGACCGCGAGCACAACAAGGCTCTGAAGCACCTGCAGGACCACAGCGGTGCCCATCCCAGCTCCCATCCTCTCGATCTACGTCGAGAACGGACAGAAGCCATCAGCCTCGGTGGGGGGCGCTCGCGGGCTTCATCGCAGGTTGTGCACACCATTCTGGCATGCGAACGGTGGTGCGGCTTGGCTCTCACCGCGCCACCGTCCGAACGCCAGCATGCTCGGCTTGGCGATCACCGTCAAGCCGGTAACCTGAGGGCAGCAGATGGCGGAGGGGCCCGCCACCGAACCGCGCACGTGACGCCAACGGTCCCTGCTTGACGGATCGTTGTGCGTTGCGGAGGTGACGGCCCCATGACCGCCGACAGTCCTGTGCGCCCACCCGGTGACCTGGACCTGAGCAGGGTCGAGGTGGCTCAGCTCTGGTGGTTCTCCGACGGGGCGATCATGAACCCGGACACCCGGGAACGATTGCGCCGCAGTTGGGGGCTGTGCGACCGGCACACCTGGGCGTATTTCGTGGTCGAGTGCGAGCTGCGCTGGCAGCCGTTGGGCACCGCCACGCTGTATCAGGACCTGCTGGAACGGATGGTCAGGTCCTGGCCGCATCCGTGGACACCACCGGCCAGCCGCCGGCACATTTTCGCCGGCCACCCCTGGTGTCCGACCTGCGACTACGCTGAAATGGCGGCCGGCGCGGCCTGGTTCGACGAGGAACAGCGCAAGGCCAACCTGCGCCAGCGCAGCAACGCGTTCGTGGCCGGCTGTCAGGCGGAGTGGCAGTCGCTGATGTGTCCGTGGTGCGTACCCACCGGACCCGGCATACCCTGCCGGCAACACCTGGCCTCCGGGGCCGCCGCCCCCGACCACACGGTCCGGGACGCCCTGGCTGGGTTGCGGAAACCACTGACGCGCTGTATCCGATCGATGACGCATGACGGGCCGCCGCCGTCGCCCGAGGCGAACGCGGCGCTCGTCGCGACCCTGGGCTGGTTCGCCGGCTGGCAACCGGCCCTCGCACTCGCGCCCGACGCCTGGTCAGCCCCGGCGACTCGCGGCGGAGGGGAGTCCTGAAGTAATGCAGTGGATCTATCAGATGAACAAGGTCCGGGTCACCAAGGGAGACAAGGTGATCCTGGACGATGTCAACCTGACATTCCTGCCCGGCGCGAAAATCGGCGTGGTAGGCCCGAACGGCGCCGGCAAGTCCACCACGCTGAAGGTCATGGCGGGCCTGGAGAAACCGTCCAACGGTGAGGCGACGCTCGCGCCGGGCGCGAGCGTCGGAATCCTGCTGCAGGAACCGCCGCTGGACGACACGAAAACGGTGCTGGGCAATGTCGAGGCCGGCGTCGCCGAGACCAAGGAGATGCTGGCCCGGTACACCGAACTCACCAACAAGCTCGCCGAGGACTACTCGGACGAACTGCTCGACGAACTGGGAAAGCTGCAGGAGCAACTCGAACACAGCGGTGCCTGGGACCTCGACTCACAACTCGAACAGGCGATGGACGCGTTGCGCTGTCCGCCGCCGGACACCCCGGTCGTGAACCTGTCCGGCGGTGAACGCCGACGGGTCGCGCTCTGCGCGTTGCTGCTGAGTCAACCGGACCTGCTGCTGTTGGACGAGCCCACCAACCACCTCGACGCGGAAAGCGTGCAGTGGCTGGAGCAGCACCTGGAGAAGTACCCGGGAACGGTTGTCGCCGTCACCCACGACCGGTATTTCCTGGACAACGCGGCACAGTGGATCCTCGAACTTGACCGTGGCCACGCCTATCCCTACGAGGGCAACTACTCCACCTATCTGGAAACCAAGCAGGCCAGGCTGGCGGTGCAGGGACGCCGGGACCTCAAGCAGCGGCAACGCCTGCAACGCGAACTGGAATGGGTGCATTCGGGTGCGAAGGCCAGGCAGGCCAAGAGTCGCGCCCGGCTGGCCCGCTACGAGGAGATGGCCACCGAGGCCGCGAAAACCCAGAAACTGGACTTCGACGAGATCCAGATCCCACCGGGTCCCCGGCTGGGCAGTCTGGTGATCGAGGCGGAGCACCTGGGCAAGCGGTTCGGCGATCACGTGCTGTTCGACGATGTGTCGTTCTCGTTGCCGCGCAACGGAATCGTCGGCGTGATCGGCCCGAACGGTGTCGGGAAGACGACCCTGTTCCAGATGATCGTCGGCCAGGAGAAACCGGACACCGGCGCCATCCGGATCGGTGACACGGTGCGTCTGTCCTATGTGGATCAGGAGCGGGCCGGTATCGCCCCGGACAAGACCGCGTGGGAAGTGGTGTCCGAGGGGCACAACGTGCTCACCGTCGGAGGCGTGGAGATCCCGTCCCGCGCCTATATCGCCGCGTTCGGTTTCAAGGGGCCGGATCAGCAGAAGCCCGCGCGGCTGTTCTCCGGTGGGGAACGCAACCGGCTCAACCTCGCGTTGACGCTCAAGCAGGGCGGCAATGTGTTGCTGCTGGACGAGCCCACCAACGATCTGGACGTGGAAACCATGGAATCGCTGGAGAACGCGCTCGCCGACTTCCCCGGCTGCGCCGTGATCACCGCGCACGACCGGTGGTTCCTGGACCGGGTGGCGACCCACATCCTCGCCTGGGAGGGCACGGATGAGGACCCGGCCCAGTGGTTCTGGTTCGAAGGCAACTACCAGGGCTACGAGCAGAACAAGGTGCAGCGGCTCGGCGTCGAGGCCGCCCGCCCGCACCGCGTCACGCACCGCCGGCTCACCCGGGGGTGAGCCCGATGTCCAGGGTCAGCCACGATGAGGTGCTGCTGTTGTATCGGGCGCTGCGCCAGTTCCGGGCCGGCAAGGCACCGCCCTGTGCCGCCCGGGGCCGGCCGCCGCACAGCGAATGTCCGTTCTACGACCAGTGCGAGCGCTGGAAAGGTCCGGACGACTATCAGCTCAGCATCTACGAGACCGAGGAGGAGACCGAGCGGCGGCGCTCGAAGTGGCCATGCAGCCGGGTGATGGAGCTGCTGGGGCCCGAGGTGTCCCGCATCGGGTAAGGACGCTGGGTGACCGGAGTCATGCCTCGTGAGATGGCTACCGGTCATGCATAATGATCCGCGCGGGTGATGGGGCTCACCTCCAACCGCGGCAGCCGCCGCTGACGGTCCCTGGTCGTTGCCGAGATTGTGATTCGTGGAGGTGGCGGTGGAGCTGGACGTGGTCGTCGAGGTCCCGACGGGCTCGCGCAACAAGTACGAGATGGATCACCAACTGGGTCGCATCCGGCTGGACCGGACGCTGTTCACCGCCACCCAGTACCCCGCGGACTACGGGTTCGTGCCCGACACCCTGGCCGAGGACGGCGCGCCGCTGGACGCGTTGGTGCTGGTCGCCGAGCCGACGTTCCCGGGCTGCCAGATCGAGGTGCGGCCGGTGGGGTTGTTCTGGATGCGCGACGAGGACGGCGACGACCTGAAACTGCTGTGCGTGCCGGCGCACGACCCGCGCCGGCAGCACGTGCAGGAGCTGACCGACCTGCCCGAGCATCTGCTCAGCGAGATCGCCCACTTCTTCGACGTGTACAAGGCGCTCGAACCGGACAAACCCACCGAGATTCTCGGCTGGCACGGCCGCGAGCAGGCCGAACAGGCGGTCGTCGACGCACGGACACGGGCCGCCGCGCAGCCGTCCAGGTGAAGCGGTCTGGGTGCCGGCGGGGCGTCAGTTTCCGTCGGCGTCCTCGGCGTAGACGCGCGCCGCGAAACGCTCCAGGACCTGTTCGCACCTGCCGATCGCCTCGATGGTCGCGGCGCGTCCCGGCGCGCCGAACACATCCCGTTCGGTGACCTTGGCGAACCAGTTGCGCAGCTTCGTCAGGTCCTCCTCGTTCTCCTCCAACTCGGCGTAGGTGAAATGCTCGGCGGTGGTCTCCTTGTCGATCTCGGCGAGGAAGTCCTGGCATTTGTCGACGATCTCGCCGTACTCGTCGTCGCGGGCCGCCTGGAACAGGGCCAGCACCTCTTGGCCGCCGACCAGCGGGTGGCTGGACAGCAGCACCGCCGTGCCGCCCATCTCCACGATCTCGTGCCGCAGCTTGCGCAGGGCCCGCTCGGCGCCGGCGTCGGCGGGCAGCGCGGCCACCGAGTTCTGCACGTAGACGGCCCCCAGACCCTTCAACCTGCGCCAAGCCGCGGCGCGCAGCCGGGTCGGCTCGGGCGGGATCCGGTAGATCAACAGCAGCCAGTCCCCCGTGCCGTTGGTCCGCACGGTCGCGGTCTCCGCCGCGGTCTCGATGTCCTCGCTGGTCACCCTGACAGTGTGCCCACCACGCTTCCCGGCGCGTGACCCGGCAGCCAATCTCCTGGCGCCGGTGAACATAACCATGGTTAACTTATGGCCGTAACGGTGGACCGTGAAGCAATGTGACCAGGGAGCGCTGGGCATCATGACCGAGAAGTCCGGGGACCGGCCCACCGTCGACCCCGGTGTCGGCTCCTCTGGCGGCACCGGCGGTCAAGACGGTCGCCGGGCACGGTCCGGCCGGCGGCGGATGTCCGCGGCACTGAAGTTCGTGCTGATGGTCGGCGTGATGAGCTTCTTCGCCGACTTCACCTACGAGGGCTCGCGCAGCATCGTCGGCCAGTACCTGGGGCTGCTCGGCGCGGGCGCGCTGGCGATCGCGGTCATCACCGGCTGCGGCGAGTTCCTCGGTTATGGGCTGCGGTTCTTCTCCGGCCGGAGCGCCGACCGGACCGGCCTGTACTGGCCGATCACCATCGCCGGCTACATCCTGCAGATGTCGGTGGTGCCACTGCTGGCGCTGGCCAGCACATGGCAGATAGCCGCCCTGCTGATCATCCTGGAGCGGGTCGGCAAGGCGATCCGCAACCCACCGCGCGACGCGATGCTGTCGCACGCCGCCAAGAGCATGGGTTATGGCTGGGGCTTCGGCGTGCACGAGGCGCTGGACCAGTTCGGCGCGTTGTTCGGCCCGCTGCTGGTCGCCCTGATCGTGGCCACCAGCCAGCACAACTACCGGCTCGCGTTCGCCGCGCTCGCCGTTCCCGCCGTGATCATGCTGTCGCTGCTGCTCGTCGCGCGGCTGCTCTACCCACGACCGCGGGACATGGAGACCGACACCGCACCGGTGCGCACCGCAGGCCTGCCACGAGTGTTCTGGATCTACCTCGCGGCGGCGGCGCTGGTGGGCGCCGGGTTCGCCGACTTCCCGGTGGTGGCCTTCCACTTCCAGCAGGCCGGCACGGTGTCCCCCACCCTCACGCCGGTCTTCTACGCCGCCGCGATGGCGGTGTCGGGCGGCGGCTCGCTGATCCTGGGACGGATGTTCGACAAGGTCGGCATCGGCCTGCTGGTGCCGCTGACGATCGTGACGATCGCGTACGCGCCGCTGGTCTTCCTCGGAGGGTTCTGGCCCAGCCTCATCGGAATCTGCCTGTGGGGCCTGGGCATGGGTGTGCACGAGTCGATCATCCCGGCCGCGGTCGCGCCGATGGTCGGGCCGGACCGGCGTGCCTCCGCGTACGGGCTGTTCACCGGGGCCTACGGCATCGCCTGGTTCGCGGGCAGCACCGCGATCGGCGCGCTGTTCGGCCTGTCGCTGACCGCCGTGGTGGTGTTCGCGGTCGTCACCCAGGTCATCGCGGTGCCGCTGTTGCTGATCGTGCGGCGACGCTTCCATGATCATCAGGCGATTGCGGTGTGACGCCCGCATCAGGCACAATGATCGAAACACGGTGATGAATGCCCACCGGAACCGCGCGGCCCGCGCTGATGGCTTCTACGCGAGCATGGGTGGAGGGAAGCCGTGAGCCTCGTTCTGAGTTCTACCGCGCGCACCGACCGGGGCCTGGTCCGGTCGAACAACGAAGACGTCCTGTATGCCGGACAACGCCTGCTCGCCGTCGCCGACGGCATGGGCGGCCATGTGGCCGGCGAGATCGCCGCGACGCTGGTGATCGCCGCACTCACCCCGCTGGACGACAACCCGCCGCCGGGCGATCTACTCCGAGCCCTCTATGTCGCCGTGCAGGCGGGCAACACCGCGATCCGGGATTCGATCGAGGAGCACCCCAAACTCGCCGGCATGGGCACCACGCTCACCGCGATGCTGTTCGCCGGGGACCGCATCGGTGTGGCGAACATCGGGGACTCCCGCACCTACCGGCTGCGGGACGGCGTGGCCGCACCGCTCACCCACGACGACAGCCTCGTGCAGTTCTTCATCGACGCCGGCCGGATCACGCCAGAAGAGGCCCGAAACCACCGCCAGCGCGCGGTGCTGCTCCGGGCGCTCACCGGCAAGGACGAGGAACCGACCCTGAGCCTGCACGAAACCCGGATCGGGGACCGTTTTCTGCTCTGCTCCGACGGACTGTCCGATGTGGTCGATGACGACACCATCGGCGAAACACTCCGCATTCCGCACCCGCACGCCTGCGCCGATCAGCTGATCAAACTCGCCCTGCACGGCGGCGGCCCCGACAATGTCACCGTGATCGTCGCCGACGTCGAGGAAGCCAAAGCCCTCGCCGACGAGCCCGCCCTCCAGACGTAAGCAGGTCTACCTGGTCCTGACCGGCCGCGCCGTCGTGGTGTACAGGTCGTCCTCGGCGGCCTCGCGCGTCAACCGGGCGAGATCCTCCCGCCGCTGCCGATGTAGCCGGTCCCGGTATGCGAGCAGATCCGTGAGCCGGATCAGGCGGTGGCGGCCGGGTTTCTCGCAGGGAATCTCACCAGATTCCAGCAGCCGCAACAGCGTTGGCCGAGAGATGTTCAGGAGTTCAGCGGCCTCCTGAGTGCTCAGGAGGGTGTGCAGCGGCGCCATCGTGACCGCATGTCCTTCGGCAAGTGCCTCCGCCGCGACGCGAAGTACGCGGTTGAGTTGTTCGGGCAACGGCACGCTCACCCCGTCCGGTTCGACAAGAGTGGCCTGCTCTGGCGCCTTCTGCGCCAGTACCGCCGCAATCACGCGAACCGCTTCGCCATCGGCTTCGGGGAGCACGACTGTCGTGTCATGTGGCGTGGCGGTCATCCTGGTGCCTCCGGGCTCACTTCGGTTCGGAGCTGGTCTTAGCAGGATCTTGGCATCCCGCGCCGACTTCCCCAACCGAGTTTCGCCGTGCTCGACGAGCGGGAATGAGAATCCCTACTTCAGTTCGGAGCTGGTCTTGTCGAGGAGGCGCCGGGCGACGATCAGCTGCTGGATCTGCTGGGTGCCCTCGAAGATATCCAGGATCTTGGCATCGCGGGCCCACTTCTCCAACAGCGTTTCCTCGGAGTAGCCGAGCGTGCCGGTGAGTTCGACGCAGCCGAGGGTGATCGTGGTGGCCGAGCGGCCGGCCTTCGCCTTGGCGTAGGAGGCCTGCAGCGAGTTCGGCTTGCCGTTGTCGGCCATCCACGCGGCCTGCAGGGTCAGCAGATAGGCCGCCTCCCAGTCCGCCTCCAGCCTCAGGTACCGGTCCACGGCCGCCGGCCGCGTCCCGGCGGGACCGTCATAGTCGATGGTCAGGCCGGCCTCGGTGAGCAGCCTCCGGGTTTCCTCCAACGCCGCCTTCGCGACGCCGACGGCCATCGCGGCGACCAGCGGCCGGGTGTTGTCGAAGGTCCGCATGACCCCCGCGAACCCGCGGCTGACGTCGATGTCCGGCGAGCCGAGCAGGTTGGCCTTGGGGACCCGCACGTTGTCCAGCCGGAACTGCGCGGTGTCCGACGATCGGATGCCGAGCTTGTGTTCCAGGCGAACCAGCTCGAAGCCGGGCGTGCCCTTCTCCACGACGAACGACTTGATCGCCGCGCGCCCCTTCGTGCGGTCCAGGGTCGCCCACACCACCACGCAGTCGGCGCGCTCCCCCGCGGTGACGAAGATCTTCTCACCGTTGAGGACGTATTCGTCGCCGTCCAGCACGGCGGTGGTCCTGATGTTGGCGGAGTCCGATCCGGTGTCCGGCTCGGTGATCGCCATGGCCGCCCACCTGCCGGTGAACCGCGCCAACTGTTCCTCGTTGGCGACCGACGCGATGGCGGCGTTGCCCAGGCCCTGCCGGGGCATGGACAGCAGCAGGCCGACATCGCCCCAGCACAGCTCGATGGTGGCGAGCACGGTGTTCAGGTTGGCGCCATTGCGCACCTCGCCGGAGCGCTTCGGCCGAGACCTCCGGCTGGCGCCGCCGGCACCGGCGCTGGCGTTGCCCTCGCCGGCGGCGTTCAGGCCGTCGACGAGCGCGGCGAGCATGTCCAGTTCGACCGGATAGGTGTGCTCGGCACGGTCGTACTTGCGGGAGTTGGGCCGGAACACCTCGGCCGCCGCCCGGTGCGCCTGGTCGACCATCAGCCGAAGCTTCCGGGGAACCTCAAGATTGATCAACGCTACAGCCCCTCAGACGAGTATCAGACGAGCACGGCACCTTCGGCCACGCCGATGGCGCGCATGTCCCGATACCAGCGCTCCACCGGATGTTCCTTCACATATCCATGGCCACCGAGCAGTTGGACCCCGTCGCTGCCGATCCGCATTCCCTTGTCCGCGCACAGGATTCGGGCCAGCGCGACCTGCCGGTCGAACGGCTTGCCCTGCTCGGCCAGGCTTGCCGCGCGATACGTGGCCAGCCGCATGCCGTCCAGCTCGATGCCGATGTCGGCGACCTTGAAGGCCACCGCCTGCCGGTGACTGATCGGCTCGCCGAACGCGACCCGTCCGTTGACGTAGGGGATCACGTAGTCGAGCACGGCCTGGGCGGTGCCCAGCGCCAACCCGCACCAGGCGAGCCGGGACAGCCGGACGCAGTCGCGGTAGTCGTCGGTGCTGCCGAGCAGCGCGGTGTCCGGCACGGTGACCCGCTCCAACACCAGCCGGCCGATGCCGGCGGCCCGCACGCCCATCGACGGATCGGCCTCGATGGTCAGGCCGGCGGTGCTGGACTCGATCACGAACAGCACCGGGCCGGCATCCTCCAGTTGGGCGCCCACCACGAACAGTTCTGCCTCGGCCGCGCGTGGAACGAGCGACTTCACGCCGTCGAGGACGTATCCGCCGGCGGTGCGCCGGGCGACGGTCGCGGGTGCCAGCGCGTCGAACAGCGGGCGCGGTTCGGCGAGCGCGAGCGCGGCGGCCGGCACGTTGTCCCCGACGAAGGCGGGCAGGTAACGGGCCTGTTGTTCGCCGTCGCCCCAGAGCACCAGCGCGGTGCTCACCGCCGAGGGCGCCAGGATCGCGACGGCCTGGCCCATGTCACCCTGCGCGAGCGCCTCGGCCACCAGCACATTCGTGACCGCGGACCGTTCGGTGCCGGCCCCGCCGAGTTCCTCGGGCACCCCAATCAGCGTCAGCCCCAGTTCGGATGCCTTGTCCAGGACGTCCTCGGGCGTTGCGCAGGCGGCGTCCGCCTCGGCGGCGACCGGCCGGAGCTGGTCGGCGGCGAGATCCCGAACGGTCTCCTGGACCATCCGCTGTTCGTCGGTGGGGGTGAGGTCGAACAGGTTCGAGCCGGCGCTGGCCGGCAGTCGCGCCGGCGCGGATCGCCTGGCCACGGCCAGGAACGTCCGGCTGGCGGCGGCGATGGTGCGGAAACCGGTCCTGGTCGCCTCGTATACGGTCCGCTCGACGGGTCTACGCAGGCCAAAGCGGTCGATCAGGGTTGAACCGGCCAGTTTGTTGAGTGCCGCGATGCCCAGCGACATGGCGTCCCGCCGGGGCTCCCGCCCGGGCGCGCTGTTCGAGCCCGGACCGGATGTCGTCCTGGATGACACAGGCTGCCGTCTCCTTCGCCATCCAGGCCGCGCTGGGCCAGATAGCCTACTGACGAGTAATACCCGCCAGTAGGCTACCCGAAGATCCGGCACCCGCCAATGACGAAGGCGACAGCTGTCAGGGCCTGTCCGCCTCGGCTAGTCCGCCTCGACTAGTCCGCCTCGGCCGCCTCCGCGGCTGGCACCCGGACCACCGACAGCGGCTTGGCGATGTCCTCCAGGGATCTGCCCTCGGCGGCGACGCCGAGCGCCGCCGCGATGAGCCCGCCGATCACCATCACCGCCGCGCCCACCATGTAGCCGATGAACAGCATTCCCCGGTCCGGCGCGTCCTTGTTGATCAGCAGGCCGTAGAACAGTGGCGCCACCGCCCCGACGACCTGCGCGATGCTGAAGAACACCGCGATCGCCTGGGCGCGGACCTCCAGCGGGAAGATCTCGCTGACGGTGAGGTAACCGGCGCTCGCACCGGCCGAGGCGAAGAAGAAGATGACCACCCAGGCCGCGGTCTGCGTGGTCGCGTTGAACACACCGGCGCGGAACAACACCGCGCTCACCGCGAGCAAGACGCCGGACAACAGATAGGTCCCGGCGATCATCTTCTTGCGGCCGACGGTGTCGAACAGGTGACCGAGCAGCAGCGGACCGGACAGGTTGCCGACCGCGAAGGCCAGCCCGTACCAGCCGATATGCGCGTCCGGCACCTTGAAGAAGACCTTCAAGACCGTCGAGTACGTGAAGTAGATGGCGTTGTAGAGGAACGACTGGGTGATCATCAGCCCCAGGCCGAGCACCGAGCGCGGGAAATAGTCGCGGATGAGGACCCGCAGCAGGGTGAAGTAGCCGGTGCGTTTGACCGGCTTGATCTCCAGCGTGCGGCTCTCGTCCACCTGCGGCAGGGTCCGGCCGGTTTTCTCGACCTCCCGCTCGATCTCGGCGACCGCCTTCTCGGCGTCGGCCGCGCGGCCGTGCATGATCAGCCAGCGCGGGCTCTCCGGCAGATTGCGCCGCACGAAGAGGATCACCACGGCCAGGATCGGCCCGAGCAGGAAGCCGACCCGCCAGGCGAGGTTCGGGTTGTTCGCGGCCACCTGGTTGTAGATGAGCAGCTCGACGAGGGTGGCGATCACGGCGCCGGCCCAGTAGGTGCCGTTCACGGCGACGTCGACCCGGCCGCGGAACCGCGCCGGAATCAGTTCGTCGATGGCCGAGTTGATGGCCGCGTATTCGCCGCCGATACCGGTTCCGGCGATGAACCTGGTCGCGTACAGGAACGCGATCCAGCCGGGGCCCGAACCGGCCGTCGCGGCGGTCAGACCACTACCGACCAGGTACACGCCCAGCGTGATCATGAAAAGGTTCTTGCGGCCCAGCCGGTCGGACATCCTTCCGAACACCAGCGCGCCGACGACCTGCCCGATCAGGTAGACGGTGGCGGTCGCGCCGACCGCGGCGGCCGACATGTTGAGCGTGTTCGTGTTGGTGAGCGAGCCACCGACGACGCTGGCGATGGTGATCTCCAGCCCGTCCAGCACCCAGGCGACGCCCAGCGCGATCACCATTCTGGTGTGGAAGGGGGACCACGGCAGTCTGTCGATGCGGGCGGGAACGGCACTCCGCACCACTTCATCGGGCCCAGCCACCGTTGATGACATCGGTATCACCTCGTGTTCGCAGGCCTTGACGCTGCGTGACACTTGAGCGTAACCCCCGTCACACCAGATCGCAGTCGCGTCAGCGGGCCGACACGGGCCGTGTTCTTCACGGTTGCCAGTTGATCGTTACTCGCGAACCGCTCCCCCGCCCGCCGGGCATGGAAGTATGGACATCGTTGCTGCGCCGGACGTCGACAGGGCCGATGAGGAGGTCGCCGTGGCTGGCGAAGAGGGTTCCTGGCTGCCGGACGCCGCGCGCGACCGGCTGGCCCGGTTCGACGCGTCCGGCCTGCGCACCTCGCTGCTGCCGGTGCCCGGTGCCGTGGGCGTCGAATCGGTCGGGCTCACCCCGATCGGTGAGGTGATGGGCTGCATCGTGCAGTACATCGGCTTCGTGGGCGGAGCGAACGCGAACTTCGGCATGGGCACGTGGGGGTTCATGCCGGTCAGCTACCGGCCGTATGTCGACGCGATGTACCACGGCTATGACACCGCGCTGGCCCGGATGACCACGGAGGCCGCCGCGATGGGCGCGGACGGCGTGATCGGCGTGCGGCTGACCCGCACCGCGCTCGGCCAGAGCAATCAGGAGTTCGTCGCGCTCGGCACGGCCGTCCGGGCGCGGTCCACCAGGCGGCCGCGGTCCCTGTTCACCGCCGCGCTGCCCGGCCAGGACGTGGCCAAGCTGATGCACGCCGGCTGGGTGCCGTCCCGGATCGCCATCGGCCTGGCCGTCGAGGCCCAGTACCTCGACTGGAACAGCCGTAACCAGATGAGCATGCTGTCCGGCAACACCGAGGTGAACGCGCCCACCGAGTTGATCACTCGGGCGCGGCATTTCGCTCGGGACACCTTCGGGCGACACGCCCGGGGCATGCATGCCGACGGCGCGATCGTGTCGCGTGTCCAACTGCGCTCCTGGGAACAGGAGGCCAACAACGCCACCCTGCTGTGCGCCGAGTCGGAGGTATTCGGCACCGCCATCGCGCGATTCCACACCGGCCACCGGCCGCCCAGCAACGCGTTGACGATCATGCCCCTGCGGGCTCCCAACGGACCGATCGTGAAGAGGCAGTCATGACCAGTGCGGACGAGCGGCAGGACATTCCCGAGGATGCGATGCGCCGGCTGGCCGAGATGCGGCCGGGCCAGACCACCGCACTGTTCACTTCGGACCTGAGCGTCAACGAGTTCCTGCTCGTGCGGGAGGCCGGCTTCCGGCCACTGGGTATGGTGTTGGGGTCCAGCATCTACCACGTTGGATTCCAGTTCGGACGGTGGAACAGGAACCAGGAACTGGAAACCCTGTCCAACGCGATGTATCACGCCCGCGAGCTGGCGATGACCCGGATGGAGGCCGAGGCCGACGTGCTCGGCGCGGACGGGATCGTCGGCGTGCGGCTGGAAATCGAGTTCAAGGAGTTCGGCAACGACCTGGCCGAGTTCATCGCGATCGGCACCGCCGTGAAGGCCGACGAGCCGGGAAGCTGGCGCAACAACCAGAACAAGCCCTTCACCTCCGACCTGTCCGGCCAGGACTTCTGGACGTTGATCCAGTCCGGTTACGCGCCGCTCGGCATGGTGATGGGCTCGTGCGTCTATCACATCGCGCACCAACGGTTCTGGCAGGCGGTCGGCAACATCGGCCAGAACGTGGAGATCCCACAGTTCACTGAGGCGCTGTATGACGCGCGGGAACTGGCCATGTCGCGGATGCAGGCCGAGGCGGAATCCTTCCACGCCGAGGGAATCGTGGGCGTGCAGTTGTTGTCGCTGCCGCACCGCTGGGGTGGGCACACCACCGAGTTCTTCGCGATCGGCACCGCGATCCGGCCGTTGCGGGCCGATCATGAGATCAGCAAACCGCAACTAGTACTTCCGTTGGTGGACACATGACAAGTGGTGATATCACCCCGGCCTGGGACATGCACATGGTCATCGCGGCACTGCGGACCGACCGGGCGGATGTGGAGTCGTACAGCCGGGTGCTGACCAACATGCTCGGCGACGCGCTGCCCGAGGGCATGGTCGAGGTCGACCACCGGCGCAGCGTGGGCGACCGGGTGAGCGGTCGGCCCGGCCAGCCGGTGGCCGTCCGGGTGTACGCGCCGGAGCGCGAACTCGAACTGCGCCAGGGCCGGCACGGCGTCGAGGCCGAGGTCCGCACCGTCGTGCACAAGGTGGTGATCAGCCGCAAGCAGGTCGCGATCGACGAGTGGCTGGTCGTCCTGGCCGACGAACTGAAGAAGCTCGCCGCCCGCGACTCCGCCGCCCGCGAGGTCCTCTCCCGCCTCTTCGGCGCGTGACGATGAGACGCTTATTGGTCGACCTGGAGTTGGCGGCTCACTGGCCGGTACGCCTGTATCACCGGGGGTTCGGCCGATTCAACGCGGCGCTGTTGCGGACACCCCTGCTCAAGACCGACGACACGACCGACGTGTTCCGTCGGATGGTTGACCTTGGTCTGCCCGGCGCGATGCGCACCCTCGCCGTGGTGCTGTGGCACCAGGGGCACGTCTATGAGGCCGAGATGTGGTACCGGAGAGCGGCCAGGAAAGGCGATAAACGCGCCATAGACACCGTGGGCGCTCTGCTCGCGAAACATGGCAAGGCGGAGGAAGCGGAAGCGTGGTACCGGAAAGCCGCGGGAAATGGCGTGACCGGCGCCATGAACAACCTCGGCATCCTGCTATGGCAGCGCGGTGACATCAAAGAAGCCGAAGCGTGGTACCGGAAAGCCGCCGGAAGGGGCGAAAAGTACGCCATGGCCAATCTCGCCTCTCTGCTCAAGAAGCGCGGAGAGACGGCGGAAGCCGAGTACTGGTACCGGAAGGCCGCGCGACTCGGAAACGACGTTGCCACCCATCAGTTGGGCCTCATACTCGAAGCTCGCGGTCAGGTGGCGGAGGCGCAGCGGTGCTACTTGCGGGCCGCGCAGCAGGGTAACCCGCACGGGATGTGGGCCGTGGGCGTCCTCCAGAGTCAGAAGGAAAACGACTTCGGCGCCGAGCGGTGGTGGAAGAGGTCGGCTCGCGGCGGTGTTCCCAACGCCATGACAGCGCTCGGGCGGTTGAGCGACCGGCACGAGCGTCTGGACGAGGCAGTCGTCTGGTTCCGGAAAGCCATCGCGGCGGGTGACGCACGCGCCTCGACCTATGTGAGCCTCGCCATCACACTGTCCAAACTGGATCGTCAGGACGAAGCCATGTCGTGGATAGCGAAGGCGGCCGAGGCTGGCGAGACCACCGCGATGTACGTGCTGGGCCGGGATCTGAAGAGTAAGGGCCGAATGGATGAGGCCGAACGCTGGCTGCGCGGCGCCGCCGAGGCCGGCAATGGCAAGGCAATGTTCAGTTTGGCCGTGATACTCGACAGCCAGGAGCGAACTCCCGAAGCGGAACAGTGGTATCGGCGGGCCGTGGACACGGGCATAACGGAGGCCATGGTCAACCTCGGCGGATATGCCTACGAGAAGGGTGATCTCGCCGAGGCCGAGCGACTGTGGCGACGGGCCGCCGAGGGTGGCGAATCCGTCGCCATCCACAACCTCGAAGTCCTACTCGAGGAACAGACCCACCCCGACGAGGCGTCCTAGGCGGTTCCGGTGTCTCGGGGGCGCGGGGGTGGGAGGGAATTAGGCCGATGGCCACAGGTACTCGATCTCTGGGCGCCCCGACCCGCCGTATCGATTACCGCGCCGGACTGAGCCGACGGCGCTGAGGTGCTCCAGGTAGCGCCGGGCGGTGACCCGCGAGATGCCCAGCGCGTCGGCGACCTCGTGGGCCGACCGGCTGACGGGAGCCGCCCGCAGGTGGTCGGTGACGGCCCGCAGGGTGATCTCGTCCAGGCCCTTGGGCACCGCGTCGGTGGTCGGCGGATGCAGGGTGGCGAAGAGCCGGTCGACCTCGGCCTGGACGACGTGGTCGGTGTGGGTCATCTGGCAGTGATGCAGGGCGTAGCGCTGCAGTTTGGCGCGGAATGTCTTGAAGGTGAAGGGCTTGAGCAGATAGTCCACCACCCCCAGGCTCATGCAGCGTCGCACCAGTTGCATGTCGCGTACCGATGTCACCACGATGACATCGCACAGCACGTGCTCCGCGCGCATCCGGCGCAGCAGTTCCGCGCCGCTGCCGTCGGGCAGTCGCATATCCAGCAGTACCAGGTCCACCGGTACCTCGGCCAACCGTTTGGCGGCTTCGCGACAGGTGCGGGCCTGGGCCACAACCCGGAATCCCTCCAGCCGACCGATGTAGGTGGCGTGGGCCTCCAGGGCCACCAGTTCGTCATCGACCACCAGTACCCCGATCACGGCGCGCCGCCCAGCGTGACGCGGAACCGGGCACCGCCCAACTCCGAGCTACCACAGGTGATGGTGCCGCCGTGCCGGGTGACGATCTCGCGTACCAGCGGCAGGCCCAGGCCGTGGCCCTCCGGATCGGCCTTGGTGGTCCAGCCCCGCTCGAAGATCAGCTCCCGCGCATCCTCCGGGAGCCCCGGCCCGGAATCCTCGATCTCCAGGTTGAAGGATTCCTCGTCGGATTCGACCAGCAGATCGACGTGCCGGTACTCGCAGGACGCGACGGCATCGAAGGCATTGTCGAGCAGGTTGCCGATGATGGTGACGATCTCGTCGGCCCCCACCGGCGCTCCGTCGGTCCGGCTGTCGGGATCAACCACCAGATCGATGCCGCGTTCGGCGGCCTGCGCGGCCTTGCCCAGCAGGATGGCGTCCAGCACGGGTTCGTCGTCGGTCCGGAACCTGTCGGCCACCAGTTGGGCGGTCTGGAGGCCCTGGGTGGCGAGGCTGAGGGCATGCTCGGGCCGGTCCAGTTCGATCAGCGACACCACGGTGTGCAGGCGGTTGTTCGACTCATGGTTCTGCGCCCGCAGGTCCGCGGCCAGGCCGCGGACCGTGGCCAGTTCCCCGGTGATCTTCTGCAGTTCGGTGCGGTCACGCATGGTGACTACCGAGCCGACCACATGTCCGTCGCGGCGGGCCTCCTGGTGATTGACCACGATGGTGCGCGAGCCGACCACGACAAGCCGGTCGGCGTACAGCTCCCCGTCGGAGGGAGGAGCGGTGAGGGCGGCCGGCAGGCCCAGATCGGCGAAGGGCCGGCCGGTCGGATCGTCCGCCAGGCCCAGCAGCCGGCAGGCCTCGTCGTTGACCAGGGTGACCACGCCCTCGGGGTCCAGCAGCACCAGACCCTCGCGGATCGCGTGCAGCACGGCGTGGTGGTACTCGTACATATGGCCCAGTTCGACCTCGTTCATGTGGTGCGTCCGGTGTGCCAGGCGCCGGTTGAGGGCCAGCGCCTGCGCCGTGCCGATGACCGCCAGGATCAGGGTCACGGCACCGAGCAGCAGCAGTTGACGAGGCATGGCGGCGGCGATGTGGTCGACGGTCACCCCGACCGCGACCATGCCGATCACCTTCTTGCCGTCGAAGACCGGCACGACGGTGCGAATAGACCGTCCCAGGGTTCCCACGTACGACTCGGTGAGGTCGTGGCCGGCCATGGCGGCGGCGGTGTCGCCCACGAAGGTCTGCCCGACGCGCCCGGCGACCGGGTGGGTGTAGCGCGTCCGTGATGGATCCATCACCACCACGAAGTCGGTCTCGGTGGCGAGCATGGTCTGTTCGGCGAAGGCGCTCAGTTCGGGCGACGGCGCACCCGCTCGCAGATCCCGCACGGTGATCGGGGCCAGTGCCACCGTGTGCGCGACGTTCGCCGTACGCATCTCGGCCCGCTCCACCTGGGTCTCGCGGGACGACCAGGCGAGTATCGCCGCGGCGCCGACCACCACCGCCAAGGCGCCGATCAGCTGCAGGCGGAGGAACTGGGCGGCGAGGGAACGCCCCTTGCGTGCCATGCCGGAATTCTGTCTCCGATGGCTTTAGCAACCCGAGACGACCCCGCACTTCTGTGGTTTGGCACATAGCCGTGGGAGCCGGTGCCGGTCTGGACGGGGGCACCGCGGCAAGCCCCGTGAACACTATGAACGAAACCCGATGACCACCGCCGCGGCTTCGACACTCGCTTCCGGAAGGGCTCAGAGGGAGCCCCGCATGGAAGGAACCGCTCATGGCCCGGATCGAGTCGTGCGTGGTGAGGGCCCGATGATCTGGCTTCAGCTCGCCATCGTACTGGTCTTCATTGTCATCGGGGCCCGGATGAAAGGGATCGGTATCGGCCTCGCCGGCGGCGCCGGCGTCATCGCCCTCGCCGCCACGGGGATGTCGGTCGACCCCGTCAAGGGCATCCCGTGGAGCGTCATCGGCATCATCATGCCGGTGGTCTGCGCGGTCTCGGCGATGCAGGTCGCCGGTGGGATGGACCATCTGGTCCACCTCACCGAGATCCTGCTGCGGCGTCATCCGAAGCAGATCAACTACCTCGGCCCGCTCGTATCGTTCGTGCTCACCATGCTGTGCGGGACCGGTCACACGGTGTACTCCGTGTTGCCCGTCATCATCGAGGTGGCCAAGGAGAAGCACATCCGGCCGTCCCGTCCGCTGTCGATGTCCGTCATCGCCTCCCAGGTGGCCATCGTGGCGTCCCCGATCTCGGCGGCCACCGTGGCCATGGTGGGCATCCTCGAACCGCTGGGCGTCGGATATCTCCAGGTGCTCGCCGTGTCAATCCCCGTCACGGTCATCGGCTGCGTGGCCGGCATCCTGGTCGCCTCCCACCAGGGACGCGAACTGGATGACGATCCCGTCTACCAGCAGCGGAAGGCCGCCGGCCTGGTGGCGGAGCCCAGTGCGACGTCGGAAAGCGACTACACGCCGGCCCGCGGCGCCGTGCCGTCGCTGCTCATCTTCCTGACCGCGATCGTGATCGCCGTCGTCTACTCGGCGCTCATCTCGCCGTCGATGGGGATCGTGCGGCATGCGCCGATGGACAGCACGGGAGCGATCATGACGATCATGCTCCTCGCCGCGGCCATCATCGTGCTCGTCGCCAGGAAGCCCGCTTCCCAGTTGACCACCCAGTCGACCTTCCACGCCGGCATGACCGCCGCCGTCTGCATCCTCGGCGTCGCATGGTTGGGCAACACCTTCCTGACCGGCCACATGACCGAGATCAAGCAGTTCGGTGACGTCGTGCAGGGCTCGCCGTGGTTGCTGGCGGTCGTCTTCTACTTCGTGGCCCCGCTGCTGTTCTCGCACGCGGCCGTCACGGTGGCGTTGATGCCGACCGCGGTACAGATCGGGATGTCGGCCGCCGCGATGCTGGCTTGCTGGCCCGCGGTCGCGAACTACTACCTGTTCCCGAACTACCCGACGACGGTCGCGGCCATCGAGATGGACGACACCGGCTCCACCCGGATCGGCTCCTGGGTGCTCAACCACCCGTTCGTCATTCCCGGCACGGTGTCCATCATCGTGGCCGTGGCGCTCGGATTCCTGTGGGCGCCGGTGGTCGTGTAGGACAGGGTCAACGCCGACCCGAAGCCCTCGCCGCGGCTGCCAGCGAAGCAATGACGCTAGCTGGCAGCCGCGGCGGGGGTGGGGAGTTTGCCGACGGCGTGGGTGGCGGCGATGTAGCCGAAGGTGAGGCCCTGGCCGATGGTGGCGCCGGGACCCGGGTAGTAGGCGCCGAAGGCGTTGCCGGCGGCGTTGCCGCTGGCGTACAGACCCTCGATGACCGAGCCGTCCGTGCTGACCACCCGGGCCAGGCCGTCGGCCTGGATTCCGCCGCAGGTGCCCAGGTCGCCGGGCACCACCTGGACCGCGTAGAACGGCGGCCTGGTCAGCGGTCCGAGGTTCGGGTTCGGGTGCACGGTCGGATCGCCGTAGTACCGGTCGTAGGCACTGTTGCCACGGCCGAAGTCGTCGTCGTGGCCCTGCGCGGCGAGCAGGTTGAAGCGCTGGACCGTCTCGGCCAGTGCCGGCGCCGCGACCTGCTGACTCAGTTCCGCCAGCGAGTTGGCCTTGTGCGCGACTCCGGCGTCGTACCAGGCCTTGGGCAGCGGCATGCGCGGCATCACCGCGCCACCGAGCACATAGCGGTTGCGGTAGGTCTGGTCGAACACCAGCCACGCGGGCAGGTGTGGCGCCTTGTCGTCCTTGCGGCCGATGCCGAGCATGATCTGACCGGCCGTCATGTAGTTGACCGCCTCGTCAAAGAACCGGCTGCCGGTGCCGTCCACGATCAGTGAGCCGGGCAGCGACCGCTCGGCCAGCAGTGTTCCCGGGTAGCCCTTGTCGCCGATCGGCGGAATCGCCGGGAACCACCAGGCCTGGTCCATCAGCGTGAGGGCCGCGCCATTGCCCTGGGCTATCCGGATGACGTCTCCGGTATTGGCCGGGTTCGCCAGGCTCCAGTCCTCGCTCAGCGCGTTGGACTGGTACTTCTGGCGCATCTCCCGGTTGTGCTCGAAGCCGCCCGCCGACAGCAGCACACCCCGCTCGGCCCGCACGCTCACCGCGTGTCCCTCGCGTTGGACCACGACACCGACCACCCGGCCGCGCTCCACGACCAGATCCCGCAGCGGCGACTCGGTCCAGATGGTGACGCCGTGCTTGCGGGCCGCGATGAGCAGGCCCGCCGCGAGCGCCTGGCCGCCGGCCGCGTACTCGCGACCCAGCAGCTTGCCGCCGAGGCCCTCGCCGACCCGCTTGGCGATGGCGATGGCGCCGCTCGGCTGCCGGGCGACCAGGTTCATGAACTTGTAGTCACGACCGGTGATCGGCATCGGCACCGGCGCGGCCAGCGGCGGTGGGCGCAGCAACGACCGGTCGTCGCCGAGCAGCGCCAGGTTGAAGGGCGCGGGCTCGATGGCCCGCCCGAACGCCGAACCGCCCTCGACCTCGGGGAAGTAGTCGGAGTACTCGCGCATGTGCTGCCACGAGTTCGGCAGCGACCGGCGCAGCACCTCGACCGCCTCCGGGCCGTGCTCCAGGAAGCTCTGCCGGCGCTCGCGCGGCGCGGTGTCCCCGACCAGAGCGTCCAGATAGGCGCTGGCGCGCTCGCGGCTGTCCGACACGCCGAACTCGCGCAGCAGCGAGTTGCCCGGGATCCAGAATCCACCGCCGGACATCGACGTCGACCCGCCGACGTACCGCGACTTCTCCACGACCAGCACCCGCCGGCCGGCATCGGCCGCCGCGATCGCCCCCAACAGACCGGTCCCCGCACCCACGACCACAAGGTCAACCGTGGTTACGTCGTCCTGAGGCATCGCGGCCTCCCATCGCCAGAGGGATGTGCGTCCTGGCTCCACGGTAGGCGGATATCGAGTCCGCGGCGCGGGGACGGAATATGCCGATCTCGCGGACCCGCGCCGCACGGTGGACTCCGGGGTCGAACGGAACTCGCCACCGCCCAGTCACACGCCATGTGTCCGGGCGCACAGGTCTTTCGGCAGCATGATCAGGGACCTGCTCCTCTCTCTGCCGATTCCCGGCCGCATACGGTACCGGGTATGGCACCTGGACGTGCCAGAACGAAGGCGAAGCCATGATTATGGCGATGGAAGACCTGGCCCAGCTCGCGGTGGAGAAGGTCATCGACGCGAGGGGTACCTCCTGCCCCGGCCCCATCCTGGCGGCCAAGAAGGGCATCGTCGGAGTCACGCCCGGCGAGGTCATGGAGGTGCAGGCCACCGACACCGGCACACAACGAGACCTGCCGGCCTGGGCGAAGAAGATGGGGCACGAGTACCTCGGCGTGATCGAGGAGGCCGGCTACTGGCGGCTGTTCGTTCGGAGGATGAAGTAGTGGCTCCCCGGATACTCGTCTTCTCCACGAACAACATCTCCGACCCTGGTATCGATCTGGCCGGCAGTGCGCACCTGCACTACCCGGCAACGGTGACGACGTTGAGTGTTCCGTGCAGCAGCGGCGTCCGTCCACAATGGATTAGGCATGCGATCGAGCGCGGCTTCGACGGCGTCTTCATCGCCGCCGACGGTGAGGAGTGTGCGTACCTCCCGGACTGCGCGCAGCGCACCGCCCGCATCGTCGCGCAGGCGCAGCGCCTGCTCACCGACATGGGCGAGCAGGCGAAGCGGGTGAAGATGGCCGCGATCTGCTCGGTGTGCGCGGAGCCGTTCGTCGGCTACATGCGTGAGTTCGCGCGGGCACTGGCCGAGTTGGAACCCGCCGGGAAGGGATCGGCATGAACTACGACGCGCTGGTGATCGGCAGCGGCATCGGCGGCATGGAGTCGGCCCTGAAGCTCGGTGACATGGGGTACCGGGTGCTGGTGGTGGAGAAGGAGGCCAGTGTCGGCGGGAAGATGATCCTGCTGTCCAAGGTCTTCCCCACGCTCGACTGCGCCAGTTGCATCTCGACGCCGAAGATGGCGGCGACCATCCACCACCCGAATGTCACCGTGTTGACCTACGCCGGGGTCGATCGCATCCGGCGGGACGCGGATGGCCGGTTCCACGTGACGGTCCGGCGCAAGCCGCGGTTCGTGGACGAGGCCGCGTGTACCGGCTGCCAGCAGTGCGAGTTGGCGTGCACCGTGGCGGTACCCGACCAGTTCAACGCCGATCTGGTCGGGCGGCGGGCCGCGTACATCCCGTTCCCGCAGGCGGTACCGAAGAAGGCGGTCATCGAGCGGGCCGGCACTTCGCCGTGCACGTACACCTGCCCGGCCGGTATCAAGGCGCACGGGTACGTGTCGCTGGTCCGCGGCGGCCAGTACGAGAAGGCGTTCCAGCTCATCCTGGAGGCCACGCCGCTGGTGGGCAGCCTGGGCCGGGCCTGCTACGCGCCCTGCGAATCGGAGTGCACACGAGGTGGGCTGGAGGGTCCGGTACCCATCCGCCGGATCAAGCGGTTCGTCGCGGACACCCACTACGCGGGCGGCGTGGACGGCACGCAACGACCGGCTACCAACGGGATCCGGGTCGCCGTGGTCGGCTCCGGGCCGGCCGGGCTCACCGCCGCCTGGCAACTGGCGCGGCGCGGATACCAGGTGACCGTCTTCGAGGCGGCGCCACGCCCCGGTGGCATGCTTCGCCTGGGCATCCCCGCGTACCGGCTGCCCAACGAGGTGGTCGACGCCGACATCGCCAACCTGACCGCGCTGGGCGTGCGGATCGAAGCCGGGAAACGGGTGGACGACCTGGAAGCCCTGCGGGACCAGGGTTTCGCCGCGATCCTGCTGGCTACCGGTACGCACGCGGCCATCCGGCTGCGGGTGCCGGGTGAGGACCTGCCGGGCGTGCACAGCGCCCTGAACTTCCTGCGCGCCGTGAAGCTGGGCGAGCCGACCGAGGTTCGCGGCCGGAGCGTGATCGTGGTCGGCGGCGGAAACGTGGCCATCGACACGGCGCGCAGCGCGCTACGGCTGGGTGCCGCCGATGTGCATCTGGTGAGTCTGGAGTCTCGGGCGCGGATGCCGGCGTACTCCTGGGAGGTCGATGAGGCGCTCGCCGAGGGCGTGGTACCGCACGACTCCTGGGGCGTCCGAGCCATCGACGGCGGACAGTCCGGAGTGGAGGGTGTGACACTCCGCCGGTGCACGTCGGTCGTTGACGCGGACGGCCGGTTCAGCCCGCAGTACGATGAGTCCATCGTGGACAACCTGGCATGTGACACGGTCATCGTCGCCGCCGGGATGGCCGCGGACACCGCCGCCTTCGCCGATCTGGTACCGGTCAACCGGAACCGCACCATCCAGGCCGACCCCGGCACGTTGCAGACCGCCGTGCCGCACATCTTCGCCGCGGGCGACACGGTCACCGGCCCGTCGATGATCACCACGGCGGTCGGGCAGGGCCGGCGGGCCGCGTTCATGATGGACCGGTTCCTGCGTGGTGAACCGCTGGACGTCGCGGAGTTCGAGGCACGGCTGCCGGAGGTCGACAAGGCGTCGGTGCTCGCCCGGCAGCGCGGGTACGACACGCGGCAGCCGATCGCCGTGCCGATACCGGACCGCGCCGCCTCGGCCGGCTTCGCCGAACTCGAACCGCCGATGACCGAGGAACAGGCCCGGTACAGCGCCGCCCGGTGCCTGGATTGCGGGGTGTGCGCCGAGTGCCACGAGTGCGTCAACACCTGCCCGGCCGACGCCATCAACCTGGACATGCGTGAACAGACCATCGAGACCGAGGTAGGAGCGGTCGTCGTGGCCACCGGCTTCACCCTGTTCCCGGCCGACCTCAAACCGCAGTACGGGTACGGCCGGTACCCGAACGTGATCACGGGCATGCAGATGGATCGGCTGCTCGCCCCGACCCGGCCGTACCACACGGTGCTGCGACCGGGCGACGGGAAGGTACCCGAGCGCATCGGATACATCATGTGCACTGGATCTCGGGACAAGACGGTGGGAAACCCACTGTGCTCGAAGGTCTGCTGCATGTACTCCATCAAGCAGAACCAGCTCATCATGGGTGCCCTGCCGCTCGCCGACGTGACCGTCCACTACATCGACATCCGGGCGGTCGGCAAGGGCTACGACGAGTTCTACGAGCAGGCCCGGGCGATGGGCGCCAACTACATCAAGGGCCGGGTGGCTCGCATCGACGAGAAGGACAACGGCGATCTGATCGTCTACTACGAGGATGTCGAGAGTGGCCGGTTGGCCAGCGCCGAGTACGACCTCGTCGTGCTCGCCGTGGGCATCCAGCCCAACCGGGAGGCCGCCGGACTCTTCGACGCCGGCGAGTTGGCGCTCGACGACTACTTCTACGTCGCGGAGACCTCCGCCGCGCTCAACCCGGCGGCAACCAACATCCCGGGTGTGTTCGTCGCGGGCGCCGCGTCCGGACCGAAGGACATTCCCGAGTCCATCCTGCACGCCGGTGCCGCGGTGGCGCAGGTGGCGGCACATCTGGAAGGAACGGCGGTGCCAGTATGATCGAGAACGCCGACCAGGCCCCAGAACCGGAGAGCATGCCCGAGCGAAGGATCGGCGTCTACGTCTGCCACTGCGGCGGCAACATTTCCGACTATGTGGACGTTTCCCGGGTGATCGACGGGATTCGCGACGAGCCGGGTGTGGTTGTCGCCAGGCGGGCGATGTTCACCTGTTCCGACGCGACCCAACAGGAGATCGAACGCGACATCCGGGACCAGCACCTCGACGGCCTCGTGGTCGCGTCCTGCTCCCCGAAGCTGCACACCGCGACGTTCCGTGAGGTGGCCCGCCGGGCCGGGCTCAACCCGTACCAGTACACCCAGGTCAACATCCGCGAGCAGTGCTCGTGGGCGCACACCGACGACCACGAGGGCGCCACGGACAAGGCAATCCGGCTGGTACGTGCGGGGATTGGGCGTACCAGCCGGACCGAACCGCTCGAACCGCTCGTGGTCCAGACCACCCCGAAGGTACTGATCGTCGGAGGCGGCATCACCGGCCTGCGTGCGGCGCTCGGCCTCGCCCGGATCGGGCTCGCCGTGTTCCTGGTGGAACGGCAGACCCGGCTGGGCGGCTGGGTCGCCGGGTTCGGCGCGATGTACCCGGAGCAGGACCGCGGCCGGGACCTGATCGACCGGCTCGTCGTCCAGATCGGCGAACACGACAACATCACCGTCTTCACGGGCGCCGAACTGGTCGAGAAGACCGGCAGCTTCGGCAACTACCGCGCCACCGTCCGCATCGGCGGGCGGACCGGCGAGACCATCCAGTTGGATGTCGGTTCCATCATCGTGGCGACCGGCTTCGACAGCTACCAGCCGGCGCGGGGCGAGTACGGCTTCGGGCTGCCCGGTGTGCTGACCCTGCCGGACTTCACGGAGCTGGTCGACGGCGCCACGGGACCGCTGACCTACCAGGGCCGGCCGGTACGCGCCATCGCGTACATCTACTGCGTCGGCAGCCGGCAACCGGCGGACGTACCGGGCGGGAACGAGTACTGCTCCCGGTTCTGTTGCACCGCCGCGGTACACACCTCCCTGAAGACCCGCGGACTGGGCGGGAAAATTCATCAGTACCACCTGTACCGGGACATGCGCACGTACGGAAAGAACGAGCTGCTCTACAGCCAGTCGCGGGCGGCGGGCGATCACTACCTGCGGTTCACCCAGGACACACCGCCCACAGTGGACTATGACGCGGCGACAGAGCGGCTGCGCGTCACGGTACGCGACCAACTGGCCGGTCCCGCCGAGATCGAACTCCCGGTGGACCTGGTCGTGCTGGTCACCGGCATGGTTCCGCGCGCGAACGAGGACCTCGTGAAGGCGCTCAAGCTCCCGGTGGGCCGGGACGGCTTCCTGAACGAGATACACCCCAAGTTGCGACCGGTAGAGACCGTTGTGGACGGTGTGCTGATCGCCGGTGCCTGCCAGGGACCGAAGACGGCGGTCGAGTCGGTCGCCTCCGGACTCGCCGCGGTCACCCAGGCCGCGGCGGTACTGAAGCGGGGCGATACCGCACTCGACCCGCTGGTGGCCACCGTCGACACCGACATATGCCGGTGGTGCGGGGCGTGCCAGGACACCTGCCCGTACGGCGCGATCAGCCAGATCACCCGGGACGGCCGCGAGGTCGCGGCCATCGACGAGGCCAGCTGCAAGGGATGCGGCGGCTGTGTCCCGCTCTGCCCGGACCAGGCCATTGACCTGCGTGGCTACAGCAACGCGCAGGTCACCTCGATGATCGACGGACTACTGGAGGCGATGGCATGAGCACTACCTGCCGGGATGTCCGGGAGATCGTCCGAGAGGAGCAGGCCGTACACGGCCGTATCCTGGCCGCCCTCGCCAACGGGCCGCTGACCGTGCCGCAGCTCGCGGAGGCGCTCGGATACCCCACCCACGAGGTGGTGTTCTGGGTCATGGCGATGCGCCGGTACGGACACCTGACCGAGCTCACCGGCGCCGATGACGCCGGATACTTCCGGTACCAGGCCAAGGGCGGGACGGAGAAATGAGCATCGTGCTGCACCCCGAGCTCGTCGACGAGATCGACCGGGGTGGGGACTTCAACGCAACCGAATGCATGAACTGCGGGGTGTGCACCGCGGTCTGTCCACTGGGGATCGACGCGCTGCCCCGCCGGTTGTTCCACCAGGTGACCCTCGGCATGCGAGACGCGCTGCTGGAGCAGGCCGAGACCGTCTACTCGTGCCTGCTGTGCGGCGCGTGCGAGGTCAACTGTCCGGCCGGTGTCCACATCGCGGAGAACGTCCGCGGTCTCCGCCACTACCTCAACCACACCCTTTACAGGCTTTAGGAAGGGACGCCATGCCGCTGTCAACCGGCTTCGTCCTCGGCCTTCTGGCGGACAACATGCGTCTACGCCGGTCCGTGCTACCCATCCCCACCCGCGCGGCGACCGCCTGGACGCGTGGGCTGAACCTACGTCGGGGTGGACCGACCGTGCTGTACACCGGCCAGATGTACCAGCTCATCCCGTACATCGAACGGCTGGTCGCGGCGGAGCAGTGGGTCACGGGTACCCCGCTGGCCAGGCTGACCGGCCTGGGCCGGCGAGTCAACCGATTCGTCAACGTCACGGCCTTCTTCGCCCGCCCGCCGGCCAGGGAACGCGCCGAGTACGACCAGGTACCCCGCGACGTCGCGCGGCTGCTGGCCGACGCGGGTGTCGACTTCGGGTGCCTGTACCGCGACGACCTGTACTCCGGGGCGCTGGCCCACGACCTGGGCCTGGACGAAGCGGTAGCCGTGCAGGCGAAGCGGGTCAGCGCGGTCTTCGCCAAACACGGCGTTCGCGAAGTCATCACGATCGATCCGCACACCACACACATGCTCCGCTCGGTGTACCCGACCCTGCTGCCCGGCTTCGACCTCCAGGTACGCAACTACCTCGAGGTCCTCGCCGAGCGAGCGCCGGCGGTACGCGATCGGCTCTCCGGCGAACTGGCGATACACGACTCGTGCCTGTTCGCTCGGCGCGAAGGCGTGCTGGCCCAACCCCGGGACCTGCTCGCCAGGGCCGGCATGACGATCCGGGAGCCGGCCGCCACCGGCCGGTTCACCTGGTGCTGCGGAGGACCGGTCGAGTCGCTCTACCCCGACAAGGCCCTGGCCAACGCCCGCCGCCGGGTGGCACAGCTGCGCGACGCCGCGACGAGCGGAGTCACCATGTGTCCACTGTGTCTGGTGAACCTGCGCAAGGGCGCCGACGGAACCATGGCGCTCCAGGACATTTCCCACTACCTGAGCCGGGCGTACACCTCGTCAGAAAACTCAGGGTCATTCAGCCTGCCGTGTTCGCCCAGCTCACCAGTGGCCGCGGGCGCCGGGCTGAATAAACCTCCTGAACAGGAGACCAAATGAGCAAGAAAACGCTGATCGTCTTCTCCGGTGACCTGGATCGGGCCATGGCCGCCTTCGTCATCGCCAATGGTGCCGCGGCAATGGGTGATGACGTCACCATGTTCTTCACCTTCTGGGGATTGAGCATCCTGCGCAAGCCGCAGCGGGTCCCGGCCCGCAAGAGCCCGATCCAGAAGATGTTCGGCGCCATGATGCCCCGAGGCGCCGGCCGGCTCGGACTGTCGCGCATGAACTTCGGTGGCGCCGGCGCGGCCATGATGAAGAAGGTCATGCGGCAACAGAAGGTGATGTCGCTCGAGGAGCTGATGGAATCGGCCCGGGAGCAAGGCGTGAAGATGATGGCCTGCACGATGTCCATGGATGTGATGGGCATCCAGCCGGCCGAGCTGATCGATGGTCTCGACTTCGTCGGCGTCGCCAGCTACCTGGCCGAAGCGGATGAGGCCAACGTGAACCTGTTCGTCTGACGCCCCGGAAGCACCTCAAACAAGATCAAGAAGCGGGTCGCGGCTTGACGGTCACAACCGCGGGATGTCTAACCGGTTGGCGCGGGCTGTTCGTCCCGCGCCAGCCAGCGATCCGTGGCCGGCAGCAGAAGCAGGACGAACGTGATGATCGCCGGGACCAGCACGGCGATCACCGCGATGATGTCGCCGGCCGTCTCGACCGACGAAGGCACGCCCAGGGCGGGTCCCAGCGCGGGCATCAACAGACCGATCACGATGACGCCCTGGACGAGGTGCACCACGCAGCCTGCCTTGGCCATCCGCCGGCCCATCGGCCGGCGCAGAAACAGCAGGGTCGAGCCCACACCCAGCAGGATCAGCTCGAGCGACCCGGCGACTCCCTGCAACGCGACGCTCCACTCGACCGGCACCGGCACGCCGTGCAGACCAGACACCACGAATGGCCAGACAATCACACCGACGGTCTCAGTCAGGGCCGTCGCCGCGCCCGCGGCTGCCAGTGAGGCCGCGGCGATCGCCGTACCCCCGCTGGGTTCCCGCGGCGTCACGCCGATGCCGCTCCCGCCCGAGTCTGACCGGCCGGGCCTGCGGTCTCCGGGCGCCAGGCCAACCACCGGCCGGTGCTCGGCAGCAGGACCAGGATCAGGGCGATGACCGGGATAACCATCCCAGCACCCGACGCCATCGCGACCAAACCCTCGCCGGCCACGCCCAGCAGATGCAGCGACGCGCCAGCCCCAGCCAAGAGACGCGCGGTGAGCACGACAATGTCAACGACAACGCGGACGGCACAGCCCACCGTGGTCAGCCAGCGACCCAGCGGCCTGCGCAGGAACAGCAGAGTCGTGCCGAAGCCCAGGATGACCAACTCGATCGCGGACGCCCAGCCCTGCGTCCACAGTGTCCAGCCGGGGCCGACCACACCGGCGATGTCACGGGCGAACGGTGACGACACGATGCCGAGGAGGCCGAAGTCCTCGATTATCCCGATCAGGCTGCTGATCGCGGCCCAACAGGCCAGGATGGCGGCCGCGATCGCGGTGCCCCCGGCGGGCGGCCGGTTCGCGAGGCGCGGGGGCGGGAAGCCGAACGCCGGATACGGACTACTCGCATATCGAGTGCCCGGGTAGGGCGCGCCCGGATACTGCCCGCCAGGGTGGGGCCACGCCGGGTAGGCCGGTGGCGGCCAGGCGGCCGGCGGATTCGGCGTCCCGGGCTGTTCCGTGGTCATCTTTCCCCAATTCCTCCTGCGGCTACCCGGAAATCCCGTTGGGCGGCACACGATAGCCCGGCGCGGCGGCCGACTCCTGACCCCATTCCAGCCATCGACCGGTGCTCGGGCGGAGGGTCAGGATCAGGGTGATGATCGGCGCGATCATCCCGATGCAGGCACCCATGACAAAGGTGCCCTTACCGAAATGATCGTAACCGGACAAACCCATCCGGTACTGAGCCGCGAACAACGCACTGTGGACATCCGCGGGCAGCGCGATGGTGGCGACACTGGCACCCACGATGAACGCCACGCAGCCCAACGCGACCCACCAGCGACCCGCCGGCCTGTGCTGCAACAGCATGATCGAGCCGACGCCCAGGGTGATCAGCTCGACCACGGACAGGCAGCCCTGCATCGTGTAAACCCACGAGACGCCCGCGACGCTGACGATGTCGTGAACGTACGGCAACGCCAGCAGACTGAAGTCACCAACACCGCTGATCAGGGCGCCGGCCGCACCCAGCAGGCCCAGCACGGCGGCCGCGATCGCCGGGCCCCGGCCGGACGGGCGGAACGCGAAATCCGGAACCGGGTACGCACCGCCCGGATATGCCTGCGGCGACTGGGAAATCGCCACCGGCGCCTCACCCGTACCCACCAGATCGGGCTGCTGCGGGGACCACCGCAGCCATTGGCCGGTGGCTGGCGTCAGGACCACAATCAGGGTCACGATCGCGGGAATCAGCATGAGGATTCCCACCGTGACCAGGCCGATGATCTCATCGGTGAGCGACGGGTCCGCAGGATCATCGCTGGCCATGGCAATGATCCCGCTGGCCACGATGCTGACCATCAGAATATGCGCCAAGCAGCCCGCGGCGACCAGCCGGCGCCCGCCCGGATGCCGCATGAACAGCAGGACGGATCCCCACCCCAGCGTGATGACTTCCAGCACGGCCGCGAGGCTCAGCAGCCACAGCATCCAGATGCCGTCGGCAGCGTCGGAATCGCTGCCGATCGAGGCCATTTCCCCGATGCCGTAGACGGCCAGGAGGATGGCGGCGATCGCGCCCAACACGGCCAGGACACCCGCGGTGATCGCGGCACCTCCACTGGGCGGCCGCACCACGACCTCGGTGACCGGATACGCACCGCCCGGATAGACAGGTCCCGGATAGACAGGTCCCGGATAGACACCGCCCGGATAGACGGCACCCGGATACGGGACGGCCGGATACGGCGGATTGGCCGATGCGGCCGGCGCCGACTCGGGCTGGCCGGGTGATTCGTCCGGCGGGATACCCCGATCCGCATCGGGCCGCTCAGGGTCTGTCATGCCGCCCCTCGTTTCAGTTGTCCCCATCCCAGCCACCGGGCGGTTGCCGGAGTCAGCACCAGGATCAGGGTGACGATCGCCGGAGCCAGCAGCAAGATCCCAGCGGGGATGAAGGACAGGAGACCCGTCTCGTCATCGCTGGGCGAGCCGATGATGATCGAATCGTGATCGCTGGCCATACCGATGGCGAGCGAACCGGCCATGATGCCGACCAGCAGGATATGCAGCACACAGCCCCCGGCGACCAGCCGGCGCCCGCCCGGATTTCGCCTGAACAGCAGGACAGCGCCCCAGCTCAGGGTGATGGCCTCCCACAGGCCCCCGATGGTCGGCACCCACGGAAGCCAGGAGTTGTAGGACGGGCTGGAATAGGGGTCCATCGGGGCCATTAAGGCAATGCCCATCAGGCACAACGGGATGCCAACAATCGCCCCCAGTATGGCCAGCACGCCCGCGAAGGTGGCGGTAGAGCCGCTGGGTGGCAGCACCACCTGACTGATCGGATACGGGACGACCGGATACGGCGGATAGGGCGGCAGCGCCGGGTCCGACTCGGGCTGGCCTGGTAACTCGCCCGGTCCGGTGCCCGGGTCCGCACCGGACCGCTCAGCATCTGTCATACCGACCCTCGTTTCAGTTGCGCACCGCGACCGGCCTCCGACCGGCTAGAAGGTCGGACCACCCACCACAGTGGACCGCGGCCGTCGTGCGCCTCCGCAATGACTATCGCCAGCCGAGCCGGCGAATTACCACCGCTGCTGTGGTGGCTGCTGCATGCCGCCCGGCGGGGTGCCGTAGGGCTGCTGCTGGATCACGCCCGGCTGCGGGACTCCGGGAGCCGGAGCGCCGTACGCCACAGCGGCGGCGGCCTGCGGCTGCTTCCCCCACGCCAGCCACCGAGCCGTCGGCTTGAGCAGGACCAGGATCAGTGTCGCGATCGCCGGAATCAGGGCGACGCCCATCATGACGGAGTACCCGCTGGTCATCGCGGACGCATCCGAGTCCCTCAGGTCGGCCGCCGCGCTTCCGATCGAAGCGAAGGCAATGACCACGACGATGCCCACGAGGATGTGCAGGATGCAGCCGACCGTGACCAGCCAGCGACCCGCCGACTTCCGTACGAACAGCAGCACCGAACCGATCCCGAGGGTGAACACTTCAAGCACCGCCACGATGCCGGTCGTCCAGAAGGCCCAGGCGATGTGAGGGACGCCGGTCATGTCTGGGTCGTTGGCAAGGTTGGTGAAGGTGCTTGCCGCTATGAAGTAGGCGAAGGTCATCCAGATGGCCGCCAACGCACCCAGGGCGCCCAGCACGCCGGCCGTGATCGCGGTGCCGCCGCTGGGCGTCTGCGGGACGACGTAGGCGTTGCCGTACGGCGCGGCCGGGTACATCGGAATGCCCGGCGTTGGCGCCGGTGCCGCGGCCGGGGGCTGCACGCCGGGCGTCCACCCGGGCTGGCTCGGCATTCCCCCGGACGGGGTACCCGGATACTGACCTGGCTGCTGTGGGTATGTCATACCGCCCCCAGATTGCGCTTGTGGGTCCACGATTAACGCGCCCGGATCACGGTCCGTCGCGCTGGCTGGTCGAGCATAGCGACCGATCAACGCCAAAATGGGGCGAATTCCGACTCTCGCAACGCAGCCGAGACCCGCCCTCACCCGTTCGGCCTAATGGCCGGGTTGGATCCCCTGTTCGCGGGCCTCTTCCTCGCGCCGGCGCATCTCCCGCTTCTCCTTCCGCCACTGCTCATCCGTGCGGCCGCGCCGCCAGTATCCGGACAGTGACAGGAGTTCGGGCTCGACGCCGCGCTCGTCGAGCAGGAACCGGCGCAGCGGCATCACGAACCCGGCGTCGCCGTGCACGAAGGCCTGCACCCGGCCGGGCGGGAACTCCAGCGAGCGGACCACCTCGCCCACGTCGGCCTTTCCCGTGTCCTCGCCCGTGTCCTCGCCCGTGTCACGGTGCAGCCAGGTGATCTCGGCGTCGGCGGCGGTGTGAATCTTCTGTTCCTCGGCCTCGTTCGCGACCTGGATGATCGCCCGAACCCGAGCGCCGGCCGACATGGCCTCCAGCGACGCGGCGATCGCGGGCAGCGCGGCCTCGTCGCCGACCAGCAGATGCCAGTCCGCCTCCGGGCTCGGCGCGTACGCACCGCCCGGGCCGAGCAGGACCAGCGGATCGCCGGGCTTCGCCCCGGCGGCCCAAGGACCGGCCACCCCGGCATCGCCGTGGTACACGAAGTCGATCGTCAGCTCGCCGGCGTCCAGGTCATACGCCCGGACGGTGTAGCTGCGCTGCTTCGGCCACTGCTCGGGCGGCAGGTCCCGGCGGATCGCCTCCACGTCGTACGGCTCCGGGTAGTCGGTGCCGGCCGGCGGGAACTGCAGCTTCACGTACATGTCGGTGAACTCGTTGGGCTTGAACGCCGCGAATCCCGCACCGCCGAGCACCACACGAATCACGTGTGGTGTCAGGTGTTCCGTCCGGAACACCTGAAGCCGAACCGGGGTACGCCGACGACCTGTCGACTGTCCGTTCATGCACTTTCCCATCACGAGACTCGCCGTACCAGACCTTCCTGGACGACCGTGGCGATATAGGTGCCGTCCTGGGCGAAGAACCGGCCGGTGGCCAGGCCCCGCGCGCCGCTGGCGGTCGGTGAGGCGCAGTCGTAGAGGAACCACTCGTCGGCGCGGAACGGCCGGTGGAACCACATGGCGTGGTCCAGGCTCGCGCCCAGCACGTTGTCCATTCCCCAGTAGACGCCGTGCTTGGCGAGCACGGAGTCCAGCAGGGTCAGGTCCGAGCAGTACGCGAGCACACAGACATGCAGCAGCGGCGAGTCGGGCAGCTTGCCGTCGGCGCGCATCCACACCAGGTTGCGAGCCTCGCGCGGACCGGTGGTCCGGGAGATCCACGGCGGCTCGGTCACGTACCGGATGTCGATCGGCCGGGGCACCTGTGCGAGCGCGATATCGCTCCGCTCCGGGATCGACGCGCTCAACTCGCCGAACGTCGGCAGGCTCTCCGGATCCGGCACATGCGGCATCGGGTCGGCATGCTCGAAACCCGACTGCGGCAGCTGGAAGGACGCCGACAGGGTGAAGATCGGCTTGCCGTGCTGGATCGCGGTCACCCGTCTTGTGGTGAACGAGCGGCCGTCACGGGTCCGGTCGACCTCGTAGACGATCGGCGCCCGGGGATCACCACCGCGGACGAAGTAGGCGTGCAGCGAGTGCACGATGCGATCCGCCGGCACCGTCCGCCCGGCGGCGACCAGCGCCTGACCGGCGACCTGCCCGCCGAACACCCGCACCGGCGACTTGGTCGGGCTCACCCCGCGATAGATGTCCTGCTCGATCGACTCCAGGTCCAGCAGCGCGACCAGCCGGTCAAGAACCGGCTGGCCGTGCGGCTGGCCGTCGAGTCCGATGGGTGCCTCGGCGTCCACGTCCGCCGCCGCGGCGCGTGCGGCATCTGTCACGGGTCCCTCCCTGGGCCTCGGCCGGGTGATTCGGCAGGCGCTGGAAAGGACAACCTTCGGGCGCTTGCCCTCAGACGTCTTCCTCGCCGAGCCGGTGCACCCGGATCAGGTTGGTTGACCCGACAGTAGCCGGTGGCGAACCCGCGACGATAACCACAAGGTCACCGGGCTGATAACGACCGATGGACAACATCGCCGCGTCGACCTGCCGGACCATCGCGTCGGTGGTCTTGACGGGGGGCACCAGGAACGTCTCGGTGCCCCAGGTCATCGCCAACTGGCTGCGCACGTGCGGCACGGGCGTGAACGCCAGCAGCGGCAGCGGGGTGTGCAGCCGGGCCAACCGTCGCACGGTGTCGCCGGACTGCGTGAACGCCACCAATGCCTTGGCGTTCAGGCGTTCGCCGATGTCCCTGGCCGCGTAGGAGATGACGCCCCGCTTGGTGCGCGGCACGTGGGTCAGCGGTGGCACGTCGACCGAGTCGTCCTCGACGGCCTGGACGATCCGGGCCATGGTGCGCACCGTCTCGATCGGGTACCGGCCCACGCTCGTCTCACCGGAGAGCATCACCGCATCGGCGCCGTCCAGCACGGCGTTCGCCACGTCGGACGCCTCCGCGCGGGTCGGCCGCGAGTTGGTGATCATCGAGTCGAGCATCTGGGTCGCCACGATGACCGGTTTGGCGTTCTCCCGGGCCATCTGGATGGCCCGCTTCTGCACCAGCGGCACCTGCTCCAACGGCAGTTCCACGCCGAGGTCACCGCGAGCCACCATGACGCCGTCGAAGGCGAGCACGATGGCCTCCAGGTTGTCGACGGCCTCCGGCTTCTCGACCTTGGCGACCACCGGCAGCCGGCCACGGCCCATCCGGTCCATGACCTGGTGGACCAGGTCGATGTCGGCCGGGGAACGCACGAACGACAGCGCGATGAAGTCGACGCCGAGCTGCAGCGCGAACTCCAGGTCCTCGATGTCCTTCTCGGACAGTGCCGGCACCGAGACATCCATGCCTGGCAACGAAAGGCCCTTGTGGTTGGACACCGTGCCGCCCTCGGTCACCTCGGCGACAACGTCCGAACCCTGCACTTCCTTGACCCGCAGCGCGATCTTGCCGTCGTCGACCAGCATCCGGTCTCCGACCCTGGCGTCCCTGGCCAGGCCCTTGTAGGTGGTGGCGACGCGGTCGTGGGTGCCCTCGATGTCCTCGACGGTGATCCGGACCGTGTCTCCGGTGGACCACTCGACCGGACCCGCGGCGAACGTGCCAAGCCGAATCTTCGGGCCCTGAAGATCGGCGAGAATGCCCACGGCCCTACCGGACTCGTCCGATGCCGCGCGCACGATGTCATAGATCTGTTTGTGGTCGGCGTGACTGCCGTGGCTGAAGTTCAGCCTTGCCACGTCCATGCCGCCCTCGACCAGCTCACGGACCTTGTCCGCGGTGCTGGTCGCCGGACCCATGGTACAGACGATCTTTGCTCGTCGGCTCACAAGTGTCACAGCTTAAACCTGCCCCCTGGACCGATCCAGCGAGACTCGGGGAGTTGCTGGACCATAAGTGACCTGTTCACTCGCAGGTCATTCCTGAGAATCCGGTTGGCCAACGTGGTCGGCCACCCAGTCATTGAGCGGGCGGATCTGCCGCCAGCTCTTCTTGACGCGATCAAGAGTACGCCGCTCATGGAGAGCGTCATCGGGCTCGAAGGCAACCATGCCATACAGGGCCTTGCGGCGCAGGAGGTCGATGCGCTCGTGGTCGGCGGTGAAGCCGCGCGGGGCGGTGCGGAGCTGTTCGCCGTGGATCTCCCAGCCCGTGCGGGAAAGCCGGCCCAGGATGCCCTGGAGTTCCTTGCCTCGGCGGTCCTCCGCCACCGCGGTCCGGTAGCGGGCCAACTGGTCGGACGCCATGTGGTAGCAGCCGCCGCCGACCGCCAGCCCCTCCGAACCGAGCTGGACGTAGTACGCCCCGCCTCCCCTGGCGTGCTCGATCACCGCGCCGCAGTGGGTCTTGTAGGGCGACTTGTCCTTGGCGAACCGGACATCCCGGTACGGACGGAACACCTTGGGCCGGCCCATGTCCGCGAACTCCTCGGCCAGCTCAGCGAGCAGCGCGAGCATCGGGGCACGCACGTCGGTCTCGTAGACGTCCCGGTGGTCCGTCCAGTAGGCCTTCGAGTTGTCCGCGACGATGCCGTCGTAGAACTCGACGGCGCCCTCTCCGAATCCGGTGAACGAGACAGCCATGGCAGAAAGCCTACGACCCGTGCCCGACAGGTCGCCGATGATCGTTTTGATGTGTGGTCGACGCGCGTGCCGATCGGACATGCGCGTCGACCACGCACCGGTACCCGGCGACGCTGCCGGAACCGTCAGCGCGCCGGGTCAGCGCACCGTCAGCGGGTGCTGGTCGTAGACCACGGGAGCGGGCAGGTCGGAGTCCCCGGTGAGGTAGCCGTCCACCGCGTTCGCGGTGGCCCGGCCCTCGGCGATCGCCCACACCACGAGGGAGGCGCCACGATGCGCGTCCCCGCAGACGAACACGCCGGGCGCGTCCGTCTGCCAGTCCGGACCGCAGTCCAGGTTGCCGCGCCTGGCCAGCGACAGGCCGAGGCCGTCCAGCAGGGGCATGTGTTCCACGCCGGCGAAACCGATCGCCAGCAGGACCAGGTCGGCGGGGATGGTGGTGACCTCGTCGGACACCGGGACGACCTCGCGGATGCCCTTCTCGCGGTCCCGGCGCACCTTGACCTCGCGCAGTTCGACCGCGCGCACATGACCCTCGTCGTCGGCCACGAACCGCTGCACCGCGACGCCGAACTTGCGCTCGCCGCCCTCCTCGTGCGCGGGGTAGGTGCGCAGGATCCACGGCCAGGTCGGCCAGGGCGTGACGTCCTCGTCGCGGTCGTTCGGCGGCTTCGGATACTGGTCGAGCTGGGTCACCGAGGCCGCGCCCTGACGGGTTGACGTGCCGTAGCAGTCCGCCGCCGTGTCCCCACCGCCGATGATCACGACATGCTTGCCCTTGGCGTCGATCGTGGTGGGTCCGTCGCCCTCGCAGGCGCGGTTGGCCGGCACCAGATGCTCCATCGCCAGGTGCACGCCCGCCAGGTCGCGGCCCGGAATCTCGGGAGCATCGCGGCCGCGCAGCGCGCCGACCGCGAGCACCACCGCGTCGAACTGGGCGCGCAGGTCCTGGACCGAGAGGTCACCGGGCTTGTCCCCACCGACCTCGCAGCTCGTCACGAACTTCGTTCCCTCGGCCCGCAACTGCACCAGCCGACGGTCCAGAACGGACTTTTCCAGCTTGTACTCGGGGATGCCGTAGCGGAGCAGCCCGCCGAGCCGGTCGTCCCGCTCGAACACGGTGACCTCATGCCCGGCCCGGGTGAGCTGCTGGGCGGCGGCCAGTCCGGCCGGACCCGAGCCGACCACGGCGACCCGCCTGCCGGAGGTCACCACGGACTGCTGCGGGCGCACCAGATCGCGCTCCCAGGACACGTCCGCGATGGTCTCCTCGACCCGCTTGATCGTCACCGGACCACCGGCCAACGGCGAGATCGACAGCACGCAGGCGGACTCGCAGGGCGCCGGACACAACCGCCCGGTGAACTCCGGGAAGTTGTTGGTCGCGTGCAGCCGCTCGCTGGCCTGCGCCCAGTCACCCCGGCGGACCAGGTCATTCCACTCCGGAATCAGGTTCCCGAGCGGGCAGCCCGCGGAGCCCGAGTGGCAGAACGGAATCCCGCAGTCCATGCAGCGCGCCGCCTGCAGGCGCACCGCGCGGTCCCGATCCTTGCGTTCCTCCGGATCGGGCAGGTCGATCGCGTAGACCTCGTGCCAGTCACGCGTCCGCTCGTCGATCGGGCGCTTGGGCATGTCGGAACGCTTGTACTTGAGGAAGCCGGAAGGGTCAGCCACGGCTGGCCTCCATGATCGCCTCGTCCACATCGCGGCCCTGGGCTCGGGCGAGCCGCTCGGCCTCCAACACTCGCTGGTAGTCGCGTGGCATCACCTTGGTGAACGCCGCCGACCGACGCGGCCAGTCACCCAGCAGCGACGCGGCGACCGTCGACCCGGTGAGCTCGTGGTGCCGTCGCACCACCTCGCGCAGCCAGCGCAGATCGTCGCTGGATGGTCGTTGTAGATCGACCATCTCCTGGTTGACCTGCCATGCCTTGAGGTCGAGTACGTAGCCGATGCCGCCGGACATGCCAGCGGCGAGATTGCGGCCGGTGGGTCCGAGCACCACCGCCCGTCCACCGGTCATGTACTCGAAGGCGTGGTCGCCCGCGCCCTCGCAGACCGCCAGCGCGCCGGAGTTACGGACCGCGAACCGCACGCCGACCCGGCCACGCAGGAACAGCTCGCCGCTGGTGGCGCCGTAGCCGATCACGTTGCCGCCGATGACCTGGTCCTCGGCGCGGAAGGTCGCGTCCGGGTCGGGCCGGACGACGATCCGGCCGCCGGACAGGCCCTTGCCGACGTAGTCGTTGGCGTCACCAACCATGTCGATGGTGATACCCGAGGGCAGGAACGCGCCGAGCGACTGCCCGGCCGAGCCGGTCAGCGTGACGTGGATCGTGTCGTCCGGCAGGCCCTCGCCGCCGTAGCGGCGGGTGACCTCGGCGCCCAGCAGGGTGCCGACCGTGCGGTTGACGTTGCGGACCGGCATTTCCAGCGCGACCGGGTGGGCGTCCTCCAGGGCCGCCTCGGCGAGCTGGATCAGCGTGCGGTCCAGTGCGTGTTCCAGGCCGTGGTCCTGCTCCCGGACCCGGCGACGCGGCGAACCGTAGCGGTTCTCCGGCACGGCGAAGACCGGCGTGAGGTCGAGACCATGCGCCTTCCAGTGGTCCACGGCGGCGTCGACGTCCAGCAGCTCGGCATGCCCGATGGCCTCGTCGAGGCTGTGGAGACCCAACTCCGCCAGCCGTTCCCGGACCTCCTGGGCGATGAACCGGAAGAACTGCTCGACGTGCTCGACCTTGCCGGTGTAGCGCTCGCGCAGCACCGGGTTCTGGGTCGCGACGCCGACCGGGCAGGTGTCCAGGTGGCAGACGCGCATCATCACGCAGCCGGCCGCGATCAGCGGTGCCGTCGCGAAGCCGTACTCCTCGGCGCCGAGCAGGGCCGCCACCACGACGTCCCGGCCGGTCCGCATGGCACCGTCGACCTGCACGGTGATCCGGTCCCGCAACCCGTTGAGCACCAGGGTCTGCTGGGTTTCGGCGAGGCCGATCTCCCATGGGGTGCCGGCGTGCTTGAGCGAGTTCAGCGGCGAGGCGCCGGTGCCACCGTCATGGCCGGAGATCAGTACGACGTCGGCGTGCGCCTTGGACACGCCCGCCGCGACCGTGCCGATGCCCAGCTCGCTGACCAGCTTCACGTGGATGCGAGCGTTCTCGTTGGCGTTCTTCAGGTCGTGGATGAGCTGCGCCAGGTCCTCGATCGAGTAGATGTCGTGGTGCGGCGGCGGCGAGATCAGGCCGACCCCGGGCGTGGAGTGCCGGGTGCGGGCGATCCACGGGTAGACCTTGTAGGCGGGTAGCTGACCGCCCTCGCCGGGCTTCGCGCCCTGCGCCATCTTGATCTGGATGTCGGTGGCGTTGACCAGGTACTCGCTGGTCACGCCGAACCGCCCGCTGGCGACCTGCTTGACCTTGGACACCCGGTTCGGGTCGTAGAGCCGGTCCGGGTCCTCGCCGCCCTCACCGCTGTTGGACCGGCCGCCGAGGTGGTTCATCGCCATGGCGAGCGTCTCGTGGGCCTCGGCGGAGATGGCGCCGTAGGACATCGCGCCGGTGTTGAACCGGGTCAGGATCGACTCGATCGACTCGACCTCGTCGACCGGGATCGGGGTGCGGTCGTCCTTGCGGAACTTGAACAGCCCGCGTAGCACGCCGCCCTCGCGGCCGATCCGTTCGATCTCGGTGGTGTAGCGGTGGTAGATGTCCTCGCGGCCGGTCCTGGTGGCCTGCTGCAGCAGGAACACCGTCTCCGGGGTGAACATGTGCTGCTCACCCTCGCGCCGGTAGGCGTACTCGCCGCCGACCTCCAGCCGCCGGTGCACCCGGTCGGTGGGGTTGTCGGGGTAGGCGCGCCGGTGCCGCGCGGCGACCTCCTCGGCGAGCACGTCCATCGCGACGCCGCCGAGCTTGGACACCGTGCCGGTGAAGTACTCGTCCAGGATCTTCTGGGACAGGCCGACGGACTCGAACACCTGGGCCGCGGTGTAGCCACCGACGGTCGAGATGCCCATCTTCGACATGATCTTCAGAACACCCTTGACGAGGGCCTTGGCGTAGTTGTGCACCGCGGTGGACGGCTCGACGCCGGTGATCGAGCCGCGCGCCACCATGTCCTCGATGGTCTCGAAGGCAAGGTAGGGGTTCACGGCCGCGGCGCCGTAGGCGAGCAGCAGCGCGATGTGGTGGACCTCGCGGGCGTCGCCGGTCTCCACCACGAGGGCGACCCGCAGCCGCTCCTTGGTGCGGATGAGGTGGTGGTGCACCGCCGACACCAGCAGCAGCGACGGGATCGGCGCCATCCGGTGATCCGAGTCGCGGTCGGACAGCACCAGCGTGCGGGCGCCGCCCTCGATCGCCTCGGACGCCTGGCGGCGCACCCGCTCGACGGCCGCCGCCAGCGCCTCGCCGCCGCCGTCCACCTCGTAGAGGCCGGACAGCACGGTGCACGCGAAACCGGGCAGGTCACCGTCGTCGTTGATGTGGATCAGCTTGGCGAGCTCGTCGTTGTCGATGACCGGCTGGGGCAGCGTGATGTGCCGGCAGGACACCGGACCGGGCTCCAGCAGGTTCTGCTCGGGGCCCATGATCCGGGATACCGAGGTGACGATCTCCTCGCGGATGGCGTCCAACGGTGGGTTGGTGACCTGCGCGAAGTTCTGCGCGAAGTAGTCGTAGAGCAGCCGGGACCGCTTGGACAGCACGGCGACCGGGGTGTCGGAGCCCATCGAGCCGATCGGTTCGGCACCCTTCTCCGCCATCGGCGCCATCAGGACGCGCAGTTCCTCCTCGGTGTATCCGAAGGCCAGCTGGCGACGGACCACCGATTCGTGGCTCTGCGTGACGTGTTCGCGTTCCGGCAGGTCGGCGAGGTGCAGCAGGCCCGCGTGCAGCCACTCCTCGTAGGGGTGCTTGCTGGCGAGCCGGCTCTTCACCTCGTTGTCGTCGACGATCCGGCCCTCGGCCGTGTCGACCAGGAACATCCGGCCGGGCTCGACGCGACCCTTGGCGACCACCTTCTCCGGCGCGATGTCGAGCACGCCGGCCTCACTGGCCAGCACGACGCGGTGATCGGAGGTACACCACCAGCGCGCCGGGCGCAGGCCGTTGCGGTCGAGTACCGCGCCGACGATCGTGCCGTCGGTGAAGGTGACACAGGCCGGGCCGTCCCAGGGCTCCATCAGGCTGGCGTGGAACTGGTAGAACGCGCGCCGCTTCGGATCCATGGTGGTGTTGTTCTCCCACGCCTCCGGGATCATCATCAGCACGGAGTGCGCCAGGCTGCGGCCACCGAGGTGGAGCAGCTCCAGAACCTCGTCCAGGGACGCGGAGTCCGAGCCCTCCGGGTCGCAGATCGGGAACAGCCGGGTCAGGTCGCCGGGCAGGTTCGCGGACCTCAGCAGCGCCTCGCGGGCCCGCATCCGGTTCCGGTTGCCACGGATGGTGTTGATCTCCCCGTTGTGGGCAACGTACCGGTACGGGTGGGCCAGCGGCCAGCTCGGGAAGGTGTTGGTGGAGAAGCGACTGTGCACCAGGGCGATCGCACTGGTCAGACGCTCGTCCGTGAGGTCGGGGAAGAACACCGGCAGCTGGGTGGTGGTCAGCATGCCCTTGTACGCGATGGTGCGCGCGGACAGCGACGGGAAGTACACCCCACAGCCGGCGACGTTGGTCTCGTGCTCGGCGCGCTTACGCAGGCAGAACGTCAGCCGGTCGAGCTCGATGCCGGCCGGACATCGTCCCTCGGCGTCCTCGGTCCCGGTCAGGAACAGCATGCGGAAGTACGGCATCACGGACCGGGCGGTCGGGCCTACACCGGCGGCGTCGGGCGCCACCGGTAGATCACGCCAGCCCAGGACCCGGAGGCCCTCCTCGCCAGCGATCTTCTCGATCAGTTCCATCGAACGGACGCGCGTTTCGTCGTCCGCGGGTAGGAACGCGATCCCGGCGGCGTAGGTGTTCTGACCGGCCTCAACGGGCTCGGGCAGTTCGAAACTCACCTCGTCGCGGAAAAGGCGATCGGGAAGCTGGATGAGGATTCCAGCCCCGTCGCCACTGGTTGGCTCGGCGCCTGCCGCCCCGCGGTGGTCCAGGTTGGCCAGCGCCGCCAGCCCGTCGACCACGATCCCGTGTGACCGCCTGCCGAGGATGTCGGCAACCATGGCGACGCCACACGCGTCCTTTTCTTCGGATGGGTCATATAGGCCCTGCGGGCCGGGGATGGCGGAGAAGATCACAGCCAGAAGACCTCCCTCGTCGTCCTCGCTTGTGGTGGAAGAAAGACATGTGCCCAATACGGGACGGCGACGGCCCGCGATATTGACACGACTCTAACAGCCACGAAACATTCGTCTACCGACGAAACGGTGATCCTTGCCATCTTGCGCTAACACTGATGGTCTGTAGGACGACACTCCGTAACGATGATCGAACGCTTCGTACTGCTAAGGATTCGTTGAGCTTCGGCCATCATACGTCGAAACCCCTGGTAGCGGCGGCGTCATTTCGACAACGATGACCTGTGCGGCGGGGCTGGCGGTGTCGCCGGGCCGCGGGCCGTGGCCGCCGGTGATGGCGAACGCCGGGTTAACAGTCGGTGCTACGCGGGCCCCTCGGCGGGGCCGTCCGAAACAACATCGGGACCGGTGCTGAGGGCGTGCGCGGGCTGGGCCGTCGCGCCCGGTTCGTCCGGACCAGCCGGTTCGTTCCCGGCGGCCGGCGGAGCTCCGTCGGCCGCACCGTCCGCCACACCCTCCGCCGCCTCGGCCTCGGGCCGTGGGTAGTCGCCGAACGTCGTCGGGTCCTCCCGGGGACCACGACGGCCCGCCAGGATGTAGTAGACGACCGCGCCGATGAACACCAGCGACATCACCCAGACGTTGATCCGCACGCCGAACACGTGCGTCGCCTGGTCGGAGCGCATCATCTCGATCCAGAACCGACCGAACGCGTAGCCACCCACGTACACGGCCAGGGCCCGGCCGTGGCCGAGGCGCAGCCGGCGGTCCACGATCACCACGCCGGCCGCCACCAGCAGGTCCCAGATCAGCTCGTACAGGAAGGTGGGCTGAACGATGGCGGTCGGGATGTGGTTGATGGCCACACCGTTGAGCATGTCGATCTGGCCGGTGCTCGGATCGACCCGTTGGAAGATCTCCAGGCCCCACGGCAGGGTCGTGGGATCGCCGTACAGCTCCTGGTTGAAGTAGTTGCCGATGCGGCCGATCGCCTGCGCGGCAACCACTCCCGGGGCGATGGCGTCGGCCATGAACGGCAGCGGGATGCCGCGCCGCCGGCAGCCGATCCAGGCGCCGACCGCGCCGAGCGCGACCGCGCCGGGGATGCCCAGCCCGCCGTCCCAGATCTTGAGGGCGCCGATCGGGTCACCGTTCGCGCCGAAGTACCGCCACCAGTCGGTGGCCACGTGGTAGAGCCGGCCGCCCACCAGGCCGAACGGCACCGCCCAGATCGCGATGTCCAGCACGGCGCCCGGTTGGCCGCCGCGGGCGATGTAGCGGCGGTCGCCCCACCAGATCGCGACGATGATGCCGATGATGATGAACACCGCGTAGGCCCGGATCGGGATCGGGCCTACGAACCACACCCCCTGCGGCGGGCTGGGGATGTAGCTGTGCAGTGGCGTTGACAGGGCCGATGACATGGCCAGAGAGGTCACGACAACACCGTAGTGTGCGCGTGCGAAATTGGCGTCAACGGCCCGAACGAGTGAAGTCCACCCTGGCCGCGAATGGCAGGTCAAGCCGCAGCACGCCGCGCCGGGAACGGGCCATCTCCCGATATTCGTCGCCGCGCAGTTCGTACGCGATCGCCGACACGGGGTCAGTGTCCGGATCGACCACCATGAGGAACGGCACGTCCGCCTCCGCGTACAACTGCCGCTTCGCGGCGTTGTCGTAGACCCGCGAGGACGGTGAGATCACTTCCACGGCCAGCACCAGCTCGTCCGCCGTGCAACACACCGCGTCGAGTCCGGGTGCGTTGATGACGGCCAGATCGGGGATGAGCAGTCGGCAGCCGTTCAGCACCACGTTGATGCCGGGAAGAACCTCGAACTGGGGCGGAGCCGCGTCAATCAGCGCGAGTTGGAGCCGTTGCAGGACCCGCTGATGTGCCAGGCCAGGAGCCGGACTCACGTGCACGGCCCCATCGATGAGCTCAGCCCGGTAGCCCTCGTCCTCGGGAAGTGCGAGCACCTCATCGAGCGTCCATGCCTTGGCATGGAGCGCCAGCGCGCTCGCTCCGATGGGCATGGCCATGAGGGCTCACCTCCGAAATCCATCTGGTCATCAACAGTGTGACACGCCGGACGACTGCCGGCGAGATCCATGAACACACGCAACAGATTATACTGTTGATTACAGCGCCCAAACCGGGCTACTGCAAACCCTCATCCGATGGTGGCGGCGCCGGCCGGGGCGCGCACGCCCTCGGCCAGTTCCCGCACCAGCTCCCGCAGCGGCTCGACGCCCTCCCGCGAGCGGGTGACGAACGCCGACCCGACGATCACCGCGTCCGCGAACGACGCGATCTCGGCGGCCTGGGCGCCGTTGCGCACCCCGAGCCCCACCCCGATGGGCAGATCGGTGTGCGTCCGGATGCGACGCACCAGGTCCGGCGCGGCCGAGCCGACCGAGTTCCGTGCCCCGGTCACGCCCATCACCGACGCGGCATACACGAAACCGCTGGTGACCTTGGTGGTCATGGCGATCCGCTCATGCGTGGACGACGGCGCGAGCAGGAAGATCCGGTCCAGGTCATGGGCCTTCGACGCGGCGATCCACTCGGCGCCCTCGTCGGGCACCAGGTCCGGGGTGATGATCCCGAGGCCACCGGCCGAGGCCAGGTCACGGGCGAACCGGTCGACGCCGTACTTGTACACGGGGTTCCAGTAGGTCATCACGACCGCGCGGCCGCCGGCCCTCGCCACCGACTCGACGACGCCGAACGTCTCGCGCACCCGGAACCCTGCCCGTAGTGCCTCGGTGGTGGCGGCCTGGATGGTCGGGCCGTCCAGCACCGGATCCGAGAACGGCACGCCGACCTCGACCAGGTCGCAGCCCGAGTCGAGCAGCGCGGCCAGCAGCGTCTTGGAGCCCTCGACGGTCGGGAAGCCGGCGGGCAGGTAGCCGATCAGCGCGGCCCGCCCGGCCGCTCGCGTCTCGGCGAACAGCGGGTCCAGTCGTCCCATGCTCAGTCATCCTCCCCGGCCGGCTCGTCCGCCAGGCCGAACCAGGAGGACGCGGTGTCCATGTCCTTGTCGCCGCGGCCCGACAGGCTCACGATGATCAGTCCGTCCGGGCCCAGTTCCTGCCCGATCTTGATCGCGCCGGCGAGCGCGTGCGCGGACTCGATCGCGGGGATGATGCCCTCGGTGCGGGACAGCAGCCGGAAGGCGTCCATCGCCTCGGCGTCCGTGATGGCTTGGTACTCGGCGCGCCCGATGTCCTTCAGGTAGGAGTGCTCGGGGCCGACACCCGGATAGTCCAGGCCCGCCGAGATCGAGTACGCCTCGACGATCTGACCATCGTCGTCCTGCAGCAGATACGACCGGCTGCCGTGCAGCAGCCCGGGTGTGCCCGCGGTCAGGGTCGCGCCGTGCTCGCCGGTCTCGATGCCGCGCCCGGCCGGCTCGAAGCCGACCAGTCGCACGCCCGGATCGTCGATGAAGCCGTGGAAGATGCCGATCGCGTTGGATCCGCC
>DASVLX010000085.1:0-5419 GCA_036384655.1 Pseudonocardiaceae bacterium
GTCGGCGGCCGCAGCCCGCCGGATCGCCTGTGATTGCGAGGTCGTGCCCGTGGTGTTGGGGTCCCGGAGCGAGCCGTTGGATGTCGGGCGGGCCACCCGCACGGTTCCCACCGCGATGCGGAAGGCGGTGATGCTCCGCGATCACGGCTGCTGCGTGTTCCCGAACTGCGCCCGGCCGGCCCAGTGGGCGGATGTGCATCACGTCGCGCACTGGCTCGACGGCGGCCAGACGAAAATCCAGAACCTCGCCACCCTCTGTCGCCGCCATCATGTGCTCGTCCATAAATCCGACTGGCGTATGACGATGGACGGTGGAATTCCCACCTTCACCCCGCCCCCATTCATCGACCCGCAACAGAAACCCCGCACCAACCGGCTCACATAGCTCACTGGGCCTGCACCTTGTCGACGTTGTCGGTCTCTCCCGTGACGGCGCCCCGGACTCCGCGCCTAGCGAAGACCGCTCTCGACGTCTTGTCTACGTCGCCGCCCGTACACCAATCGCACCGCGACAGATCCACACACACCGATCGTGGTGGTCAGTATTCTCAGCGGTTGTTTCACCGGGACACTAGGCGGCGTACCGCGCAAGCCACTCGAGAACGCGTGAAGGTTCCCGCTGGAAGTGGAGGTAGCCGTCCCAGCGCCGAGTGGTGTCATGAATCCAGAACAAGTCCTTAGGGACAGGTCGGCCCGACGGGTCATTGTCGGGAATGGCATCGAAAATGGCTCGGACGTCACTGGGCCTGGTCATGAGGTCGTCGTGCACTTGGTAGATGAGGGTGGGAATGTGGATGGCTCGCGCCGCGACGGTCGGGGACATGTCGTCGAGGGTGAAACTGGTCCGGAGCCTGATGCGCCGGTCGAGCTCGGGGATCAGTTCAAGGGGAATGTTGGCGCGCTCGAAGCTGCGCTCGATCACCATTCGCGGTGAGAGTGGCTGGCAGGCGATGAGGCAACGGACATCGGCGAATACCTCGGGCGCGCGTGCCATGCCGAAGATGGTCGCATCGGCTCCCAGGCAACGGCTGAACAGTGCGATATTTGCGTTCCGCAACTCGGGGCGCGAGCGGACGTAGTTGAGAGAGCCGATGACGTCGCGCGACTCGAGATTGCCACTGCTGGTGACGCCGCCGTTTGCGGCGCCGCTAAGACCGAAGTTGCGCAGGTCGTATACGAGTACGTCGTAGCCTTCCGCGTGGAGAAGCGCAATGTCGGGGACGAGATCGACGTCGATGTCGTTCCCGGTGGCTTCGAACATCGTGCGCCATGGCTCGACACTTGCCGGAAGCCCGGAACGGCTGAAGAAGCGCGGATGGTTGACGATCACGACTGTCCTCGCCGCTGCGGGCACGAACCAGCCTTCGAGCGGCGTGCCGTCTTCGGAGGGGAAGGTGACGTTCTCGAACTCGAGGCCGTGGTCGGCGGGGCTGCCCAAGACCGGCGATCGCGGAGATCTGGCGAAACTGTCAGCGATCGAGTCAAGCACCTCGTCGAATCCTTCGTCGGACGACGCCGGACGTGCGCTCTCGGCCACGTTGCTCATAGTCGTTCCTCCGTGGTGCCGGCGTCAACGGCCTCGTTCTGGCTCGTGTCGTTCGTGGAGCCTCTTTGGCAGCAAGACCTGATCTGTCACTGACGCACTAGTCAGGTGCAACTGCACCTGACTAGTGCCGTCCGCTAGGCTGAACTCTCCAGAAGGAGACCTCTCGGGCGGAGGTTGATCATGGCGGATGAGATCGGTCATCGGCTACGCCAGATCAGGCAGGCGCGAGGAAAGTCCCTCGCGGTGATCGCCGGTCTGGCTGGGATCTCGACCAGCTACCTGTCCCGTTTGGAGTCCGGCGAGCGGGCTCTCGAACGGCGCTCGCTGATCGTGAAGCTAGCCGCCGCGCTGGAGGTCGCGCCCAGCGAGATCACCGGAGCGCCACTGGCTGCTCCGGGAATCGACACCGACGATCACGCGCTCGACCGCGTGCGCACAGCACTGCTGGCCGTTCAGATCGGCGAGCCCAGCGGCCGCGCGCAACCGATTGACCAGCTCACCATGCGCGTCACGCAGATCGTCGCGGCGCAGAACGACGCCGACAGCGCCACGGTCGGCGAGATGTTGCCGTCGCTCATCGCTGATCTGCACACGACGCTGACCAGCCACCGGGACCAGCGAGATGTCCTCCGGCTACTCACACTCGCCCACATACAGGGCACCCAGGCGTGGCTGGCAGCTATCGGCGCGCCTGTTGATCTCACCTGGCAAGCGGCAACCCTGGCCCGCCAGGCAGCTGAGCGCCTGGACGAGCCAATTCCGCTGGCCATCAGCTCCTACGGCAGCGCACTGGGCCTGCTCAGCGCCGGTGCCATCGATCTCGCCTCCCGGCTGCTGCGCGAGACCACAATCCCGCTGACCAGCACTCAGGAAATACAGCTCGCCGGTTCCTTGGCATTGGCGCGGTCACTCATCTCGGCGGCCGGTCATGACCGCGCAGGCCAAGAATCGGCTCTGGACCAGGCAACCGAGTTGTCTCAACGCACGGGCGACACGAATCTGTTGGGCTTCGGCTTCGGACCCGCCAATGTTGGTGTGTGGCGGATGCAGGTGGCTCTCGAAACGGGCGAGCACGCCGAGGCGGCCAAAATCGCCGAGAGCATCAACCCGGCGGTCCTGCCGGTGCGCGCCCGCCAGGCCGTCTACTGGCGCGAATACGGCCGTGCCCTCGCCCACCTGCCACACCAGCGCACGGCGGCGGTCGCGATGCTGCGCCGCGCCGAGCGGATCAGCCCCGAACTTGTGCACCGGCACCCGTTCACGCGGTCAGTACTTGTGGAGCTGCTGTCGCGGGCGAAGCACGATGCCGTCGGTCTGGAATTGCGAGGCATGGCATATCGCTCTGGGCTTCCTGTGTAATCCGATCGGGTGATCTCGGTAAATGTTGCCACCGTGGCAATCTCGGACAACTGATCGTTTCTAGCGTCTTTGGCATGGCCGTGCCACCCCGAGGTGTGGCAACCCATCGGCGCGGCCAGCGGTGGGGAGAGAGGCGTGAAGCCCGGGCACTTCCCCGTTGCCCGGTTCCTTCTGACGGTCACGCGACGCCTCTCTCCCCACCACCCAAGCCCGACTCGCCGACTCGCACTCGACTTGGCGGTGCTTCGCGGGTAATGCTGTGGCAGTGGCCGACAGCGTTGTCCCGGTCGACGAGTTCGTCACCGACGAGTGGTACCCAGGGTTCCGTCCCGCCTACGGGCACGCGCCGTTCGTCGTCGAGCCGTTCGGCACGTTCTCCAAGGAGGACGAGTCGCGGTTCTGGTTCCTGGATTTCCACTGGTCACGCGGGCTGACACCGCTCGGGCTGCTGTGGAACGAGGACGGCTACGGGTGGGGCACCCAGTTCGCCGCCGAGCTGATGCCGTTGCCCACCGGCCGGGGTGTCGCCCAGCGGATCGCGGGCACCCACACCTACGCGGCGTCGATCCCGGTGAACAGCCCGCAGGAGGTCCAGCGGCGGATGGACCGGATGCGCCGTTATCTGCCCGGCTTCCTGCACGATTTCGAGAGCACCTGGGCGCGGCATGTCGCCGAACTCGACGAGGGGTTCCAGTACTTCCGCGGTATCGACTTCCGCAGTGTGCCGCTGGAGCGACTGGCCCCGCTGCTCCGCGAGGCGCGCGCCTACCACCGGCGGGCGTTCGAGATCCACTTCGCGATGATGTATCCGCTGCTCGCGAACTTCCGGGGGTTCTGCGGTGTCTGCTCCGAGCTGGGAATCGATTCAGACGAGATCGGCAAGTTCCTGCAGGGCTACGACACCAAAATCGCGGAGACCGACCGGGAGCTGTGGCGGCTGACCCGCGCGGCCCGCTCGGCCGGGCTCGAAACAGTCTTCGCCGCCCATGACCCGGAACGGCTGAACGCGGAGTTGATCGCCGCCGGTGGCGCGGCCAGCGGGTGGCTCGCGCAGCTCACCGATTTCCTGGACGTCTACGGCTTCCGCACCGAGGGCACCGCGGATGTCGCGCTGCCGAGCTGGCGCGAGGACCCGACCCCGGTGCTCGGCACGATCAAGACGTTTCTGGCGGGTGAGCATGATTTCGACTTCGACGCCGCCGCGAAGGCGTTGCATGACGAACGCGAGGACGCGATCGACCGGGCGAGATCCCAACTGACCCTGCGCGAACAGCGGATCTTCGACGCGGCGCTGGCCTCGGTGCGGGCCGCGAACTTCCGCTGGTGGCAGGACGACCACAACTTCCACATCGACCTGCGTGCCGCGTTGCCGCTGCGCTGGGCGGCGCTGGCGGTCGCCGAGCGAGCCGGCGCGCAGCGGCCGGACGACACGCTGTTCCTGTTCTGGCCGGAGCTGATGGCGGTGGCGACCCGGCAGGGGTCGATCGCGGGGTTCGCGTCGATCATCGAGGCGCGCCGGCAGTACTTCGAGTACTGGCACGAGCGGCGTGGGTCGATGCCCAGGGTGCTGGGCACGATCCCGGAGTTCGTCGACGATCCGATCATGGTGGAGATCTTCGGCCTGACCCGCGACTACCTCGCGGTGACCAGGGCGGCCCGGTCTGGTGCGGTGGTGCACCGGGTCACCGGGATCGGCGCGGCCAAGGGCACCGCGCGGGGCACGGCGCGGGTGCTGCGCGACGCCGACGAGCTGTATCGGGTGCTGCCCGGCGAGGTGCTGGTCTGCGAGTCGATCTCGCCGAACTGGACGCCGGCGTTCGCCCGGATCGCGGCCTGCGTCTGCGACGGCGGCGGCATGATGTCGCATGCCGCGATCGTCGGGCGCGAGTACGGGGTGCCGACCGTGACGGCATGTGCGCTGGCCACGGCCGTCATCGCGGACGGTGACGTGTTGGAGGTCGACGGCGACCGGGGTGTCGTCACCGTGCTGCGGAGCGCGTCATGAGCCGGTTCGTGCTGTGGCTGGACAACGCGGGCGACACCGAAGACCTGCCGGCGCGCATCGGCCCGAAGCTCGCCCGGCTGGCCGAACTGCGCTCGGCCGGGCTCACCGTGCCGGAGGGGTTCGCGGTGACCGCCGACGCGCACCGCTTGGCGGGGAAGTCGGCCTCGATGCCCGAGGAGGTGCGCTCGGAGGTGGTCGCCGCCTACGAGGAGCTGGCCGTGCGGTGCCTGCGGATGAACCCGCCCACCGCCGTGCGCAGTTCGGCGGTGGGGGAGGACTCGGCCGACGCCAGCTTCGCGGGCGCGTTCGAGTCCTATCTCGGCGTCCGCGGCCCGGACCGGGTGATCACCGCGATCCAGCACTGCTGGGCGAGCATGTTCACGCCGCGCGCCACAGCGCATCTGCTCCGGCATGGGCGCGACCACCGGGACATGCCGATGGCCGTGGGTGTGCTGGAACTGGTCGCCGCCCGCTCATCCGGTGTCGGGTTCTCCGCGCATCCGGTCACC
>DASVLX010000086.1:0-7794 GCA_036384655.1 Pseudonocardiaceae bacterium
TCCCCACCATGATCGACGGCGACGTCGTGGAATTACACGGCATCCGCACCTGGCCGGCCGGCTGGGCCGACGCGATCCGCGTCCGCTACACCACCGACACCGCCGCCCTGCGCTGCAACGATTCTGGCGACATCACCTGGCAGCGTGAAGGCACCCTGTCCGAGGTCATCGACGGCCTGATCACCCTCCCCCCACCCGACAGCAGGCTGGCACCCCGACTCGTCATCGCCCACGGCCCCACCCTCTGGACCCCCTGAGCCCGATCAGGACAGCCCTGTTTGTCGGTCCTCCTCAATAGGGTGCGCGATCATGAGCATCACCGACGTCCACACACAACTCGCCGTGCGACTACTGAGGCCACTACAGTGACTGACTCCACCGAACCGATCACCATCCAGCTGAGCGTCGACTGGGGTGCCGGGCCGCTGTGGGTGAAGGTGGGGCACGAGGCCGCCGACAACTACCTCGCCGACGAGATCACCGAGGTCGTGCCGCTCAGCGACGAGCTCCGAGCCGCGATCGAGACATGGGACGAACGATACCAACAACGCCTCAACAAGGACGACCCCGCGGCGTCCAGGAAGTTCACTCCCGACGAAGAAACGGAATTCACCGCCGAGGGCATCCGACTGGCCCAACGCATCAAGTCCGAAGTCCCAATCCAGATCAGCGTCGAATACGTTGACACCCACGGCAAACAGTGGCCGATCACCGACAACCACGACTCCCAGGGCTCGGATCATCGACACAACAACTAACCCGCCGACCAAACCCGCGCCGGGCAGGCATCCGACCGGCTGTTCCTCTCCGAGGGCCTGTGCTCCCTCGGCTACCGCGCGACGGTGACCGCATGACCAAACAGACCGCCGCCACGGCCATGACCTCCGCCACCGCTCGCACCGCATGGGACGAACTCCCCGGTCCGGTCCGTGACGCCGTCCGGAGCCGGGTGGGCGAGGTGCGGCACGTCGATGTGATCAACAGTGGCCTCAATGCCTCGTTCACCGCCTGCCTCCGCACCACCTCCGGCCGCGTGTTCGCCAAGGGAGCGCACAGCGACAGGGCAGCCGCCCTACGCCGTGAGGCCGCGACCAATCCCTACGTCGAGACCGTCGCGCCCGCGCTGCGGTGGCAGGTCGACACCGACGGCTGGTACCTGCTCGGATTCGAATACCTCGACGGACACTCCGCCGACCTCACCCCCGCATCGGCGGACCTGACCCGCGTCGCCGACCTACTCGGTCACGTCGCCGAACTGGAACCCCCTGCGGCCGGATGCCGACGGATCGCGGACCGCTGGGCCGAGCCCGCTGGGCAGGCAGACGTCGACCCCGGCCTGCTCGCCGGAAACCAACTGCTGCACACCGACCTCAACCCGCACAACATCCTCATCACCAAATCCGGCGCGCGACTGGTCGACTGGGCATGGCCCGCACTCGGGGCAGCCTGGATCGACACCGCCTGCACCGCCCTGTGGCTCATCGCCGAAGGCCACACCCCGAACCAGGCCGAAGCCTGGGCAGCCACCGTTCCCACCTGGACCGACGCATCCGACGCGGCGATCGACGCCTTCACCGCCATCAACCGCGTGCTCTGGGAACAGATCGCGCACGACGAACCCCGCTCATGGAAACAACAACTCCACAGCGCCGCCAACGCATGGAGTCTTTACCGCCGAGCCTGAGCCGAACCCCACGGACTGTCAGACCCCTCGGTTAGGTTGGCCGCCAACCAATCGAGGGAGAAGACAGTGATCATGGCAGCCGACGACGAGGCACCGCGACCGGGTCGGCACCGGGCCGACAGCGCCGAGGGCGCGATCATCCATGACCTGCGCGGCAACTCCGCCTACGGGCCAGACGCGCTCACGGTGTTGCGGGAGCAGGGCGTCACAGCCTGGCGGGAATGGGTCGCGACCCACGTGATCGAGCCAAGGTAGGTGTCGCGGTCGGTCGTTCCTGTTCAGCCTTGAGATCGAGGGCGATGTCGACGATCAGATCCTCCTGCCCGCCGACCAGGCCACGGCGGCCGACCTCCAGCAGGATGGCCCGCGTGTCGATGCCGTATTCCCTGCTGGCCCGCTCGGCGTGCCGCAGGAAGGACGAGTACACGCCGGCATAGCCGAGGGTGAGCGTTTCGCGGTCGACGCGGATCGGACGATCCCAGAGTGGGCGGATCAGGTCCTCGGCGGCGTCCTGCAGCCTGAACAGGTCGCAGCCGTGGTTCCACTCACTGAGGTTCGCGACGGCGACGAACGGTTCGATCGGACAGTTGCCCGCGCCGGCGCCCTGGCCGGCCAGCGAGGCGTCCACACGCGTGACGCCTTCCTCGACCGCCACCACGGAGTTGGCCACCGACAGGGAGAGGTTCTCGTGGGCGTGGACGCCCATTTCGGTGCCGGGGTCGAGGATGTCGCGGCAGGCCCGGACGCGTTCCCGAATGTCCCGCATGATCAGCCGCCCGCCGGAGTCGGTGACATAGACACAGTTCGCGCCGTAGGACTCCATGAGTTTGGCCTGCTTCGCCAGTTCGCTGGCGGAGGCCATGTGGCTGAGCATGAGGAAACCGGAGACATCCATGCCGATCTCGCGGGCGGCCGAGATGTACCGGGCGGCGACGTCGGCCTCGGTGCAGTGCGTGGCGACGCGCACCGAGCGCACCCCCAGGTCGTGCGCCTTCCTCAGGTCCGCGACGGTGCCGATTCCCGGCACCAGCAACGTGGTCAGCCGGGCGTTCCTGAGCACGCTCGCGGCGGCCTCGATCCACTCCCAGTCGGTGTTGCTGCCCGGGCCGTAGATCAGGCTGCCGCCGCCCAGACCATCGCCGTGCGACACCTCGATGCCGTCGACGCCGGCATCGTCCAACGCGGTGACGATCTCGCGGACCTTGTCCGGAGTGATGCGATGGCGAAGCGCGTGCATGCCATCACGCAACGTGACGTCCTGGATGAACAGGCGGTCCACGACGTTGCCGGTCATGCCGACACCTCCACTTCCAGGAACACCGACACCTTTGTGGCCGGCCGCGGTGCGCCCGGCGGCAGCAGTGTGCGCACCGGCTCGTCGCCGACCGGTGTGAACCGCACCCGCTGCTTGAGGTGGTAGCCCGGCACTTCGTTGGCGGTCGACGCGAGCGCGTCGAGGATCGAGGATTCGATCGCGGCCCCGTCCGAATCGCCAACCAGGGCGAAGATCGTGACGCGCATGATCTCCGGACGCTGGGCCGGGTTCAGGACGGTGATCACCCTGCCGCGTCGCGCGCCGCCCGCGGTCTCGATCGCGTTCGCGGTGGTCTCGGCGAACTCGTCGATGCCGGCCCGGGCGGCCGGTCCGGCCGACTTCGCGGCGATCGAGGCGACCACCTCGGCGTAGAGCACATCGGTCACCCGCGAGATCGCCGCGACGATCGGGATCGCCGCCTCGCCAACCTTGGACATCGGGTCGGTTCCGGTGTTGCCGGAACCGATGATGGCGACCTTCGTCCGGTCCATCTGTTCGTCCTCGCCTCGATACGTCAGCGCTGATAGGTCACTGCGCTGTCCCCAGGGTGCGGGCTCGAACTCCGCGAAGGACAGCTCGACGTACCGGTGAGCGGAACGCGAGTCGGATCTGGCTAGGACATGGCGGCGCGCCGAGCCAGGGTGGCGGCGATGCCGGCCGCCGCGGCCCGTACCGAGTTGGCGTGCTCCTCCGGGCGGAACCGCGTCGTCGGTCCGGTGACGCTGACGGCCGCGATGGGGCGGTCCTCGGCGTCCAGGACCGGCGCGGCGACGCAGTTCAGTCCCACGGCCGACTCCTCGTACTCGTAGGCGACGCCGGTCTCGACGACGCGATCGAGCGCCTTCCGCAACAGGCCCGGCGCCGTGATGGTCCGTGGGGTGATCCGTGGCAGGCCCGCCTTCACGCGCTCGGCCAGCACGTCAGCGGGCGAGAACGCGAGTATCGCCTTGCCGACGGCGGTGCAGTGCAGAGGCATCCGCCCGCCGATCCGCGACGGACTCAGCGCCTGTCGATGTCCGCCGATCTTCTCCACGTACACGACCTCGATGCCCTCACGGACGGCGAGGTGGACGATCTCATGCGTTCGTTCGTACAGATCCTGTAGGAACGGGATCGCCACCTCGAGAATGCCGCGCTCGACCGAGGCGCGAAGGCCGAGTTCGAACAGACCCGCGCCGAGGCGGTAGGTGCCCTCGGACCGTTCGACCCAGCGAAGCCGCGTCAGGTCGCCGAGTAGCCGGTGCACGGTCGTCTTCTGGAGACCTGTCCGCCGAGCCAGTTCGGCAAGCGGCAGCGCGCGGTCCTCCGGGCCAAACGCGCTGAGTATCGCCGCGACCTTGCCCAGCACGGTGTTCGGATCCACGTCCAGCCGGTCTGTAAGCACCGCCACACACGCAATTCTTACATCATGTTCCGTTCACCGGAATGAAACGAGCGACAGACGTCCCGAAGAGGTGCACTGTGGTGGTTCCCTGACGCATGATCCGGAGCGGAGTTCGCCTGTGACCAAGTACGTGTATGACTTCGCCGAAGGCAACAAGGATCTCAAGGACCTGCTGGGTGGCAAGGGCGCGAACCTAGCCGAGATGACGAACATCGGGCTGCCCGTGCCGCCCGGGTTCACGATCACCACGGAGGCCTGCACCGCGTACCTGGCCAGCGGGACCGAGCCCGAGGGGCTCGCCAACGAGGTCAGCACCCACCTGCGCGCGCTGGAGGCCAGGGTGGGCCGGAGCCTGGGACAGCCGGATGATCCGCTGCTGGTGTCGGTGCGGTCCGGGGCGAAGTTCTCCATGCCCGGGATGATGGAGACGGTCCTCAACGTCGGCCTCAACGACAGGTCGGTGCTGGGACTGGCCGCGAAGGCCGGCAACGAGCGCTTCGCGTTCGACTCGTACCGCAGGCTGATCCAGATGTTCGGCAAGACCGTGCTGGACATCGACGGGGAGTGCTTCGACGACGCGCTGGAGGCGGCGAAGCGGGCCCGGGGCGCGACCTCGGACCTCGATCTCGATGCCGATGACCTGCGCAAGCTGGTCGAGACCTACAAGTCGATCGTGCTGGAGAAGGCCGGGCGGCCGTTCCCGCAGGAGCCGCGCGAGCAGATGGATCTGGCGATCCGAGCGGTGTTCCAGTCGTGGAACACCGAGCGCGCGGTGATCTACCGGCGGCAGGAGCGGATCCCGGCCGACCTGGGCACGGCGGTCAACATCTGCACGATGGTGTTCGGCAACCTGGGCATGGACTCGGGCACCGGCGTGGCGTTCACGCGTGACCCGGCGTCCGGCGCGCAGGGCGTCTACGGCGACTATCTGCAGAACGCGCAGGGCGAGGACGTCGTCGCCGGCATCCGCAACACGATGCCCCTGCCCGAGTTGGGGCGCATCGACAGGACCAGCTTCGACGAGCTGATGTCGATCATGGAGACGCTGGAGAACCACTACCTCGACCTGTGTGACATCGAATTCACCATCGAGCGCGGCAAGCTGTGGATGCTGCAGACCCGGGTCGGCAAGCGCACCGCCGCGGCCGCGTTCCGGATCGCCACGCAGCTGGTCGACCAGGGGCTCATCGACCTGGACGAGGCGCTGCGGCGGGTCACCGGCGCGCAGCTCGCCCAGTTGATGTTCCCGCGCTTCGACGAGTCGGCGGACGGCAGGCGGAGGATCGCGCGCGGCATGAACGCCAGCCCCGGCGCGGCCGTCGGCAAGGTCGTGTTCGACTCGGACACGGCGGTGCGGTGGGCGCGGTCCGGCGAGGCGGTGATCCTGGTGCGCCGGGAGACGAACCCCGACGACCTGAACGGCATGATCGCCGCGGCCGGCATCCTCACCAGCCACGGCGGCCGGACCAGCCACGCCGCCGTGGTGGCCCGGGGCATGGGCAAGACCTGTATCTCCGGCGCGGAGTCGCTCGACGTGGACACCAAGGCTCGCGAGATTCGGGTGGAGAAAGGCGCCGACGGCAGTGGAGACGGCGCCAACAAGGGCATCGTGATCAGCGAGGGTGACGTCCTCTCCATCGACGGCACCACCGGCGATGTCTTCCTCGGTGAGGTGCCGGTCGTGCCGTCTCCGGTGGCGCGGTACTTCGCCGGCGAACTGTCCGCCGCGCAGATCGCGGCGGACGAGCTGGTCACCGCGGTGGACCGGATCATGAACCACGCGGACGCCCAGCGGCGCCTCGGCGTGCGGGCCAATGCCGACAACCCCGAGGACGCGGCGCTGGCCCGTCGGATGGGCGCGGCCGGTATCGGCCTGTGCCGCACCGAGCACATGTTCCTGGGCGAACGCCGGCAGTACATCGAGCGGCTGATCCTCGCCGAGGATGCCGACGAGCAGGCCGCCGAACTGGCCAAGCTGCTTCCGCTGCAGCGCACCGACTTCGTGGGCATCCTCGCCGCGATGGACGGTCTGCCCGTCACGATCCGGCTGATCGACCCACCGCTGCACGAGTTCCTGCCCGACCTCACCGAGGTGTCGGTGCGGGTCGCGGTGGCCGAGGCGCGTGGCGAGAAGGCCGAGGCCGATCAGCGGATGCTGCAGGCGGTCCGCCGGCTGCACGAGCAGAACCCGATGCTCGGGCTGCGCGGCGTACGACTCGGGGTCGTGATCCCCGGCCTGATCGAGATGCAGACCCGGGCGATCCTGGAGGCCGCCGCCGCGCGCGTGCAGGCCGGCGGTGATCCGCACGTGGAGATCATGGTGCCGGTGGTGGCGGCCGTCCAGGAGTTCGAGACGGTCCGGCAGCACATCAACCAGGTCGCCGACGACGTGCGCGCGGAGACCGGCGTGGACCTGACGTTCCTGGTCGGCACGATGATCGAGCTGCCGCGCGCGTCCCTGACCGCCGGGCAGATCGCCGAGGCCGCCGAGTTCTTCTCCTTCGGCACCAACGATCTGACGCAGACGACGTGGGGCTTCTCCCGCGACGACGTCGAGGCCGCTTTCTTCTCCACGTATCTGGACAAGGGCATCTTCGGTGTCAGCCCGTTCGAGTCCATCGACCGCGAGGGCGTCGGCGAGCTGGTGCGGATTGGCGCCGAGCGGGGCCGGGCGGTGCGCCCCGACCTCCATCTCGGGATCTGCGGCGAGCACGGCGGCGACCCCGACTCGGTGCACTTCTTCGACGAGATCGGGCTCGACTACGTGTCCTGCTCGCCGTTCCGCGTCCCGGTGGCCCGACTGGAGGCCGGCCGCAGCGCCCTGGAGCGGTAGGCGGGACGAAGAGAGGCGCCCTGGCCGGTGTTCGCGCCAGCCAGGGCGCGTTCCTCAGCGGCCGAACTCGTCCAGCACATCCGCCCAGCGGGCCAGGAAATTCAGCGGCTCGGTGGTGACCGGACGGATCACCAGGTGATCGAGCCCGGCGGATTCCAGCGCGCGCAGCCGTTCCGCGCACCGGCCCACGTCGCCGACCAGGCCGAACCGGTCGGCCAGCGGCCCGCCGAGACCGAGCCGGCGGACCAGCGCGCCATTGGGGTTGACGCCGTCGCGGTCCGCCGCGAAGTCGTTGTGCGCGGCCACCCGGTAGTCGGCGCGCAACGCGCCGATGCGGTCCTGGGTGTCGGCGTCGAGTCCGGTGTGGTCGAAGCCGCCGCGGTAGGCGTGGTTGGCCGCCGCGGCCAGCGCGGGGGCGGCCCGGTCCAGCGCATACTCGGGGTCCGCGTCCACACAGGTCCGCAGCAGGCCCCAAACCGGGAAGCCGGCGGGCAGCTCACGGCCGGCCGCCTCGGCGCCGGCGGTCAGGGTGTCCCGGTACCAGGCGATCCGCTCGGCCGACAGGTCGCCGGCCAGCA
>DASVLX010000087.1:0-3615 GCA_036384655.1 Pseudonocardiaceae bacterium
ACAAGCGCAAATACGACATCAACGCCGACCGCGAACTGTTCCTCAACCAGGATCTGGTGGCACCCCAGGTGATCGGCGAATCCCCAGCGGAGTACGAGGCGCGTATCGCCCGCGACTCCGGCCAAGAACGCTGATCATGCTATGGAAACCCGTGCGGTTGCCCGCTGAATAGTTCGGGGTGCGGGCTCGGCTCCGACATGTCGGTCTGTTCATCGAGATTCAGCAAGGGCACCAGCGACGGCTTCTCGAAGATCAGGTCCGAAGCCTCAGAGACGACCGATCGCAGCCCTTCCGCCGAGCCGAGACTGTCTCGACGTGGTTCCCCTGTTACTCCAGCGCCCGAGAACCACAGACGGGCGCGTTCGAGACCAAGCGTCCTCACGACCGAGTCAACCAAGGCATGGATGTCAACCAAGGCATGGATATCGAAGAGACGCCGGACAGTCGCTGGATAGGGTGCCCGACCTTGCTGCCAGTTCTTGGGTGATCCGACGGCATAGCCAGCGAGTCTCGCTACGTCATCTCGTCCAAGGACAAGCCACTCCTGGATGTCGCTCACCGCGCCGAGCGCAGCAACTGCGGGCGACACGGCCGTTCCCAGGCGGCGTCGCGCCGGATTCGTGCTCGCGTTGATGTACACAAAGATCGTTTCGGAGCCCAAGTTCCGGTGAGAAGTCATCCGGTCAGATGGTTGCGGTGAACGGGTTCAACAGGTGGACACCGGTTGAGGCGACGTCGGCGGTGTTCCGGGTGACGAGAGTCCAACCGTGCACGAGGGCCGTGGCCGCCAGCAACCCGTCGATCACGGGAAGAGGATCGGGCACGGTCCGTGCTGATGGTGCCGCTCAGCGGTAGTGGGTCATGACACGGAACGGGCGGTAGACGTGGATGCTCACGGCCGGGTCGACGCCGAGATTCCGAACCTGGTGGATGTAGTTCGGCCCGAACGCCCGGGACTGGCCGGCGACCAGTTGCTGGCTGCGCTCCCCCGATCCGTCCTGCCGGGCGGTCGATTCGGTGAGTGTGCCGGACACGACCGTGAAGGCACCGGTGGCGCCGCCGTGGTCGTGCAGGTCGGTGTGCTGGCCGGGCAGCCAGCTCAGCAGCCAGATCTCGAACTGGTCGTTCGCCTCGATGAGGACGCTGAAGCGCTCGTCGGGGTCGTAGCGGAGCAGCCGCGCCCACCGGCCGCGGTTTCGCGCGTAGTCGGTGGCGATCCGAACGGGGTGCGCGGCGGTCAGATCGGCCGGCTCCGCGATGGTGTTTTCTGGAACGGCGAACATGGAAATCCCTCAAAGTCCCTGGTGAATCGATGGCCCTGGCGCATGGGCCGGGCCTGAGAAGTGCTGATCAGTGGGTCAACAGTGAGATCAACGCGAGAACATCAACGCGAAAAGATCAACACCAAGGACACAGCGCGCTCGCGACACGGCCCAGGTCGATAGGAACCTGCCGGTCCAACATGGCGCGCAACAACACAAGCCCGAGAGTGTCAGCTCGCTACGCCACGGTCAAGCCGATTCCACAGAGTGGACCGCCGGTGCACGCCGGTCAGTCCCACTCCGCCTTGCGTTCCCGGGCCAGCAGCTCGTGGACCATCTCCGCCGGGTCCACGCCGTCGTGGCAGATCCGGTGCACCACATCGGTGATCGGCATGTCCACCCCGGTGCGGCGGGCCAGTTCCCGGATCGATGAGCAGGACTTGACCCCCTCGGCGACCTGCCCGTGGGTGGCCTGCTGCGCCTGCTCGACGCTCTCCCCCGCGCCCAGCCGCTCGCCGAAGGTCCGGTTGCGGGACAGCGGTGACGAGCAGGTGGCGACCAGGTCGCCGAGACCGGCCAGGCCGGCGAAGGTGAGTGGCCGGGCGCCGAGCGCGACCCCCAACCGGGCCGTCTCGGCCAACCCGCGGGTGATCAGCGCGGCGGTGGTGTTGGCGCCGTAGCCGAGTCCGATGGCCGTGCCGCAGGCCAGCGCGATCACGTTCTTGCAGGCCCCGCCCAGCTCGCAGCCGACCACGTCGGTGTTGGTGTACGGGCGGAAGTAGTGGTTGTAGCTGGCCCGCTGCACGGCGACCGCCTGGGCGTGGTCGACGCAGGCGATCACCGTCGCGGTGGGCTGCTCGGCGGCGATCTCCCGGGCCAGGTTCGGACCGGACAGCACCGCGACCCGTTCCTCCCGCACACCGGCCACCTCGCGGATGACCTCGCTCATCCGCTTGCCCGAGCCGAGTTCCACGCCCTTGGCCAGGCTGATGAGCAGCGCGTCCGGCGGCAACGCGTCCCGCCACAGGCCGAGATTGGCGCGCAGGGTCTGGCTCGGCACCGCCAGCACCACGGCGTCCACGCCAGCGCCCAGTGCCTCGGCCGGGTCGGCGGTCGCGGTGACCCGCTTCGGCAGCGTGACGTCCGGCAGGTAGTCGGGGTTGTGGTGGTTGGTGTTGATGGCGTCGGCGATCTCCGGCCGCCGCGCCCAGAGCACCACATCACGCCCGGCGTCGGCGAGCACCTTCGCGAACGTGGTTCCCCAGGAACCGGCGCCGAGCACGGCCAGCCGGTCAATGCTCATGATTCACTCGCAGCGGGCCGCGTCGCCGTGTCGCTCGCCATGCTGTCCGCCTTGCGGTTCCACTGGTACAGCTCGGGTGGCGGTGTCTCACCGCGGATCTCGCCGACCAGTTCCGCGACCCGGTGCATGATCAGCTCAGTCACCTCGTGCAGCAGGCCCGGCGTGATCGGCCTGCCGCGGTAGGCGGACAGGTCGATCGGCTCGCCGACCACGGTGGTGACCTTCCCGCGCGGGAACAGATGGAACTTCTTGCGGTAGAAGTCGACCATCGCCAGGGTGCCCCAGCGGGCCGCCGGGATGACCGGGATGTCGTTGTTGAGGGCCAGTCGGGCCACGCCCGTGCGGGACTTCATCGGCCAGCCGTCGGGGTCGCGGGTGATCGTGCCCTCCGGGTAGATGACCACGATCTTGCCGTCCCGCAGCGCCTGGTTGGCGTCCCGCAGGCTGTCCTGGGCGCCCGCCGAGCTGCGATAGACGGGGATCTGGCCGCAGCCGTCCATCACATGGCTCAGGAACCAGCCCTTCCACAGGGTGTTCTTGGCCAGGAAATGTGGGAGGCGGTGCAGCCGGTGCACGAACACCCCGTCATAGATCGGGTCGATATGCGAGACGTGGTTCATCACCAACAACCCGCCGCCCTCCGACGGGATGTTGTGCACGCCCCGGTTCACCCGGCGAGCGAACAGCCAGCACACGGGGTGCAGCACGGCCGCCGCGAACCAGATCCAGAATCCCCGCTCCTGCTTGGCCACTGCTGCTCCTTCGCATCCCGCCGTCCGGTTGCCCATCCCGTCCAGCGCGTGAGTCAGATGCTAGGCCTTCGCGCCCTCTCGCTGCCTGCGACACGGATAGCACTATTCGGGTAATGATGGGCTGGTGACGCACTCGGTGGACGTGGTCATCCCGGTGAAGACCCTGGATCGGGCGAAGTCCCGGCTGCTCGGCGCGGCAGACGGCGGTTGCCGCACGCGCGAAGCGCACGAGGCGCTGGTCCTGGCGCTCGTGCGGGACACCGCGCTGGCCGCCGCCGGCACGCCCGGCGTGCGGCGG
>DASVLX010000088.1:0-13802 GCA_036384655.1 Pseudonocardiaceae bacterium
CCTGGCCCCCTGGACTCCTCGGACGTCGGGTGCATCCCGACCCTCGGCGGTGCCCGCGACGTCGTCGTCCCGCCCGACACCCCGAACGACGTCACGACGGCTGTCCAGACCGCTCTTGCCTACGTCGGCGTGAAGAGCGGCTGGCATCAGCTGTGCGACCGGCTGGCGTGCCGCGCCTACGGGTACCTCGGGTCGGGGTTCACCACCGCCAAGGCCCACTGGAACGCCATGGTCGCAAGAGGCGCCGCCCACCCGGGCGACGCTTGCCCACCGTTGGGCTCCTTCGTCTTCTGGAACACCGGCAGACCCGCCGGACACGTCTCCGTCGTCGTCCAGGCCGACGCCGGCTGCGACCCCGATCGGATCCTCGTCACGTCCAACGAGGTGTACGACTCCGCCACCGGCAACCACGGCGGGGTGTACCTACTCTCCTTCGCGCAGCTCAATGCCGGGTTCGTCAGCGGGAGCGGCTATCTCGGCTGGTCGGACCCGATCTGCCAGGGCGCGACGCTGCCACCCGCAACCGCGCGCCCGGCGCCTTGAGGATGGTGACGGTCGATGTCTACACGAGAACGACCCGCGACCGAGGACAAACTCGAGGTCCTGCACTACCAGCTCATCGAGGCTGTGGCGGACCTGGCCACCTCCGAAGGCTGGCAACGCATGCTCGCCGTCGCCGCGCGCTTCCACGACTACTCAGGTGGCGGAGGAAGGATAATCGAACTCCGTGAATGCCGTCGAGCGCCCGCGGTCTCGCAGCGCTTGAAGCTTCTGTGGCGTCACAGGCAGGTCGAGTAGCCCGGCAACCTGGACGCACCGAAATGGCGCGGTCGGGCAGGCAGGCGTTTGGGCGCGTGGGCGGCCCCGGAGTCCCCGTCGAACACACATCTACCCGCGAAGCCCCTAGACCTTGTGGTGCTCAACTGCGAGTGGCGCGCCTGGTATGCCTCACGGCGGAATGCTCTCGTTCGGGACTGCCGGCGACTTCGAGCCGAACAGGACGTCGTGACGGTGGCCGCGAAGGAATCGGTCACGGTAAGAGACGGGCCATTTCGACTCGGGCGGTGGGACCCGGACTGGCACGGTGCCCGGCGCGGCCTCGGCATAGCCCCGCAGCAGGGCGTTTAGCGTGCCAGGAGGGTTTCGTAGAGCAGGAAGCCGTTCAGAGCGATGATGGCTGCGGCGACGAGGGACGCCGTGCAGGTCGTGAGGCTGGTGTTGACGAACGAGCCCATGATGTCTCGCCGGCGGGTGAGCGCGATCAGGGGTACGAGTGCGAATGGGATCCCGAACGACAGGGCCACTTGGGACAGCACCAGCACGCTGGTGGGTGACACGCCCAGTGCGAGCACGATCAGTGAGGGTGCCATGGTCACGGTCCGGCGCAGGTAGATCGGGATCTGCCGGCGGATGAAGCCCTGCATGACGATCTGTCCGGCGTATGTCCCGACACTGGAGGACGACAGGCCCGAGGCGAGCAGCGCGAGGACGAATGCCAGCGCAGCCCCGCCGCCGAGGAGTTGGCCGAGCCTGGCGTGCGCAGCCTCGATGGAGTCGACACTGGTGTGGCCGGTCTTGTTGAACAGTCCGGCCGCGACGAACAGCATGCTCAGGTTGATGAGCCCGGCCAAGGTCATGGCGATGAGCACGTCCAGGCGCTGGAAGCGCATCACCTCGCGTTTCTCCGCCTCGTTCCGGCACGGGATGCGGCGTTGGGTGAGCGCGGAGTGCAGGTAGATCGCGTGTGGCATCACGGTCGCGCCGACGATCCCGACGGCGAGCAGCATGCTGTCCGCGCCGTGCAGGCTGGGGATCAGGCCACGCGCTGCATCAGAGGCGTTGGGGCCAACCTTGAGGAGGTCGTAGATGAACCCGAGCAGCACGATGAGCAGCAGCCCCATGATGGCGAGCTCGAATTTGCGGAACCCGCGTTGTTCCAGGGCCAGGATCCCGAAGGCGACGACGGCGGTGATCAACCCGGCCCCGAACAGCGGCACCTTGAACAGCAGGTTCAAGGCGATCGCCGTTCCGACGAACTCCGCCAGGTCCGTGGCCATGGCGACGAGCTCGGCTTGTACCCAGAGCATCAGCGACCCGCGTCGGCCCATGTGCAGCCGGCACAGCTCGGGCAGGTTCAGCCCCGTGGCGACACCAAGCTTGGCCGACAGATACTGCACGAGCATCGCCATCAGGTTGGCCACCAGGATGACCCAGGCCAGCGAATAGCCGAACTTGGCTCCGGCGGCAACGTTCGTGGCGAAGTTGCCCGGGTCGACATACGCCACGGACGCCACGAATGCCGGCCCGAGCAAGGCGAGCACCCCTCTGATCCGGCCCCGGGCGCGAGCCTGACGCAAGGCGCTCTCGAGACCGTCCAGCTCCTCGGACGGAACCCGCAGCGCGGACGTGTCCGCCTGCGGGCTCACGAGACGGACGCGCCGGTTATGGCTGCGGGGTGCCTCATACCGTTACCTCCACGCGCATCGCATCGGCCAGCTCGCGACCGATCGAGTGCACCTGGCCCGCGAACCGCACCCGCAGCGCGCCACCGAACGGCTCCTTCTCGAGTATCTCGACCGCGTCGCCGAGACCCACCCCGCACCTCGCGAGGTAGCGCAGCATCTCTGGGTCGAAGTCCGAGACCCGCACAAGAACCGCCCTCTGCCCAACCGGGAGCTCGGTCAGGCTCCGGGTCGGCTCCTCCACGACCCGCCCGTCCCGGGTCGGGATCGGGTCCCCGTGGGGGTCGCGTGCCGGATCTCCCAACTTGTCCGCGATCAGCTCTTCGAGCTCGCCCGACAGACCGTGCTCCAGCAGCTCGGCCTGCTCATGCACCCGGTCCCATGACATCCCCAGCGTCTCGGCAAGGAAGAGCTCAAGCAGCCGGTGGCGTCGCAATACCCCCAGGGCGCGCTGTCGGCCCGACTCGGTCAGCCGCGCGCCGCGGTAGCGCACATGCTCCACGAGCCCAGCCTCGTCCAGCTTGCGAAGCATCCCCGAGGCCGAAGACGGCGCCACGCCCAACCGGCCGGCCAGCGCGTTCGTCGTGACCACCCCGTTGCCCCGGGACTCAAGCTTGTAGATCGTCTTGAGGTAGTCCTCCACCGCGGCGGACACCGACTGGTCTTTCGCCAATGCCAGCATCCGTTTACGGTACGCCGAAACCCCGAGTTCACCACCCATCCAGGACCAGCGGTGTTGCTCATCGTTCTGCCGACGAAGATGCGCGGCGATCTGCCAGCGTCTTCTGCGCGGGCCAGGGGTCGGGCAACGCGCGTCGCGCACAGCTGTCAGTGCTGGTGAGCGAGCACAGCGGCTTGGCGGTGTCTGCGGCGCAGTGGTGTTGCGGGTCCGGCCGTGGCCATGAGGGCGGCGATGGCGGTGGTCAACGGGATGGCGAGGACCAGTCCGATGGATCCCACCAGGGTGCGCACGATCTCCCCGGCGAACTCGGCACTGGTGAGCGTCTCGATCAGCGGGAGCTGGTAGACCTCGACGAGCAGCAGCACCGGCAGCGAGGCGCCCGCATAGGCGAACGCGATGGTGTAGATCGTTGAGGCGATGTGGTCGCGGCCGATCCGCATCGCGCGGGTGAACAGGTCGTTCCGGGTCGCGGTCGGGTCGGCGGAGCGCAGCTCCCACACCGCGGAGGACTGTGTGACGGTCACGTCGTTCAACACGCCGAGCCCGGCCAGGACGACCCCGCACAGGAAGATCCCGCGCAGTCCGGTGCTGCCTGTCTGCCCGAGCAGTGAGGCGAGCCGGTTGCTGTCCTCGGAGACGGCTCCGTTGATGTGGGCGGCGCTCGCCGCGGCGACCCCGAGTGCGGCCGTCACACCGAGGCCGGCCAGTGTTCCCAGCAGTGCGCTTGAGGTTTGCAGTGTCAGCCCGTGGGCCAGGTAGAGCACGACGAACATGATCAGGCTCGAGGCGACGAGGCCGACGATCACCGGGTTCTTCCCGGCCAGGAGCGCGGGTAGGAGGAACGCGGCGATCACGGTGAATGCGATGGTCAGGCCGATCAGGGCCCGCAGCCCGCGCATCTGCGCCACGGCGATCGTGACAAGGGCGAAGATGGCGGCCAGGGTGAGTAGTGGGGTGGTCCGCGCGAAGTCGTGCCAGGTCCAGGTCTCGGGTGCACCGGGGGCCGCGGGGAAGTGCTCGAGTGTGATCGCGGTGCCGACCGGGACGTCGGTGACCTGCAGCGGCGGGGTCGCGTACACGTTGACGATGGACCCGGCGTGGGCGCCACTGGTCACGGTTGCCCGCACCGACAGGCAGTCCGCCGTGGCCGGTACGGTGCCGTCAGGTAGCCGGTTCTCCTCCGTGGCTTGGCACGTTCCCATGGCCGACGCGATGACTCGCGCCGACGGGTAGTCCGTGCCCACGATCGCGGCGCCCTGCTGGGCGGCTGATCGGGCACCGGAGGGCCACAGCAGGACCATCCCGACCACGGCCAGGACCGCGATCGGCACGAGGATGGCCGCGGTCACGACCGTGACACGCGGCCACGACCGACTCAGACTCACCATCGCACCCATCCTGCCAGAGCCGACGACCTGTCCCGCACGCCGAGCAGTGTCTTTGGGTGCGCCGGCCGGGCGGCCAGCGTCGGTCCTGAGGTCGCGTGCACGGATGTCCGAGGAGGTCTGGAAGGCTGAAGGGAGCCGGACCCTTTCTCCTCGGATACTCGTCGGCGGGGTGATGTCCCTGATCGCGGCTGGCCATCGGCCTCGTCGCTGAGAGATTCGCTTAGGCTTACCTACGTGACCTCGGCGTCTGTTGGACCGCTGCGCCTGGTGCGCGCGCTCGTGGTGGCGGGTGCGGTCGTGGGCTTGGCGGTTGGCGCCCACCGGCTTGGTGGTGGGGTGCTGCCGGACCCGTTCGTGGTCCTCGCGTTGGGCGCGCTCGTGTTGTCGGTGACGTCCGTGCTCGCGGACCGGAAGTTCACTGTTCCCGTGCTGACCGTGGTGCTCGGCGCCGGTCAGGTGGCGTTGCATGCGGCCCTGACGTGGTTGGCTCCGGTCGGGTGCATGGCGGGTGGGGTGGAGGTCGGGTCGCACCTGTCCTCAGCGCACCTGGGTCACGGGGGCGGTGCGATGAGTCTGACCTGCGCGTCAGGGGTCGTGATGCCCGCGCACGCGGACATGGCTCTCTCGCCGGCGATGGTGGGCGCGCATGTGGCTGCGACGGCCGTCACGGTGCTGGTGATCGCCTCGGTTGAGCGCGCGTTGTGGTGGTTGCTCACCTGGTTGCGGCCCCGGGCCGCGGTCGCGGACGGGGTCGATGTCCCCGTCGTGCAGCACCCGATCGTGGTGCCGGGGCGTGTGGAGGCGCGGCGCCGGCGGACGGGGTATTGGCACTTGTGGGCACCTCCCGCCCGCCCGGATCGACCCCTGTGACGGCGCGATCGCGCCCAGAGAATGAAGGACCATCCCATGTCTCTGCCTTTGCCTGCCTTGCCCGCTGTTGCTGAGCTCACCGCCGCCGTGGATCTCGCCCCGCTGGGCCGTCGTCGCCGGTGGCGGGTGCGCGCGGCCGCCGCGCTGGGGGTGGTCGCGCTTGTGCTGCTTCCCGCCGCCGCGGCCTCGGCACACGTGCGCGTGATCCCGGACGCGACATCCGCCGACGGGTTCGCCAAGATCACCTTCCGGGTCCCGAACGAGTCCGCCACCGCCGGCACGACCAAGATCGAGATCGCTCTGCCGACCGACGCCCCGTTCACCTCGGTCGCCTACCTACCAGCGGCGGGCTGGACCGCCCAGGTCGTGACCGGCCCGCTGCCGACCGCGGTCGTGGTCGACGGGGCGAGTCTGACCGAGGCTCCGGTCAGGGTCGTGTGGACCGCCGATAGCGGTGTGCAGATCGTGCCGGGTGCCTTCCAGGAGTTCTCGATCGTGGCCGGTCCGCTGCCTGCGGCGGGCACCTCGGTGCTGCTGCCGGCGACGCAGACGTACTCCGACGGTTCGGTCGTGGTCTGGGACCAGGTCGCCAAGGACGGCGCCGCCGAGCCCGAGTTCCCCGCGCCCATCCTGGTGGCACCGGCCGCCGAGGATGCTGCCGCAACCCCGACCCCTACCTCGACTGCGCCGACGACCCCGACAGCAAGCGCAACCAGCGAAGCAGGTGGCGATACGGCGGGAACCGCCGCGGCAGATCCGGTGGCACGGTGGCTGGGTGGGTTGGGACTGGTCTTCGGCGCGGCGGGTCTCGCGCTCGTCGTGGCGCGCCGCGGCACCCGGCAGGTCCGGCCATGAGGTCGACCGCCGCGCGCACGCGCGCGCCGGTCCTCGCCGTCCTCGCAGCCGGCCTGGCACTGGTGGCCATCGCCGCACCGGCGTCGGCCCACAACTTCCTGGTCTCGGTGAGCCCCGCCGACGGCTCCACGGTCGATACCGCACCCGCGGCGGTCGTCCTGACCTTCGACCAACCCGCACAAGCACTGGGCACCGCGATCGTCGTGCTGGGCCCCGACGGCACCACCGTCAGCACCGGTGCACCGATCCTGGTCAACTCCACCGTCAGCGAATCGCTGGGCGCCCAGCGCCCGGCCGGGCTCTATACCGTCACCTGGCGGGTGACCTCGGCCGACGGACACCCGATCTCCGGAAGGTTCACCTTCACCGCAACCTCCGCCACCGGCCCGCCGGTGACCCAACCCCCAACCAGCCAGGCCACCGCGTCCGCCGCGGCCTCACCCGGATCGTCGGGCACTCCCGAACCGGCCGGCGGCGCCCGACCCTGGGCGATCCTTGCGATCACCGCGTCCGGGGCCCTCGTGACTGCGGCGGCCATCAGGTCGGCGCGTCGGCGCAGGAGCTAGCCGAGGTTCTCGGAGGTCACGCTGTGCTTGTCAGTGACCCGGTAGCCGGGTTCGTTCGTAGATGAGGTTGACGGACAGGAGCAGGTTGCGGTCGGCCAGCAGGTCCCCAGGGGTCGCCTCGCACACGACGGTGTGATCCTCGGACATGACCAGGGCGCGGTCGGCGAGCAGGTCCAGGGCGTCGAGGTCCTGGGTGGCCAGCACGATCGTCTTGCCGGCGGCGTTGGCCCGACGATGAGCTCGGTGAGCCAGTGCCGGGTGCGTGGGTCCAGGGCGGCGGTGGGCTCGTCGAACAGCAGCACGTCGGGGTTCATCACGAGCACCGAGGCGATCGCGACTCTCTTCTTCTGCCCACCGGACAGCTGGAACGGTGCCCTGTCCGCCAGGTCGGAGATGTCGAGCAGACGGAGGAGGTCGTCCACCCGGGCCAGGGTCTCCTCCGTCGTCATCCCCAGCTGGAGGCAGCCGAAGGCGATCCTCGCGCACGGTCGGGGAGAACACCTGGGCATCGGAGCTCTGGAACACGAACGCGACCCGCGACCCGCGAGCCGAAGCCCGCAGAGAACTGCACGTCCTCGAGGGCGTCCTCGGTGACCTGCTCGCCGAACGCGTGGACTGTCCCCACTGTGGGGAAGACCAGTCCGTCCAAGACCTTCAGCAGCGTCGACTTGCCACACCCGTTCGCGCCCAGCGGCGGGAGCTTCTCCCCGCCGAGGACGTCGAGCGACACGTCCCTCAGCGCCGGGAACCGGTTCAGGTAGGTGTAGCTGAGGTTCCGGCAGCGGAACACCACCTCGGTCGTGATGCCGACGGTCGGCGGCGCCGGTGCAGCGTGCGGGACGTCGCCCGGGTGCGAGGTCCGGGTGTCAGCGGCCAAGGAACACGTCCCCTCCGGAGATCGCGACCGCGGTCACCACCACGACGCACGCGGCCGCGACGTCGAGGCTGCTCAGCCGGACGGCTGTGATGAGGTGACAAGAACCTGGGGACCCCGGAGCCCGCTGACCCTGCTGCACGTTGTCCCGCCCGGTCGGATGAGTCGGCGCGGATGGCGACGAGGGGCCCCGTTCCTCGAGGCTTCGTCCGTCCCTTCCGCTGGCGTAGGGGCCCTCATCTGAGTCAGCTGGATGCGCAGTGCGCGCAGGTCCCGAAGATCTCCAGGGTGTGACTGACGTCGGTGAACCCGTGCGCCGCCGCGGTCGTGTCCGCCCACCGCTCCACGCCGGGGCCGTCGACCTCGACCGCGCGGCCGCAGGCGCGGCAGACCAGGTGGTGGTGGTGGCCCTGGGAGCAGCGCCGGTAGGCCGTATCGCCGCCGGCGGTGCGCAGCACGTCGACCTTGTTCGCATCCGCGAGGGCCTGCAGGCACCGGTAGACGGTGGCCAGGCCGACCTGCTCCCCCCGCCCGTGCAGCAGCTCGTGCAGCTCCTGGGCGGTGACGAACGCCTCCAATTCGTCCAGGGCGGCACTGATCGCAGCCTTCTGCCGTGTCGAACGCACCGCGGGCGTACTGCGCGGTGTGTCGTCGACCATCTGTGCCTCCTGCCGGATCCGGGCGTTCGCGTCCGGTCCGCATCCGTACCGAAGACCGCCAACCATTCTCGTCATCTTCCCACCTCCCCTGGTGGTGCTGCCCTTCCCCGCCGAGGCGGACCGCCACCACCGTGAACCGCCCGGTTGATGGAGGCCGCTCTCCCTGAATCGTCGCCGACCGGCTCCCGAAGCGTTCGCGTGCCGGCCGGCTGGCGTCGACTTGACACGCCAAATGATATCAGGTCTCATTACGCGTGTTGAGTTGATGGCGTCCGGAGGAGTGTCAGCGTGCATACCAGGGTTCTTGCCGTCACCGCGGCCGTGGCGGCCGTCGTCGGGCTGGCCGGATGCGGGAGCCCGTCGTCCGGATCGGCCGCGGGGAGCGCCGATGGCGGGGCATCGAAGGTGATCCAGGTGGTGGCGGCGGAGAACTTCTGGGGCAGCATCGCCACCCAGTTGGGCGGGTCGCAAGTCAAGGTGACCAGCATCATCGACAGCCCGGACGCCGACCCGCACGACTACGAGCCCACCGCCGCGGACGGGCGGGCGATCGCCGCGGCCGACGTGGTGCTGATCAACGGGGTCGGCTACGACACGTGGGCGACCAAGCTGGTCGCCGCCAACCCGGCACCGAACCGGGCGGTGCTGACCGTCGGCGAGGTGGTCGGGGTGGGCGAAGGCGGTAACCCGCACCGCTGGTACAACCCGGCCGACGTGACCAAGGTCGCCGACCAGCTCACGGCCGAGTTCAAGAAGGCCGACCCGGCCGACGCTGCGGCGTTCGACGCCCAGCGGACGGCGTTCGAGACCACCGACCTGGCCGCCTACAAGGCCGTCATCACCGAGATCAAGACCAAGTACGCCGACACCCCGGTCGGGGCGTCGGAGAGCATCTTCGCGATGCTCGCTCCCGCCCTGGGGCTGGACCTGGTCACCCCGCCGGCGTTCCTCAAAGCGATCAGCGAGGGGACGGACCCCTCCGCGGCAGACAAGGCCACCATCGACGCGCAGATCAGCGGCCAGAAGATCAAGGTGTACGTGTACAACAGCCAGAACGCCACCCCAGATGTCCAGACCCAGATCGCGGCGGCGAAGGCAGCCGGGATCCCGGTCACCACGATCACCGAGACGATGGTCCCGGCCACGGCGACCTGGCAGCAGTGGCAGACCACCCAGCTGGAGGAGCTGCGCGACGCCCTTGCCAAGGCCACCGGTCGCTGACGTCCAGGCGCCGGAGGCCGCCTGTCCCCGAACCCCACCCGCCTACGACACGAATCAGGTGAGCCAGATGAACTCGGTGACCACGCAGGAGAGTCCGCCCGTGGCCGCCGCTGACGGGCGCGGTCAGCAGACTCCATTGGTGGAGTTCCGGGGAGCGGGCGTCCGGGTCGGGCAGCGGACCCTGTGGAGCGGGGTGGACATCGCGATCCGGGCCGGGGAGTTCGTCGCGGTCCTGGGCCCGAACGGGGTCGGCAAGTCCACCCTGGTCAAAGCCGTGCTGGGGCTGCTCCCCCTGGCGGCGGGCACGCTGACGGTGGCCGGGCGTCGTCCGGGCGCGGCGAACGAGACGATCGGGTACCTGCCGCAGCGGCGTAGCTTCGACCCCCAGCTTCGGATCCGGGGCGTGGACGTGGTCCGGCTCGGCCTGGACGGCGCCCGGTGGGGGGTCCCGCTGCCGGGCGCGCACCGGTTCAGCGCCCGCGCCCGCGCCGAGCAGGCCCGAGTGGCCGAGGTGATCGGGCTGGTCGGCGCCGACACGTATGCCGACCGTCCGATCGGCCAGCTGTCCGGCGGGGAGCAGCAGCGGCTGCTCATCGCGCAGGCCCTGGTGTCCGGGCCCCGGTTGCTCCTGCTGGACGAGCCGCTGGACAGCCTGGACCTGCCCAACCAGGCCGCCGTCGCGGCCCTGGTGTCGCGCATCTGCCGTCAGGAAGGGGTGACCGTGATGATGGTCGCCCACGACGTCAACCCGATCCTGAGCTATCTGGACCGGGTGGTCTACATCGCCTCCGGCGGGGCGGCCGCCGGCCCGCCGAGTGAGGTGATCACCAGCGCCACCCTGAGCCGGTTGTACGGGACACCGATCGAGGTGCTGTCGACCAGCGACGGGCGGCTGGTGGTCGTCGGCCAGCCCGAGGCCCCGGCCCACCACGGCGACCGGCACCAGCCGTGAGCCGTTCAATCACGACAGGACCGGGCCGATGATCGCCTCCAGCGGGGACCTGAACCCCCCACTGACCTGGGACCTGCTCGCCGATGCGCGGGAACTGTTCGCGTTCCCGTTCATGGTCAACGCCGTACAGGCGGGGACGATCGTGGCGGTGCTGGCCGGGCTGGTGGGCTGGTTCATGGTGCTGCGCCGGCAGAGCTTCACCGGTCACACCGTGGCCGTGGTGGGGTTCCCGGGCGCGGCGGGCGCGGTGCTGGTCGGGGTGTCCGCGACCTACGGGTACTTCGCGTTCGCAATCGCCGCCGCCCTAATGATCGCGTTGGTGCCGAATGCGGGAGGCCGCGGGTACAGCGAGGAGTCCGCCGTCACCGGCACCGTCCAGGCCGCCGCCCTGGCCACCGGGTTCCTGTTCGTCAACCTGTACGGCGGGTTCATGGGCAGCGCGAACGCGCTGCTGTTCGGCAGCTTCCTCGGCATCACCACCGGTCAGGTCCAGCTCCTCCTCGTTGTCGCCGCCGTGACCGTCCTGCTGCTGACGCTGATCGGCCGCCCGCTGCTGTTCGCCTCGGTCGACCCGGCCGTCGCGAAGGCTCGAGGCGTGCCGGTCCGGGCCCTGTCGGTGACATTCCTGGTCCTGCTCGCGGCAGCCGCAGCCGGGGTCGCCCAGATCACCGGCAGCCTGCTGGTCTTCGCGCTGCTGGTCGTCCCGGCGGCGACAGCCCAGAGCCTGACCGCGCGCCCGGCCGTGAGCATGGCCCTGACCGTGGTCATCGCATTGGCGATCACCTGGTCGGCACTGTTCCTGGCCTACTACCAGCCGTACCCGATCGGGTTCTTCGTCACCACGTTCGCGTTCGCCGCGTACCTGACCGCCACCGCCTGGCGGCACACCCGAGCCCGGCTGGCCCGACGCCACCATGGCCCAACGGGCAACGCGCCGGGCGATCGGTCCGGCCCGCGCTCTTCGCAGTCGGCCCTCCTCGACGCGGCGGGCACGCCATGAGCCTGTCGCTGACCGCGCAACTCGCCACCACGTACCTGGCCACCGCGCACCGGATGGCCACCGACGCCACCATCGGCACAGGTCTGGGCGAGATGCTCGCCCACCCGTTCATGCGGCAGGCGTTCCTGGCCGGGCTACCGATCGCCGCCCTGGCCGGGGCCGTCGGGTACTTCATGGTGCTGCGCAGCCAGGTGTTCACCGGCGACGCGCTCAGCCACGTCGCCTTCACCGGCGCCCTGGCCGCGCTCGCGTTCGGGGTCGACGCCCGGCTCGGCCTGTTCACCGCCACCATCGGGATCGGCGTCGTCCTGGGCCTGCTGGGAAACCGCGGCCGCGCCGACGACGTCCTGATCGGCACCATGTTCGCGTGGATCCTGGGTCTCGGCGTGCTGGCCCTGTCCATCTATACCGCCAGCGCCCACGCCGCCACCAACGGCGGCGCCGGCGTCAGCGTCCTGTTCGGATCCATCTTCGGCCTGAGCTCCACCCGGGCGCTGGTTGCCGCCGGCATCGCCGTCGGCCTGCTGGCGATCACGGTGCTGATCGCCCGACCGCTGCTGTTCGCCAGCCTCGACGAAGCCGTCGCCGCCGCCCGCGGAGTCCCGGTCACCGCCCTGGGCGTCGGGTTCCTCGCCCTGGCAGGCGCCACCGCCGCCGAGGCCACCCAAGCCGTCGGTGCGCTGCTCCTGCTCGGCCTGCTCGCCGCCCCCGCCGGCGCCGCGCACCGCCTGACCCGCAACCCCTACCACGGCCTGGCCCTGTCCGCCGGGCTTTCCCTGACGGCGATGGCCGCCGGGTTGACCGCCAGCTACCTGGTCCCCCAGCTGCCGCCGAGCTTCAGCATCCTGGCCATCGCCTCCGGCAGCTACGCTCTGGCCGTCCTGCTCCCCACCCACCGAGCCCCGCGCCCCGGCCGTGCCGGACCCGCGCCCGCCATCCGGCCCGCTGATGACGTCGTGGTCCTACCCGACACCCGCTGACCACGCCCGGCTCACCGTCGAGGGAGACCCAGCCGACGACACAGCCCTGCTGCGCCGCCTCGGCCTGGCCACCGCCTACCGGACCCTGCACGCCCTGACCGACGCCTGCATCCCGCACACCTTCGTCATCCACGGCGAACTCCTGTGCCGCCGCTGATGCCCCGGACGCCACCACACGTCTACATCTGCTGCGGGCACGCTTTGGAGGAACACCCAGAGGCCGTCGAACACCGGATCACCGGCGTGGCCCGCCGCGCCCAGGCCCGCCTGATCGACCACCGCGCCGACATCTTCGTCATCTGCCACCTCTGCGATGACCAAGCCATGGGAATGGTCCCGGGCACGTGATGATCTCACTCAAATCCAGCGGTCGTGAGCATCTGAGTCCGCCCGCTGAACCGGCCGGAGAGATACTGATTCGCATAACCGCACACGGGTCGGTGTCCCTTCCGGAGCCGTTGACCACGTCGCGGTCACGCGCGCGTCGCCGCGGTCGGCACCTGGCACCATGGGCGGGACGCAAAGGATCGGGTGGCCGTGGCCGCGAGTCGTGGGCGTGATCGCCGGCATCCTCGTGCCCGTTGCCGTCCTGGCCGTCGTGGGCATGGTTCTGCTCTGGCCTTCTTCGGCCAGGTCGGCAGCCCAGGCCGACATGGCGGTCACGGGCTCCGACTACCAATCAGCACGAGTCACCGCGACGTCCTCACAGACGTGTCAGGGCTCGTCGGACGATGGGCTGCCGGACGGGACCGTCCCGGACCAGGTCCAGTGCCTGCAGGTGAGTGCCGTGGTGACCAGCGGTGCCCACGCTGGACTCGGGGTCAAGGTGTGGGCGACCGCCAACCTGCGCGCCGCCGATGTCCCGGTCGGCACCCGGATCACTCTCGAGCACTACCCCGCCGCTGACGGTCAGGATGAGCTGTGGGCATGGCACGACTTCGCGCGGACCATTCCCCTGCTCGTGCTCGCCGGGCTCTTCGCCGCCGTCACGATCGGGGTGGCGCGACTGCGTGGACTCCGGGCCCTGATCGGGCTCGGCCTCTCGTTCACCGTCATCGCGACGTTCATGCTGCCCGCACTGCTCGCCGGGGAGAACGCCCTGCTCGTCGGACTGGTCGGCTCGACCGTGATCATGTTCGTCGTCCTCTACCTCGCTCACGGCCCGACCCGCAGGACGTCCGCGGCGCTGCTGGGAACACTGGCCGGCCTCGGTGTGACGGCCGCACTCGGGGTCGCCGCGGCGAGCGCCGCCCACATCAACGGAGCCGTCTCCGAGGACAGCAACCGGCTCGC
>DASVLX010000089.1:0-5373 GCA_036384655.1 Pseudonocardiaceae bacterium
GGTGGGCACGCATCACATTCGCTCCGGGGCGTTGACGCCGAGCAGGCCGAGGCCGTTGGCGAGCACCTGGCGGCTCGCCGCGCACAGCAGCAGTCGGGCATTGGTCAGGGGGGTGGCTTCCTCGTCACCCTGCGGCAGCACGCGACAGGTGTCATAGAACTTGTGGTACGCGCTGGACAGTTCTTCGAGGTAACGGGCGACGCGGTGCGGTTCACGCAATTCCGCGGCGGTACGCACGATCGCCGGAAAGTCGCCGAGGGTGCGGATCAGATCGCCCTCGCGATCATGCGAGAGCAGTCCGAAATCGGCCTCGCCGAGACGCGGCTCGATTCCCAGATCGCACGCGTTGCGGGCCAGCGATGCCAGCCTGGCGTGCGCGTACTGGACGTAATAAACCGGATTGTCGTTGGTCTGCCGGCTCCAGAGATCCAGGTCGATGTCCAACGGCGAGTCCACCGAAGAGCGGATCAGCGCGTAGCGGGCGGCGTCCACGCCTACCGCGTCAACAAGGTCCTCCATGGTCAGGACGTTGCCGGCGCGCTTGCTCATCCGGACCGGGCGCCCCGCGGAGACCAGGTTCACCAACTGGCCGATCAACACCTCGATGGTGTCCGGGTCGTCGCCGAGCGCGGCGGCCGCCGCCTTGAGCCGGCCGATATAACCGTGATGGTCCGCGCCGAGCATCAGAATGCACAGATCGAAACCGCGGGACCGCTTGTCGACGAAATAGCCGATGTCGCCGGCGATATAGGCGGGCTGGCCGTTGCTCTTGATGACCGGCCGGTCCTTGTCGTCACCGAAATCGGTGGACCGCAGCCACCAGGCACCATCGTCCAGATAGAGGTTGCCGGATTCCTTGAGCCGCTCCACCGCCCCAGCCACAGTGCCTGAGGTGTACAGGGAGTTCTCATGCGTGTAAACGTCGAAATCGGTGCCGAATGCGTGCAGGCTGCGCTTGATCTGCGTGAACATGAGCCCGACACCCAGATGCCGGAACCTCTCGCGTTCCTGTTCCTCGGGCAGGCTCAGCGCGCTGGGCTCGTTCCGCAGCACCTCGGCGGCGATGTCCCCAACGTAGGCGCCCACATAGCCGTCCTCCGGGGTTGACTCCCCCTTGGCGGCGGCGATCAGCGAGCTGACGAACCGATCGATCTGGCCGCCGGCGTCGTTGAAGTAGTACTCGCGGGTGACATCCGCGCCCTGGGCGGCGAGCACTCTGCCGAGCGCGTCACCGACGGCGGCCCACCGGGTTCCACCGATATGGATCGGACCGGTTGGGTTGGCGGACACGAACTCCAGGTTGATCCTGCGGCCGGCCAGGAGGTCGCCATGTCCGTAGCTGGCTCCGGCGGCGAGGATCTCGCGCACGATCGCGCCATGCGCGGCGGTCGCCAGCCGAATGTTCACGAAACCCGGGCCGGCGATCTCAGCAGCTGAGATGTCACTCGTCGCCGCGAGGGCCTCGGCGAGCCAGCTGGCGAGTTCGCGGGCCGGAACACCGAGCCTCTTGGCGATCCGGAGAGCCAGATTGGTGGCGTAGTCACCGTGTTCGGGATTGCGCGGCCGCTCCACCGTCACCGAAACCGGCAGCACCGAGGCGTCCAGACCGCGCCGCGCCAAGACTTCGGCGGCGATCGAACGAACCAGCTCGGCGAGGGCGGATGGGGTCACCCCATGGAGTCTAGAAGGGCAGGCCACGACGCCGTCCGTGACGGTCGGCGCGCGCGGTCAGCATGGGACAGGCGGTAGATGGGGGCGCGGTATGCCTGTCCCATGCCTTTACCGACTCACGCCGCGCTGGACAGGACGCGGCACCCTCGGGAGGAAGGTGGCCTGACGCTACGACACTTCCGCCGGCCGGGTCGTCCACCATTCGAGTGACAGGCACGATTGCCTATGCGGCCATTAAACAGACCGTCTACCTTCCGCACTCACCAGGTCATCTCGTGGCAATGTCGCGCGGAATCGGTCGACTCGACCTGCAGCGTCGCGTGCTCGATGCGGTAGCGCGTCGCGAGCAGCTCCTGGGCTCCGTGCAGGACGTTCTCGGTTCCGGAGCCTGGCGAGATGGCCAGATGCGCCGACACCACCTCCATGCCCGACGTGAGTGTCCAGACATGCAGATCGTGCACACTCACCACGCCCGGCAGCGCCTTCAGGTCGGCCGACATCGAGTCGACGTCCAGCCGCTTGGGCGCGTGCTGGAACAGGATGCGCAGCGCCTGGCGCGCCAGGTTCCAGGTGCGCGGCAGCACCCAGATCCCGATGGCGACACCGACGATCGGGTCGGCGTAGGGCCAGCGGGTCAGCAGCGTGACCGCGCCGGACAGCAGCACGCCCGCCGAACCGAACAGGTCGGCACACACCTCGAGATAGGCGCCGCGCACGTTCAGGCTCTCGCCGGAGCCCCGGCGTAGCAGCGCGAAGCAGGCGACATTGGCGACAATGCCGATGGCGGCGGTGACGAGAACCGGCAGGCCGGGAACCGTCGGCGGATGACGCAGCCGCGAAATGGCCTCCGCCACGACATAAGCGGCCACGCCGAAAAGCAGCACGGCATTCGCGAGGGCGGCCAGCACCTCCCCGCGATACATGCCGAAGGTGTGGTGGGTGGATCTCCGGCCGCGCCGGGCGGCCACGATCGCCGTCACCGCCAGGCCCGTGCCGACCACGTCGGTGAACAGGTGCGCGGCATCGGACAGCAGCGCCAACGAGCCAGTGGCGAGACCGATCGTCAGCTCGACGGCAAAGAAGCCGAGGCCGATGACGAGCGCGGCGACCAGCGCACCGAGAAACCGCCCGCCGGCCGACGCGGCCCCGGTGGGCACCCCGGCCAGCACCGCGGCCGGCGGTCCGTGCTGATGCGCATGCCCCATCGTCGTCACCCTTCCAGGCACAACATATAGCGAGATGCGCATACATGCAATCGGGGTCCACGGGCTGCGACCAGGCGTCCCTCGCGAAGGTCTACGTGGGAGGGAACGACGAGCTCCTTGTCAAGAACGCCCGCCCGTTCGAGATGCCGCTGGACCCCGCTGTCAACGCGGACGGCCTGACCTAGGGCCACAGACGCGAACAAGGCCCGAACCCAGCCCCTGATTCGTCGGGACAAAGTTCGAGCCTTGTGTGCTGGGTGCCCCCGGCGGGTCTACCCAAGCATGGGACCTGGTTCGACCTGCGGATCTGTCGGGCCGGCTAGTGATCGAAGCGGGGTTCGACGTTTCTCCGCCAAGCTGATTCGCCGCGCGTGGGCGGGGATGACGGGCTGGTGACTCTGGTTTGGGGGCTATGAGTGGAGCTACCCCGCGTGCGCGGGGACGACCATCAGGCGGCGGCCAACTGGTAGGCAACCAGCGAACTACCCCCGCGTGCGCGGGGACGACGCAACGCGGAATCGTCTGCCATGTGCGGCCTCCGAACTACCCCCCGCGTGCGCGGGGACGACGCCGGTACGCGCGCGACCGGCTCGCCGGCACGGGAACTACCCCCGCGTGCGCGGGGACGACTCACTCCCGGAGGTCCTCGGTAAGCCGATCAAGGAACTACCCCCGCGTGCGCGGGGACGACCGTTGCCCACGCTCAGGCCATAGCACCCAAAGGGAACTACCCCCGCGTGCGCGGGGACGACTCTGGATCGGGCCGCCGCAGGTCTCGCATCGTGGAACTACCCCCGCGTGCGCGGGGACGACGTCGGGTTGGTCGCGGCCTGGACGCCCAGGACCGAACTACCCCCGCGTGCGCGGGGACGACGGGGTCACCGCGCTGTGGGAGCGCGGCGCCATGGAACTACCCCCGCGTGCGCGGGGACGACCAGGTCCTACAGTTCATCGATCAGTGGATTAGGGAACTACCCCCGCGTGCGCGGGGACGACACCCCGATCACCGTGCCGGCGAACGACGCGGCGGAACTACCCCCGCGTGCGCGAGGACGACGCTGACTACCAGTCCGACGCCATGCACAAGGAAGACCTACCCCCGCGTGCGCGGGGACGACGGTCACCCGGGGTGGCGGCGGCGACGATTACATGACCTACCCCCGCGTGCGCGGGGACGACACTTGCTGACCAGCGATGTTGGCGGCGAAGCTGGGCCGTGAGTATCGGTCCATGCTAGCGGGACGAGGTCGGACCGTGCTTTGTATCCACGCGGGCGCTGCGTGTGATCTCGGTGAGGATGTGATAGACGGGCGGTATGGCCATCGGGTGAGTACGCCGTACGAATGGACCTCGTATGACACTCCGTGCTACCGCGTCGGATAGACGCCCTCGTTTCTGTTCACCGAAGGTCAACGCCAGGCCGCCTTGTATCTGATTGCCGAGGCCGTCCTGGTTGAGCCGCTGGGTTGGTCGCCTACCCGCCCTCGCGCTGGGTCATCACAAACGCGCGTCGGTCGAGTGGCTGCCGAGTAGCGGGCTTCGCCGTCCAGCACACCGCCGTGCAGAAGGGCAAGCCGCCATGGCGCTGTGGGGCGTGTCATCACGCGGGTGCGTGGTTTACATCGTTTGATCAATCCGGTAGAACGTGATTGGTCAAGGTGAGGAGTGCGTGGGGATGCCCGAGACCGCGAAGGGGCTGCCGTCGGGGCCGGTCACAGCGATGGAGCCGGCGCAGGCGCAGGAGCTGTTAGATTCGTCGCTGAGTCGGCCGCATGAGGGCCGGGTCTACGACTATTACCTTGGTGGTGCGGCGAACTGGGCTGTCGATCGGGCGTTCGCGGAGAAGGAGATTGACAAGGTCCCGGACGTCCCATGGGCGGCCCGGCAGAACCGCAGGTTCCTCGGCCGCGCCGTTTCCCACATGGTGTCTTCCGGTATCCGGCAGTTTGTTGACATCGGCTCGGGGCTGCCCACGGAGGGCAACGTGCACGAGGTCGTCGACCGTGAGGTGGGCACCGAGGACGCCCACGTCGTCTACATTGACCACGACCAGGTAGCCACGGCCCACGCCCAATTGCTGTTGGAGCGGGCCGGAAAGCTGCATCGGCACCGGCCCATCACCGGCGATCTGCTTGACAGTGAACAGTTGTGGAAGGCCGTCCTGTCCACCGGTTTGATCGACCCCACTCGGCCGGTGGGGCTGCTGATGGTGGCGGTCCTGCACTTCGTGCCCGATGACGATGTCGCCCACCGGGCGGTCAGCTTCTGGCGAAACCACGTCTGCTCCGGTTCCTTCCTGGCGATCTCGCATGTCGCGGTTGGACCGTCCCACAAGAACGTCGACACACTGAAGTCCGCCATGGAGGATTACAAGGAGCAGACCACCGCGCCGGTCGTCTCCCGCAACCGCGAGGAACTGGCCGAGTTCTTCGACGACTGGCGCATCATCACGCCCCCGGGCATCGTGTGGACGGCCGACTGGCGCATCGACGGCGCC
>DASVLX010000090.1:0-4308 GCA_036384655.1 Pseudonocardiaceae bacterium
GACCATGACGCAGCACCGGCCGCCGCTGCGTGGCCGGTCGATGGCGCGCCCGCCCGCCGGGCGCCGGCCGGCCAGCTCGCCAGGCACGGCCGAGAACACCCAGGCGCACCCCGGCCCGTACTACGACGATGACCAGGATGAGGCCGCCGCTCCGGCCGGCTTCCCGGCGGCCTTCCCGGACCAGGACGTCGACGCCCCGCCCGCGCCGCCCAGCGATATCGGCCGGCGACTGGCCGGCGAGGAGGAGTCGGCGGCGGAGGAGGCCGACGGTTTCTTCGGCGCGCCCGAGGACCGGCTCTCCGAGGAATCCGACGAGGATCAGCGAGCGGATCGGCGTGCCGACCGGCGTGCGGATCGGCGTGCCGCCGACGGCCGTCGCCGGAAGCGCCGTACCGACCGGATGGACGAGGCCGCCGAGGATGGCAGCGGGGAACTCGGCAGGGACACCAGTGGCAACGCTGGCAGAGATATCGACCGAGAGATCGGCCGGGAGATCGGCGCGGACGTCGACACCGACGCCGGCGAGGACGTCGAGGACGAGGAAGAGGTCGAGGAGGAGGAACGGTCCACCGCCGGGCAGTGGTTGACCATGCTCGGCCAGGTCGGGCTGGGCGCGATCGGCGGTGCCGCCGTGTTCCTGGGGTTCAGCTGGCTGTGGGGCAAATGGCCCGCGGTGGCGCTGGGAGCGGCTCTGGTCGTGATCGTCGGCCTGGTGCTGGTGGTCCGGAAGCTGCGGCACGCCGAGGACCTGCAGACCACGGTGCTGGCCATTCTGGCCGGGCTGGTGGTCACCGTGTCACCGGCCGCTCTGCTTCTGTTGCGCAAGTGAGCACTCCGGAAATCCCGATCGGGTTGTCGACCGCGTCGGTATGGCCGCAGCAGGCCGCCGACGCGTTCGGGATGGCCGCCGAACTCGGGTACGACGGCGTCGAGGTCATGGTGTGGGCCGAATCGGTCAGCCAGGATCCGCGCGCGCTGAGCAAACTCGTCAAGCGGTACGACATGCCGGTGCTGGCCGTGCACGCGCCCTGCCTGCTGGTCACCCAGCGGGTGTGGTCCCCGGATCCGGTCGTCCGGCTGCGCCGGGCCGTGGCGCTGGCCGCCGAACTGGACGCGGCCACCGTCGTGGTGCATCCGCCGTTCCGCTGGCAGCGGTCCTACGGCGACGGGTTCGTCGAACTGTTGAAGGAACTGGAGGACGCCAGCGGGGTGGCCGTCGCGGTGGAGAACATGTTCCCGGTCCGGCCGCTGGGCAGCCGCCGGGACTGGCAGGTCTCCGGCTTCCGGCCATCCGTCGACCCGACCGATGTCGGCCACCGGCACTACACGCTGGACCTCTCGCACACCGCCACCGCCGGCATGGACGCGATGGCGCTGGCCGCGCGGATGGGCGCCGGCCTGTGCCATGTGCATCTCACCGACGGCTCGGGCACGCCGCGTGACGAGCATCTGCTGCCCGGCACGGGCACCCAGCCCTGCGCCGAACTGTGCGCGATGTTGGTCGACAACGAGTTCCGCGGCGACGTGACCGTGGAGATCAGCACCAGACGGGCGCCGGACCGCCCGGCCCGGATGCGGGCGCTCGCCGCGGGGCTGAAGTTCGCTCAGCGCAACCTTGGGCGCTAGGCGTTCGAAGCGTTGCGTGAAGCCGTACCCTGCGATCCGTGAACCCACTGCGCTCCACGATCCTCGCGGCCGCCGGCAATGACGCGCTTCGCAGGTTGGTGGCCGGCGCCCCGGTCTCGCGCGAGTTAGTCCACCGGTTCGTCGCCGGCGAGTCGACCTCCCACGCGGTGGCCGTGACCGGTCAACTGGTCGCCGACGGTATTCAGGTCACCCTCGACTATCTGGGTGAGGACACCACGGACGCCGCCACGGCCGAGAACACCGTGCTCGCCTACCAGACACTGGTGGAAGCCCTGCGGGCCGAGCGGCTGGCCGGCTGGGCCGAGATCAGCGTGAAACTCTCCGCGGTCGGCGGCAGGTTGGACGAGCAACTCGCGTTCGAGAACGCCGAGCGGATCTGCGAGTCCGCCGAACACGTCGGCACCGCCGTCACTCTCGACATGGAGGACCACACCAGCACCGACATGACCCTGCGGGTGCTGGCGAAACTGCGCCGGAAGTACCCGCGAACCGGCGCGGTGCTGCAGGCGTACCTGCGCCGCACGCTGGACGACTGCCGGGCGCTGGCGGTGCCGGCGTCGCGGGTGCGGTTGTGCAAGGGCGCCTACGCGGAACCGGCCTCGGTCGCCTACACCGATCCGCACCAGATCGACCTGAACTACGTGCGCTGCGTCAACGTGCTGCTGGCCGGCAATGGCTACCCGATGTTCGCCACGCACGATCCCCGGCTGCAGCGAGTGGTCGCGGAGCGCGCCCGCTGGTACGACCGCGAGCCGGGCGGCTACGAGTTCCAGATGCTCTACGGCGTGCGCCCGGACGCGCAGCGTCAGCTCGCCAGAACCGGCGAGACGGTCCGGGTTTACGTGCCCTACGGCGAGCAGTGGTACGGATACCTGATGCGAAGACTCGCGGAACGACCGGCGAACCTGGGCTTTTTCGCACGGGCGCTGGTGAGTCGCTGGTGAGCACCGAGGTCCCGATGTCGATGGGTGGGTTCGCCGCGGCGAGCTCGGTTCGACCACTGGGCGATGGCACCTTCACCGCTGACCTGCCGGCCGAGTGGACGGTCGGCAACCGGCCGCACGGCGGGTTTCTGCTGGCCCTGCTGGCCCGCGCGGGCGTGTGGGCGGCGGCCGGGGCCACCAACACCCAGCCGGCCGACCCGCTCGCGGTGAGCGTCGAGTTCCTGCGGGCACCCGAGGTGGGACCGGTGCTGTTGCGCACCACGATCCACAAGCTCGGCCGCACCGCGAGTGTCGTCTCGGTCAACCTGGAGCAGCGCGGCCGGTCCTGTGTGTTCGGCTCGGTGACCGTCGGCACGCTGCCCGACGACGGGGTGGCCTGGGCGGACCTGCCGGAGCTGCCGGACACGCCACCGGACGACGCGCTGGATCTCGCCGCTCTGCCGGCCGCCAACGGCCTCCACCTGACCACCGCCTGCGACGTCCGGCTCGACCCGGCCAACACCGGTTTCCTGCAGGGCCGGCCCGGTGATCCACTGAGGCTGCGGATGTGGGCGATGCCCCGCTCGGACCTGGTGGACCCGCTGTTCGCGCTGGTCGCCGGGGACATCTCGATGCCGGTCACGCTGAACCTCGGCCGGTACGGCTGGTCGCCCACCGTGCAGCTGACAGCCCTGCTGCGGGCCCGTCCGGCGCACGGCTGGCTGCGCGTCGAGATCGGCTGTCGAGCGGTGCACGGGCAGTGGTTCGACGCCGACGCGATGGTGATCGACTCGGCCGGCAAGCTGGTCTGCCAGGCCCGGCAGCTGGCCCTGACTCCCGCCCAGCAATAAGCCGGGGGCATGCTGTTTGGCATGACCACGATCGCGGTCCTGGGTGCGGGAAAGATCGGCGAGGCGTTGCTGTCCGGCCTGTTGAGTGGCGGACGCAAGGCCGATGAGCTGCTGTTCACGGAGCGATATCCGACGAGGTCGGCGGAGCTGACCGAGCGGTACGGGGTACGCGGGGTGTCCGTGGCGGAGGCCGCCGAACAGGCCGACGTGCTGGTGGTCGCGGTCAAGCCACAGGACATCGGCGCGCTGCTGGACACCCTGGTGCCGGCCTTCCGGCCGGGCACGCTGGTGATCTCGCTGTGCGCCGGGCTGCCCACCTCGCTCTACGAGCGGCGGCTGCCGGACAGCACCCCGGTCGTCCGGGTCATGCCGAACACGCCGATGGTGGTCGGCGAGGCGATGAGCGCGATCTCGCCGGGAAGGCACGCCACCGAGGAACACCTGGCCTTCGCCGAGGACATGCTGGAGTCGGTCGGCGAGGTCGTCCGGGTGCCGGAGTCGCAGCAGGACGCGGTGACCGCGCTGTCCGGGTCCGGGCCGGCATACTTCTTCTACCTGGTCGAGGCGATGATCGACGCCGGCATCATGCTCGGCCTGCCGCGGGCGGTGGCGGAGAAGCTGATCGTGCAGTCCGCGGTCGGCTCGGCCAAGATGCTCGCCGAGAGCGACACGCACCCGGTGATCCTGCGGGAGGCGGTGACCTCACCCGCCGGCACCACGATCATGGCCATCCGCGAGCTGGAGAACCACGGCGTGCGGGCCGCGATGTTGGCCGCCATCGAGGCCGCTCGGGACCGCTCGGCGGAACTGGGACGGTTGAACGAGAGCTGATCGGTTCGGCTGGCAGGACCCCGCTGGGCCCCGCGCAGGCCGGTCCTGATCGGCTC
>DASVLX010000091.1:0-2433 GCA_036384655.1 Pseudonocardiaceae bacterium
CTGCTCGACTTCGTCGCCGACCTGCGCGCCTCCACCCCCACCGACGCGGCGCGGCGGGTCGTCCCCGACCTGGGCGAGGAGCAGCAGCGCATCACGCAGGCGCGGCAGCGGCTTGATCGGGTGATCGAGGCGCTGCTGGACCGGGAGCGGCACCGGCTCGACTCGCTGCGCAGCCGGCCGGTGCTCGCCAGGCCGCAGACCCTGGTCGAGGGCAGGGCCGATGAGGTCGGCCAACTGCTCGGCCGGGCGCGGCGCTGCCTCGACCACCGGCTTGACCGGGCCGGCGGCGAGTTGACGCAGGTACTGGCGCGGCTGCGTGCACTCTCGCCGGCATCGACGCTGAACCGCGGGTACGCCATCGTGCAGCGCCTGGACGATGGCACGGTACTGCGCGCCGCAGCACAGGTGGAGGCCGGCGACGCGGTGCGGGTACGCCTCGCCGAGGGCGAAGTGACCGCTACGGTGACTGCGTGACGAATACGGACAGCGACACCGGCGTCGACGGGCTCTCGTACGAGCAGGCCCGCGCGGAACTGGCGGCGGTGGTGGAGAAGTTGGAGGCCGGCGGCGCGACGCTAGAGGAGTCGCTCGCGCTATGGGAGCGGGGCGAGCAACTGGCCGGCGTCTGCCAGCGCTGGCTCGACGGTGCCCGGGCTCGCCTCGACGCCGCCCGCGAGCATCGCGCCTGAACCGCGTACAAGCGCCCAAACCAGGTTCAACCGGTCGTCGCAACACCGGCGATTTGGGGCGAGAGTAGCAGTTCGTTGAGTGCTTCGGCTGGTGTCTTCCAGTCCAGTGTCTTGCGTGGCCGGCTGTTGAGAGTGGCGGCCACGGCATCCAGGTCGTCACGGTTCCAGCGGGCCAGGTCGGTGCCTTTGGGAAAGTACTGGCGTAGCAGGCCGTTCGTGTTCTCGTTGGTACCGCGTTGCCATGGACTGTGTGGGTCGGCGAAATAGACCTGCACACCGGTGTCGATTGTCAGTTTGGCGTGTTGGGCAAGTTCCTTCCCGCGGTCCCAGGTCAGAGTCCGACGAAGTTGCTCGGGCAGGGTGACGATCGTTGCGGCGATGGCATCGCGGACGTCTTCGGCGCCGTGACCGGCCAGCGCAGGACCGTTCTTCACGCGCGGCTCAACACCGTAACCTTCCATGCGGGGCAGGTGCAGCAGCACCGTGAAGCGGGTCTTCCGCTCAACGAGCGTGCCGATCGCGGACCGGTCGCTTCCGATGATCAGATCGCCTTCCCAGTGCCCGGGCACGGCGCGGTCCTCGACCTCGGCAGGCCGCTGGCTGATCATCACCTCGGGTGTGACGTGGCCACCTGCCCGTTGGCGAGAACGGGCCCTGGGAACACGCAGCGCCCGCCCCGTGCGCAAACAGGCCACCAGCTCCCGCTTCAACGCACCCCGCCCCTGGATGAACAGGGCCTGATAGATCGCCTCATGCGAGATACGCATGCCCTCATCATCCGGGAAGTCCATCCGTAACCGATGAGAGATCTGCTGCGGGCTCCACGCGTTGGCCCATCGCCGGTCCTGACGCCGGGGCTTGTTCCGCCCCTTCCACGCTGCTGCCGCGGGACCCGGCACCGGCGTGCCGTCCAGACGACGGACCTGGCCGGACAGCCGCTCCCGTACGTACTCGCGCAACCGGTCGTTGGCGACCAGCTTGGCCGTCTTGGGACGCCGCGCGAGCAGCTCTGCTTTCCATTGCGCGACCGACGCCCGATAGTCAAGCTTCCCTCCCCGGGTCGCCGCATTACGGCGCAACTCGCGTGAGATGGTCGAGGGGTCGCGACCCAACCGGCGGGCGATCTCTCTCACGCCGACGCCCTGGCCTTTCAGCATGGCGATTTCTTCTCGTTCCGGGAAGGACAGATATCGGCCAGCAAGCGGGGAAACCATAAACAACGGCATGCCGCCACGCTGCCGGAACCACCGGCTCCCAACCGCCTGCGACACGCCGACCGCGACTGCGGCGTCCTCACTGGTGAGGCCTCTGGCGATCTCACACCAGAACATGCGCTCGACATCCCGCCGATGCGCCGGGTGCCCCGGCGACTTCATCGGCGACCTGCCCGTCAACGCCTTCATCCACCCCGCTGGCCGACCCATCGACACCTCCACACCCAAGGTGTTGCGACGACCAGTTGAACTCACCCATGTTGCCGTGGTCGGTCAGCCCGACCGCCGACATCCCCAACCTCTGCGTCTCCGCGAACAGGTCCGCCAACCGCGCCGCCCCGTCCAGCATCGAATACTCGGTGTGTACATGCAAATGGACGAAATCGCTGGTCATCACGCTCCTGCCCGGCTCACCGGCGCTGCCGAGGCACGGGGTAGTCGTCGTTAGTGGTCAGGATCGTCTTCGGCGAGGATCCGGTACAGCGCCCGCCTGGCGGACACAAGAATCTCCAGCGCACGGCTCTTCTGCT
>DASVLX010000092.1:0-4123 GCA_036384655.1 Pseudonocardiaceae bacterium
CGTAGCGACCACGATCCGCTACTCGCCGTTACGCGGCGGCGTGGGCGCGCCGCACACGGTATGGTCGGGACAATTCGCTCGTCTCTACGGGGAGTGCGGCATGAGCGATGACCATCTTCGGCGGATCCTCGACGCCCTCGACGCATTGGCGCATGCCGGCGATCCGGATGAGGCCGCCCATGCCGTCCTGGACGCGGCCGTTCGTGTCGCGTCGGCGGACAGCGCGCTGATGACACGCCTGGATCGGTGCGGAGCGGCCGCGTGGGCCTGGCCTTCGGGATTTATCAACGATGGCCAGCGATCCACTTTCGAGATCGTCAATGCGACGGACCCGTGGCCGCTGGCCACTCATACGAGGGCGGGTCCCGGACTGGCGCTACGAATATCGGATATCTGGTCGCCGCCGCGATATCGAGCCTCATCCATGTATGGCGAACTGTTCCGGTATCTCTCGGTCCGTCACCAGGTCGCGTTCTCCATACCCACCGCCACTGATCATTGTCTCTGCGTCACCCTGCAGAGATCCGGAAGCGATTTCACCGACGCGGAATGCGACGATCTGAACTCGCTCCGGCCCTGTCTGGAAACGGCGGCCCGCCGGTCCCCGCCCCGGTACGGCCCGGTGGCGGTCTGCCCCTGCCCGGACGGCCTGACCCGCCGCGAGCGAGACACTCTGCACCTGGCCGCCGGTGGGCTCACCGACCAGCAGATAGCCCGCCGGCTCGGCATCAGCACGCTGACCGTGAGCAAGCATCTGCAGCACATCTACCGGAAGACCGGCACGACCAACCGTACCCAGGCCGCCGCCTGTATCCACGAACCCGCCGCGTCGTTGCCGGCCGCCGTCGACGCTTTTGTCAGCGCGGCCGGCGCGGATGTCGGCACGGTCATGACGGAAGGTGGCTGGTGACCTGCTTCAGCAGGTCGGCGGTAGACAGATACATCGAGGGATATTCGCCGTACCAGCGTTCAACGCCGTTCTTGTCCACCAGAACGAAACCATGGCCGGGCATGTCCGCGTGCATTCCCTTGCCGAGCACGCCATAGGCCTTGGAAACCGAGCCGGTGCCGTCGATCAGATACGGGGTGTGCAGGCCGAAGCGGGTCAGTTCCGGGCGCACCTGGTTGGCCGGATTCATCACGATCGGCAGAATGGTGACTCCCGCCTTGGTGAGATCGGCGGCGTGCTTCTCGAACTCAGCGGTCTGGTAGAAGCACACATCGCATCCGACACCCTCGTTGAAATACAGCACGACCGTCCTGCCGCGATAGCCGGCCAGGCTGACCGTCCGGCCGTCGGTGTTGGTCAGGCTGAAGGCGGGGGCCGGATGTCCGACACCGGGGGAGTCATTGTTGGCGGCCGCGCTCGGGCTCTGCCGGGACACGATCACCATGCTGGTCAGTATCGCGACGAAGGCCAGGATCAGCACCGACCAGAGCAGCACCGGCCGGCGTGACGGCCGGGTGACGGCCCTCTTGGCCGATTTCGCGCCTGACTTGTGGGCTGCCCTAGTGGCAGTGCTCATGGTCCCGCCCTTCCGACACGACAACGGATTCGTGTGATTCCGATTCCTTCGGGCCGTCCGGCACCGGGTCGGGTCGCCGGCCGCGCAGGGTGGCCGCCACGAACAGGGCGGCGAGCGCGAGCAGCGCCAGGCCGAGAATCGCCTCGGGAACGCCCTGGGTCCACGTCTCGATCCGCGCGAACACGACCGAGAGCGCCTTGCCGATGGCCACCTGGAATCCCGGGCCGCTCGTCATCCGGCCGGCACTGGCCAGGTAGATCACGAACCCGCCCATCGCGGCGAAACCGGCCGCGACGGCGACATTGAGCGTGTTGGTGACCAGCGTGCGGCCGGCGATCCGCAGCCTGACCGGTTTCGAGAGCCCCCAACGCCGTTCGCCCAGCCGGAACCTGTCCCACAGCAGCGCCATCACGAACAGCGGGAACACCATTCCGAAGACATAGGCGAGGCCCAGCAGCGCGCCGCCGGCCGCGCTGCCGGACAGCGCCGACAGCGTCATCACGCCGGCCAGCACCGGCGCGCAACAGGATGACGCGATGCCGGAGAACACGCCGAGGGCGAAGAAACTCGCGATCCCGCCGCCACTGGTGTTCGGCGCGCGCAACGATCGCGGCATCGCCCAGGACCGCCCGGACAGCGCCAGCACCGCGAGAGCGAGCATGAGCGCGCCACCCGCGTAGTACAGCGGCGCGTGGAATCGCGCGATCGCGGACGCCAGCAGGCTCATTCCGACCGTGATCGGCACCAGTACGAGCGCCAGTCCGGCGGTGAACACGAAGGTCAGCGGCAGCAACCGCCAGCGGCGGTGCGCCACCGCGGCGGCCAGATAACTCGGCGCGAGAAACACGATGCAGCAGGGCGCGAACAGCGCCACGCCGCCCGCGAAGAACGCGGCGAGAATCGACCCGGAGGCCAGCAGATTCCCCATGTCACCCGACCCGGCTCGGGCCGCGCGCGGCCAGCAGGCGGGCGAGCTTGCCGCGCGGTAGCCGACCGGCCGCGAAAAACTCTCCGTCCACCAGGACCAGCGGAAACAGACCGGGCCGGTGCCTGTCCACCAGTGCCCGGCCGGCCGGATCCGCAGCGTCCAGCAGGGTCACGTCGATCGCGGCACTCCTTTCTCTGGCCATAGTGGACAGTGCCGACATGGCGTCCTCACAGAGATGGCACGCCGGGGCGCGCACCACCGTTACCCGCAGTCGTTCGGGTTCGGTCACGGGAATGTCCTTCCGTTCTCGTCCGCCGACCACCGTCCGCGCGATCCCCGGCATGAACGCTGACGGAACCCTGTCGTTTCGATGAAGATCACCAACGGTCGTGCGGGAGGATGGCACCGGACACCGGGACGGCGGATCGGAGGTGGCGGGTGGCCGGACCGAATGAGCGCCTGCATGCTCTGGTCGTGGACGACGAGACGGCGCTGGCCGACCTGGTCGCCGACTACCTGGCGCGCGAGGGCTTCAGCACGGCGGTCGCCGGGGACGGCCCGCGGGCCGTGGAAATGGCCAGGGCCACCCGCCCTGACGTGGTGATCCTCGACCTGATGCTGCCCGGGATCGACGGTGTGGAGGTGTGCCGGCGGTTGCGGACCTTCTCCGACGCCTACGTGATCATGCTGACCGCGCGCGGCGAGGAGGTCGACAAGCTGATCGGCCTGTCGGTCGGCGCGGACGACTACGTCACCAAGCCGTTCAGCCCGAGGGAACTGGTCGCCCGGGTCAAGGCGATGCTGCGCCGGCCGCGCCAGAGCGTGGACGGTCGACCGGCGCCGCCGAGTACGGACGAGGCCCCGCCGCGCTCGTTCGGCCGGCTGTGGATCGACCCGGCGGCCCGCGAGGTCAGTGTCGGCGGCCAGCCGGTGGACCTCACGAAACTGGAGTTCGACCTGCTCGACGCGCTGTCCGCGCGGCCGCGCCTGGCGTTCAGCCGCCGCCAGTTGGTCGAGCGCGTCTGGGGCGAGACCTGGGTCGGTGACGACCACATCGTCGACGTCCACATCGGCCGGCTGCGCCGCAAGCTCGGCGATGACGCCGCGTCACCCCGGTTCGTGCTGACCGTGCGCGGCGTCGGCTACCGGATCGGGCCGGGCGCGTGATGCCGGCCGCTCGGCGCCGGATCGGCCTGCCGGTTCGCCTGCTGGTGGCCCAACTGGTCGTGTTCGCCGTGGGCATCGCCGCGCTCGTGGTCGTCGCGCTGGCCGTCGGGCCGCCGCTGTTCGCCGACCACCTGCGACGGGCGCTGGTCGTGGTGTCGCCCGAGGTGTCCACACATGCCGAGGACGCCTTCGCCACCGCCGCCGGCCTGGCCATCGGCGCCGGCGCGCTCGCCTGTCTGGTCGCGGCCGCGGCGGTCAGCGTGTTCCTGACCCGCCGGCTGACCCGGCCGGTGCTGGCGATGCGCGCGGCCGCCGGACGGCTGGCGGACGGCGACTATGAGGCGCGGATGCCCGCGCTCGGGCTCGGCCCGGAGCTGGACGCGCTCGGCGACTCGTTCAACTCGATGGCGGCCGCCCTGCATGACACCGAGCGCGGCCGGCAGCGCCTGCTCTCCGATGTGGCGCATGAGCTGCGCACGCCGCTGGCCACCATCGACGCCTA
>DASVLX010000093.1:0-7589 GCA_036384655.1 Pseudonocardiaceae bacterium
TGAGCGCCGCAGGAGAATTGAGGCGGCGTTCGAGGACTTCCGGCGCGCCGTCGAGCAGGCGTTGACCGTCGCGTCCCGGGAACAGACCGGGGCAGCTCGCGAGCACGCCCGCACCATGGTCGCGTCCTGGCTTCGCGCGGAGGGTATCGACAACGCGCTGACCGATCCGGTGTTCGCCGCGCCGCGGGCCAATCCGGACATGGCCGATGTGTTCGCGGAGGCACGGGCCGACCGCGACCGTCATTTCGAGAAATGGACCGCGGACGGACCGAGGGCGCTGGCCGAACTCGTCCGGGAGGCCGCGCCGGGCGCCGCCGGTGCGCCCTGGCAGCAGTGGCTGGGCACGATCGGCACCGCCGACGGCACCTCGGCCGTGCCCGAGCTGTGGCGGATCGGCACTGCCATCGCCGACAGCGCCCCGGAGCCGGTCGCCTTCCCGGTCGCGGTGCCGCTGCTCGACGCGGCGCATCTGCACGTGTCCACCACAACCGAGACCCGGGCCGCCGCCGAGGCCATGATCGAGGCACTCCTGTTGCGGGTGCTCAGTTACTTCCAGCCCGGCCTGGTGCACCTGCACCTGTGGGACATCGGGCAGCTGACCGGCCCGCTGCCCGGCCTGTATCCGCTGACCCGTGCCGGCCTGCTCACCGTGCACAATCCGGCCCGCCCACAGGAACTGCTGGACGAGCTGTCCGAGCACATTCGCCGGGTGCATGGCGGCCTGCTCGGCGGCGGTCAGACCACGCTGCGCGCGGTCCGGCGGCAGTCCGGCCGGCGTGGTGAGCCGTGGCGGATCGCGGTGCTGTTCGGCAACCGTCAGCAACTGCCCGACGACCAACAACAGCAGTTGCAGCGGGTCGCCCGAAACGGCCTGCCCTGTGGGGTGCAACTGATCCTGGTGGACATCCCGGTGACCGTCAACAGTCCGATGGAGACGGTCACATTTCACGACGACGGCACCACCCGATGCTCGATGTCCGGCCGGAACGCCACCTTCCAGCCCGATCCGGCGCTGCCCCGGGCGGCCGTGCCGGACACCTGCGCGGGCATCGCCGAGGCACTGCAACGCCGTCGCGAGCAACTCGGCACCTTCGCTGACTTGCTACCGGACCGGTTGTGGGACAACGACTCCTCGGCCGAACTCCGCGCGTCGGTCGGCTTCTACGATGGCTCACCGGTCGATGTGGTGCTCGGCGATCCGACGCCGCACGCGCTGATCGGTGGCCCAAGCGGCTCGGGCAAGACCAACTTCCTCTACGCGATGCTCGGCTCGATGGCCGCCCGCTACTCGCCGGACGAGCTGGAGCTGTATCTGCTGGACTTCAAGGAGGGCGTGTCGTTCGCGCAGTTCGCACCGGGTCGCAAGGACCCGAGCTGGCTGCCACACGCCAAGCTGGTTGGCGTCAACATCAACACCGACCGCGAGTTCGGTGTGGCGCTGCTGCGGTTCCTCGCCGACCAGATGCGTGCCCGCGCGGACGCCGCCAAGCGGTACGAGGTCACCAAGCTGGAGGAACTGCGCCGCGAGGACCCGAACGGCCGGTGGCCACGGATCGTGGCGGTGATCGACGAGTTCCAGTACCTGTTCGGCGAACGGGATGCGGTGGCCACCACCGCCGCCCAGCTGCTGGAGGACGTCGCCCGCCGAGGCCGGTCCCAGGGAATCCATCTTGTACTGTCCAGTCAGGACGTCGCCGGCATCGAGGTGTTCTGGGGGAAGCCGGCCATCTTCGAGCAGTTCAGTCTGCGGATAGCGCTGCCAAAGGCACGACGGGTGCTGGTGGAACCCGGCAACGAGGCGGCCGTCGAGCTGGCCCGCTGGCACGCGATCGTCAACCACGAGTCCGGGGTGCGGCACGGCAACCGCATCGCGCGCATCCCGGACGCCACCTCGCGCGGCACGGTGGACGCCCTGCAGCGCACGCTGTGGGAGCGGCGGGCGCCTGACTCGGCGCCACCCCGGCTGTTCGACGGTGCGCTGGTGCCGGAACTGGGCGCCACCGCGGACTTCCAGGCCTTGCGGCCGGCCGACGGGTCCCGGCGGGTGCCGGGACCGTCGGCGTTGCTGGGCCAGGTGATCGACGTGGCGGGCAGTGCGGCCGGCACCGTTCTCGCGAAGGCGCCGGGCCGCAACGTGGCGGTGATCGGTTCGCTGGTCCGGCACGCGGCGAGCGTGCTGGGCGCGGCGACCCTGTCCATCGCGCGGCAGCATGTGCCGGGCAGCGCCAGGTTCACGCTGTTCGCGCTGATCCCGGAGGCCGAGGACGCCGTTGAGACGCTGGAACGGCATCTGCGGGCCGACGGGCATGACGTCGAGGTGCTCGGCCGGGACAGGCTCTGCGCCACACTGGACTCGATCGTCGCCGAACTCGCCAAGGCCCGCTCGGCCGAGCCGGGTGACGAACCGCCGAGGCCGCACTACCTGATCTGCTACGCGGTGGACGCGGCGCAGGCGGTGTTGGAGCGCAAGGAAGCCGGCAGCCCGAGCGGCCTGGACCAGTTCCGCGAGGTGTTGCGGCACGGCCCCGAGCACCGCACCCATGTACTCGGCTGGTGGCGTGGTGTCGCCCGGTTGCGTGCCACCCTGCCGATCGGCGGCGCCGACGACGTCGGCGCCTGGGTCGCCTTCGACGTGCAGGGCCAGGAACTGTCCCCGCTGGCGTCCAGCCAGGTCGTGAACTGGTCGCCACGGCCTGGCCGGGGGCTGTTCTTCGACCGGTTCCGGCACGCCCGGCCACACGTCATCATCCCGTTCCAGGTGGAGGCGGAGAATCATGAGCGGTGACGCCGTCCGCCGTTACAAGGAGCTGGCCGACCTGAACTCCGAGTCGGTGCGCAGGATGCGCGAGCACGACCATGTGCTCGCTGAACAGTTGCGCGCCAAGCTCGCGACGACCGAGCAGGCACTGGCCCAGGCCCTGCAGCGGGAGAAGATGGCTCGGGCGGGCGTGCGGCTGCACTGGGAGGCGGCCGTCGAGGAACTGTGGAACGAACGCTGGCTGGCCGTTCCGCCGCTGCGGCCGCCGGTCGACGTGCCGCCGGACCTGGACCTCACGACCGCGGACATCGAGGTCGGCCGCACCTACGAGGTGCTGTTGGACGCGCTACGCCACCAGGGCCTGCTGACCAAGCGTCACTAGGCCCTGACTAACCCTCGGCGGCGCGGTGCCTGCCCTGTCCATGCGCGGGTTGCGGGACGGTCCTGGCCGGCCCGGCGGACAGTTCCAGCGCGGTGATCCCGACCGTCGGTGCCGGGCTCACCGACCATCGGCTGACCGCGGTGTCGCCCTCGCAGACCGGTGGGGACCAGCCCGGCTGATCCAATGCGGACACCGCGGCCCAGACCGCGCCGGACGGCGTTCCGGGCGCTGGTCCGAGGTCCAGGCGCACACTCACCACGCCGTCGTCCTGGCTGATGCCGGTCAGTGTGGCGGTCGGGGAGATACGGCTCGCCACCGCGCGGGCCTGCCATTCGGCGCCGGCGAACCGGGCGGTGGCAACATCCACCCGCAGCGTCAGCCGGTGTACGGGCGGCACCGGCACCGTGGCGGCTGGCGGCGTGGCGGCGGGCGGGCGGACCGGGTTCTCCGGTGCCGGCACGTCGGGGCCGGTGCCGAGCCCGAGGCTGTAGGGGCTGTCCCCGTACCACGCCTCGATCAGCAGCCGCTCGGCCTTGGGGGCCATCACGTCGATCACGTCCGGGTCTTCCAGCACCGTCCAGGCCGTCGGCGGCTCGCAGGCAATGCGTGGCAGCACGGCGTCCGGGGCGAGTCCCCGGATGAACTGGCGCACCGCGCGAGCCAGCGCGCCGGCCAGACTGTTCGTCGGGTGTTCGTCGCTGGCCAGGCTGATGGTGACCGCCCAGCAGCCGGGTTCCTCCGCCGAACAGTCGCTGACCTCGACGATCCGGCCGTCGGTCCGGAAGGCCAGATCCTCGCAGGCATCCCTGGCCGCCTGCTCGCCGTCGACCGTGACGACGACCGTGACGACGAGTTCCACCGTGTTGTCCATGGTGACGGGAATTGTCCCGCAGCCGGGTGTCGATCAGATGCGCGACTCCGCACACGCTCCGTGATCAAGTGTCGCGGTGTTTCGCATCGAACACGCGTTCGATAGCGATGGTCGTGAGCTCGAAGAGCTCCTTGACGATTCGCTCGCCTGGCGCAGCGCGAGGCTCGCTACAAGGCTCCCGCGAAAGCGAGTGGTTAAGACCTGTCGCTTCGTCTCGCCAAGTTCGGTCCGCCTTGACCGACACTTACCAGAGTGCGGACGAAAGAAGGTGAACACCTGGCGCCAGGCGTCCTCACGTGACTCCTGGTCACCTCCGAGACCACCTTCGGGATTGGCCCGGGCGCGTCCAGCGGTATGTGGTTTCCGACCCCTGCCCGGCGTTCGGATTGCTTGACGTCGTACGGGTGTTCCGGTCGGCGGGCAGCGTCTCTGGTTTGCCCGCCGTGCCACCGCTGATGTTGACGCGGCCAGGTAGCCGTTGATCTCGTCCCACGCACGGCTGGGCAGGGCGGCATGACGACGATCAGACCCGCAGCATCTCACCCAACCTCACGGAACGTTCACGATTCGGTACACCGGGTGGGCGAGTTTCCTTGCGTCGGTATCGTTTCGGGGGCACGCTGCGGCCATGCCGCCGCGGCACCGCGAAGAAGACATCCATCCCGTCAACTGCCCCGTGTGCCATGGTGACGGGATAATCAAGGACGGCAAGACTTGCCCGCACTGCCAGGGAACCGGATGGGTCAGAGGTTGATCGGCTGATGGGGTGGCCCAAGGCGCAGGTGTACGTACCCGGACTCGACATCACCTTCCGCTGGGGCCGCGGCGACGGCTTCATGGTCATCCTGCGCGGCAAGCGCGCGTTCGCCGACGAGGGCCCGGTGGTCGGTAAGGCACCCGTCGACGCCATGGGTTGGATGGACAACCGGGACCTCTACGCCACGGTGGACCGGTACGTGCGGGACCACCACCCGGAATGGCACCGTGCGAACGGGCCGGTCCGTCCCGCCACGGACGCCTGCTGAGGGGCCTGTTCAACTCGGCCTAGCCAGCGAGACGGCGATCACATACGCTCCTGGAATGGCTACGCAACTCGCCAGTAGCAATGACGCGGGCGGGGTGGACGGCGCCGACTCGCATGTCGACTTCGACGTGATCGTGGTGGGCTCGGGGTTCGGTGGCAGCGTCGCGGCGCTGCGGCTGACCGAGAAGGGATACCGCGTCGCCGTGATCGAGGCGGGCCGCCGATTCGCCGACGACGAGTTCGCGAAGACGTCCTGGGACGTTCGCCGTTATCTGTGGGCGCCGAGCCTCGGCTGTTACGGCATCCAGCGTATCCATCTGCTGCGGAACCTGGTGATCCTCGCCGGGGCCGGCGTGGGCGGCGGCTCACTGGTGTACGCGAACACCCTGTATCGCCCGCCGCGAGTGTTCTATCAGGACAAGCAGTGGGCGCACATCACCGACTGGGAAACGGAGCTGTCGCCGTACTACGAACGCGCGTCCCGGATGCTCGGTGTGGTCACCAACCCGACGATCACGCCGTCGGACGAGGTGATGCGCAAGGTGGCGGCCGACATGGGTGTCGCGGACAGCTTCCGCCGTACCCCCGTCGGCGTGTACTTCGGCAGGCCCGGCGTCCGGGTGCCGGACCCGTATTTCGGCGGCGCCGGCCCGGAACGGGTGGGCTGCACGGAATGCGGCGCGTGCATGACCGGCTGCCGGGTGGGCGCGAAGAACACCCTGGTGAAGAACTACCTGTACCTCGCCGAGCGGGCGGGCGCGCGGGTCCTGCCGCTGACCACCGTGACCGGGCTGCGGCAGCGCGCCGACGGGACCGTCGAGGTGCGGGTGCGACGCACCGGATCACGTACCCGCCGGATGGACCGCACACTCACCGCCGGGCATGTCGTGCTGGCCGCCGGCGCCTGGGGCACCCAGCGTCTGCTGCACGAGATGCGCGACACCGGCGCACTGCCGGCCCTGTCACCGCGGCTGGGAGAGTTGACCCGCACCAACTCCGAGGCACTGCTCGGCACCGGGCGGACCACAGTGGACCCCGAGCACGACTACAGCAGGGGCGTCGCGATCACCTCGTCCATCCACCCGGACGAGCACACACATATCGAGCCGGTGCGCTATGGCAGGGGCAGCAACCTGATGGGGCTGCTGAACACCTTCGCCAGTGACGGTTCCCTTCCCACGCCACGATTCTGGCAGGTGCTGCGGACCGCGGCGCGGCATCCGCTGCTCGCGTGTCGTCTCCTGGTGCCCTACCGGTGGAGCGAGCGGACCGTGATCCTGCTGGTGATGCAGAGCCTCGACAACTCCGTCACCACCTACACCCGGCGCGGGCTGTTCGGGCGGCGGCGGATCACCGCACGGGACGGCGCGGGCGAACCGAATCCGACCTTCATTCCGGCCGGCCACCGGGCGTCCGAGCTGGCCGCGGGGCATATCGGCGGGTTCCCCGGCGGCACCTGGGGTGACCTGGCGAACATCCCGATGACCGCGCATTACATCGGCGGCGCGGCCATCGGGCTGGACGCCGAGCATGGCGTCATCGATCCGTACCACCGGGTGCACAACTATCCGAATCTATCCATTGTGGATGGTTCGGCGATCTCCGCGAACCTCGGCGTGAACCCGTCGCTGACCATCACGGCGCAGGCCGAGCGGGCGTTCGCGTTGTGGCCCAACAAGGGCCAGGCAGATCCGCGCCCGGAACCCGGCACCGGCTATCGGCGCATTCCGCCGGTGCCGCCCGGGTCACCGGTGCTGCCGGACCCGGTCACCACAGATCCCCGTCCCGCCAGTCACAGGTGAGCTCGCCGGTTCGGTCCAGCGGCACGGTCACCGGCAGGACGAAAACGCTGTCGTCCTCCTCGGCCGTGCGCACGATTCCGTTCGGGGTGAGCGCGTAGGTGCTGCCCTGCCACGGCAGCCAACCACGGTCGCGGTAGAAACTCCGCCCCTCGTCACTGGAACCCAGCGCACCGAGGTCAAATCCACCGCGCACCACCCGTTCCAGTGCGGCCATCATCGCCGAGCCGTGGCCGGCACGGCGGCGGTCCGCGCGCACCGCGACCCCCTCGACATAACCGGTGCGCAGCGCCCGGCCGCCGTGCAGCAGCCGCCGTTGCACGACCGACGCGTGCCCGATCAGTTCCCCGTCCTCCCAGACCAGCGCGTGGATGCCGCCCAACGAATGTTCCCAGTCCGAGTCGGTCATCTCGGCACCGAAAACGTCGTCCAACAGGGCGCGCGCCGCGCGCAGCGTGGGGATGTCGAGATCGGCGGTATGCGCCGTGTGAACCCGGATTCTGGGGTGCATGCCGCAGCCTAGCCGGTTCCCGGCCGGCCGCCGCAGGTCAGCGGCGCGATAGCATGGCGGCGATTCCGGTGCGCCACGGAAAGCCGGCGGCGCGTTCGTCGGCGGACATCCGGTGGGAGAGCACCCAGTGACGACTCAGCGACCAGTTCTCGTGGTGGACTTCGGCGCGCAGTACGCGCAGTTGATCGCCCGGCGCATCCGCGAGGCCCAGGTGTATTCGGAGGTCGTGCCGAACACGATCGCC
>DASVLX010000094.1:0-28807 GCA_036384655.1 Pseudonocardiaceae bacterium
GACCCGCGGATCGTGCCGAACGCGCGCAAACTCGACCGCGTCAGCTACGAGGAGATGCTGGAGATGGCGGCCAGCGGCGCGAAGGTGCTGATGCTGCGCTGCGTCGAGTACGCCCGCCGGTACGGCGTCCCCATCCATGTCCGCTCGTCCTATGGCAACAAGCTTGGCACCCTGGTGTCCGGCTCAGTGGAGGATCTTCCCGTGGAACAAGCCCTGATCACCGGCGTCGCCCATGACCGGTCCGAGGCCAAGGTCACCGTCACCGGGTTGCCCGACGAACCAGGCGAGGCGGCCAAGCTCTTCCGGGTGGTGGCCGACGCGGAGATCGACATCGACATGGTCGTGCAGAACGTCTCGCATGTCGCCACCGGCCGAACCGACATCACCTTCACCCTGCCGAGGGCGGACCGGCCGAAGGTGATCGAGGCTCTGGAGAAGGCCAGGCCGAACATCGCCTTCGACGAGATCCGCTATGACGACCACGTCGGTAAGGTTTCGCTGATCGGCGCCGGCATGCGCAGCCACCCGGGGGTGACCGCCACATTCTGTGAGGCACTGTCCCGCGCCGGCGTGAACATCGAGATCATCTCCACCTCGGAGATCCGGATCTCGGTGATCTGCCGGGACACCGGCCTGGACGACGCGGTGCGTGCTCTGCACGACGCGTTCGAGCTCGGCGGCGACCAGGAAGCAATCGTGTACGCGGGTACCGGGAGGTGACCGAGATGACGCGGGGTCCGGTGTTGGCGCTGGTCGGCGCCACCGGCGCGGTGGGCGGCGTGATGATCGACATCATCAACGGCCGCCAGCGGGTGCCCTGGGGCGAATTCCGGCTGATCGCCTCGCCCCGTTCGGCAGGCCGCCGGCTCACCGTGCGCGGCCAGGAACTGACGGTGCGGGCGCTGGCGCCCGAGCAGTTCGACGGAGTGGACGTCGCCATGTTCGACGTGCCCGACGAGGTGTCCGCGCAGTGGGCGCCCATCGCGGCGGAACACGGCGCCGTCGTGGTGGACAACTCCGGCGCTTTCCGGATGGACCCGGCGGTGCCGCTGGTGGTGCCCGAGGTCAACCCCGGCGAGGTGCGGAACCGCCCGAAGGGGATCATCTCCAACCCCAACTGCACGACGCTGTCGATGATGGCCGCGCTCGGCGCGCTGCACCGCGCGTTCGAGCTGACCGAGCTGGTGGTGGCCTCCTACCAGGCGGCGTCGGGTGCCGGTCAGGCTGGCATCGAGCGGCTCTACGCCGAGGCCGCGGCGGTGGCCGGCAAGCAGGTCGGGATTCGTGGCGGTGACGTGCGGGAGGTGCTGCGGGCCGCCGGGCTGTCCGAAACGGACTCGCCGTTCCCGGCCCCGCTGGCGTTCAACGTGGTGCCCTGGGCCGGTTCCGCGAAGGCGGACGGCTGGTCGAGCGAGGAACTCAAGGTGCGCAACGAGTCCCGCAAGATCCTCGGCATCCCGGACCTCCGGGTGTCGGCGACCTGCGTGCGGGTGCCGGTGATCACCACGCATTCGTTGGCCGTGCACGCCACTTTCGCCAACGAGGTCACCGTGCCGGCGGCCCGGGAGATCTTCACCGCGCATCCGTCCGTGGTGCTGCTGGACGACGCGCCGGCCAGCTTCCCCACCCCGGCGGACGTGGTGGGCGCCGACCCGACGTACGTCGGACGGCTGCGGCAGGCTCTGGACTTCCCGAAGACGTTGGACTTCTTCGTGTGTGGGGACAACCTGCGCAAGGGTGCCGCGCTGAACACCTACGAGATCGCCGAGACCCTGCTGGACACGCTGGCCTGACCACTGTCCTCAGCCGACTACGGCCGGGCCGCGAACACGCGGCCCGGCCGTAGTCGTGGGAAGCGCCCGGCGGTCCGCTCTGGACCCCGATCGACCACCGGGCGCCGGCCTGTCAGGGTCAGGGAATGCTGATCGGCGGGATGTGGACCTCGGGCAAGGTGATCGCGGGCAGGCTCGGCGTCGGCACGGTGGTGGGCACGTTGATCGTCACGTTGGGCACGCTGATCGCGACGGGCGAGGCGGTCGTCGACGTGGTCGTCGGTGCGTCGAGCACGACACCGGCCAGGCTGAGGATCAGCGAGACCAGCGTCTGCAGCAGCGAGTCGGCGGTCCCACCCAACGAGTTCAGCAGGTCGGTGGGCAGCGAGTTGGGGCTGGCCGCGAGCTGCTGACGGAGGTCCTGGGTCTGGCTCTGGGCGCGGGCCGCCAGGTCGGCGGTGTCCGCGCTGAGCTGAACCCGGACCGAGGGGCTGTTGAGGGTGTCCAGCTCGCTGGCGAGCTGACTGAGCGTGTCACTCAGCGCCCCCAGATTCTGCTGGTCGAGCTCCTGTTTCAACTGGTCGTGCAGGGTCTGGAGGCTCTTCGCCTCGGCCGCCGGAGAGAACGCGGCGGCGGACTGGGAAGCGGGTGCGGCGGCGGAGGCCGCTGTGGCCAGGCCTACGCCGACCAGGGAAGCGACGCTGGTCGCGGCTACCACGGCGATCGTTCCCGCCACGATTTTCCTCATGTTGGCTCCTCCTCGGACTCGGAACGCGGATCGTGCACACTGCCGAAACAACCGGCCTGGACCATCGTCGGCACTCGGTGAACCGGCCGCTACCAGCAACGATGACGTACGGCAAGGTTTGATGACGTACGGTGACGACATGATCGCGCGGTTGGCTCGGTGGACACCGATCGGTGCGCTCCGCCATGCGGTGCGCGGACACGATCCCGGACGAAAAAGGTGAGGAGCATTCGCGAACCAACTCGATTGGGCGGACCGGGTAACCCAACCGAATCGCTTTGCCGTGCATACGCGTGTGGGCGGCGAGTCCGAATCTCGCCGCCCACACGCGTATCCGCACAACCGCCCGCCTTGGGCGGTTTTCGCGCGTTACAGGTGCTTCAGAGCCTCGGCGATCCGGTCGCCGGTCTCCTTGTCGATGTTGTGCCAGTACTCCAGCGCCCTGGCCAGCACCGGCGCGGTGACGCCGTTGGCCAGGTGGCCGGCGACGTTGCTCACCAGCCGGCTCCGCTGGGCGTCGTCCATGACCTTGCGGACGAGGGTCCCGGCCTGGCCATAGTCGTCGTCCTCGGCGTGCAGCCGGTAGGCGGAGCGGATGATCTCCTGCTCGATGCCGTACGTGGAGGTGAGGTCCGGATGGGCCTCGCCGTCGGCACGTGGGCCGCCCAGACTGTTCGGTGCGTAGACCGGGTCATGCGTGACGCTGACCCGCATCGGGCCGTCCTTGGAGTAGCTGTGCACCGGCGCCTTCGGCCGGTTCACCGGCAGGTCCATGTAGTTCGGGCCGATCCGGTACCGGTGGGTGTCGGCGTAGGCGAACAACCGGCCCAGCAGCATCTTGTCCGGCGAGGGTCCAACACCGGCCACCATGTTCGACGGCTCGAACGACGCCTGCTCGATCTGGGCGAAGTAGTTCTCCGGATTGCGGTTCAGCACCAGCCGGCCGACCTTGATCAGCGGGTAGTCGCTGTGCGGCCACACCTTGGTCAGGTCGAACGGGTTGAACCGGTAGTCCGCCGCGTCCGTGTACGGCATGATCTGCACGCGCAGCGTCCAACTCGGCGCGTCGCCGCGCTGGATGGAGTCATACAGATCGCGGATGTGGAAGTCGGCGTCCTCGCCGGCGATCCGGTCGGCCTCCGCCTGCGTCCAGAAGTCGATGCCCTGGTCGGTCTTGAAGTGGTACTTCACCCAGAACTTCTCGCCGGCCGCGTTGATCCACAGATAGGTGTGTGAGCCGTAGCCGTTCTGGTTCCGCCAGGTTTTCGGAATGCCGCGGTCGCCCATCAGCCAGGTGACCTGGTGCGCGGACTCCGGAGTCAACGTCCAGAAGTCCCACTGCATGTTGTTGTCCCGCAGGTGATTGTCGGAACGACGCTTCTGCGAGTGGATGAAGTCCGGGAACTTGATAGTGTCCCGAATGAAGAAAACCGGCGTGTTGTTGCCAACCAGGTCGTAGTTGCCCTCGTCGGTGTAGAACTTGATCGCGAAACCGCGCGGGTCACGCCAGGTGTCCGGCGAGCCCAGTTCACCGGCCACGGAGGAGAACCGCACCAGCGTCTCGGACCGCACACCCGGCTGGAACAGGGCGGCCTTGGTGAACTGGCTGACGTCCTCGGTGGTCTCGAAGAAACCGAACGCGCCGCCGCCCTTGGCGTGCACCACGCGCTCCGGAACCCTTTCCCGGTTGAACTGGGCCAGTTTCTCGATGAGGTAGAAATCCTGTAGCAGAATTGGGCCGTTGGGTCCCGCGGTCAGCGAGTGGTCGTCGCTGGCCACCGGAATACCCGCGTTCGTGGTGGTGGGCTGTACCTCGGTCATGCCCATCCCTCCTTGTCGCTGTCGCTGTTGGTTTCCGGCTGGCAGTCTGGACACAGTCCCCAGTAGACGACCTCGGCCTCGTCGACCTGGTAGCCGACGGTGTCGGCCGGGGTCAGACAGGGGGCGGCGCCAACCGCGCAGTCGACGTCCTCGGTGCGTCCACACACCCGACAGACCAGGTGATGGTGGTTGTCCCCGGTGCGTGTCTCGTACCGCGCCGGATGCCCGGCCGGTTCGATCCGCCGTACCAGTCTGGCTCTGGTGAACGCGTTCAGCACGTCGTAGATGGCCTGGGTGGACACCGACCCGAGACCGGGCCGCACCCCGGCCAGCACCTGGTCGGCCGTGGTGTGCGGGTGCTCGGAGAGCCAGGTCAGCACGGCGACCCGGGGAGCGGTTGTCCGCAACCCGGCCGCCTTCAGCAGCTCACGCACCGTCCGGCCAGTGCCGGGGACTTCATCGTTCATCGTCTATCCAGCAAACCAGGTTTTCTGGAATGGGTCAAGAAAACATCACATCGTGGACGCGTGATCAGCCGAATATCCGGTTGCGCCGGATGATGGTCATGCGCTCACATGATTGACGTGGTCCTGCAGCGGTACCGTCCCGTGTTCGCCGTCCCTGGTATCCGCACCCTCGTCCCGCTGATGTTCGTCGCGCGCATCCCGTTTGCCGGGGCCAGCTACGTGCTCACCCTCCACGTGGTGCTCACCCTGCACCACGGATACGGAGCGGCCGGGCTGGTGGGCGCGCTGGCCACCGTCGGGATGGGGTTCGGCGCACCGCTGATGGGCCGAGTGATCGACCGGTTCGGGCTGCGCGCCATGCTGGTCGTCGGGACCCTGGGAGAGGGCACGTTCTGGCTCACCGCCCGGCTGCTGCCGTTTCCGGTGCTGCTGGTCGCGGCCGTGGTGGGCGGTCTGCTCACCCTGCCGGTGATGTCCGTCGGCCGGCAGGCGATGGCCGCCGCGGTCCCCGTGGAGCATCGGCGCACCGCGCTGTCGGTCGACTCGATGGGGGTCGAGCTCTCGTACATGGCGGGGCCGGCGCTCGGCGTGTTGGTGGTGACACGCTTCGGCAGCCCAGCCGCTCTGATCGCCATGGGCACCCTCGTGGTCGCGGCCGGGATCGCGTTGTACGTGGTCAATCCGCCGATGCGCGAACCGGTGGAAGAGTCTCTCGGTGACACTTCCGGGACGAGCCGCCCACCGCGTCGCGACTGGCTGACCCCGCCCATGCTCGCCGTGCTGGTCGTCGCCGGCGCCGCCATCTTCGTGTTGTCCGGAACGGAGGTCGCCACGGTCGCGGCGCTGCGCGACACCGGCCAACTGGACTGGACCGGCACGGTTGTCATCCTGCAGTGTGCCGCCTCGCTGCTCGGCGGCCTGGTCTACGGCGCGCTGCGCCGCACCCCGCGATCGTTCGTGCTGATGGTGCTGCTCGCGGTGTTGCTGGTGCCCGCCGTGGTGGCCAGCGGGGCGTGGTGGTGGTTGCTCGCCCTGGCGTTGGTGCCCAGCAATCTCATGTGCGCGCCAACGTTGGCGGCCACCGCTCATGAGGTCAACGGGCTGGCCCCGGCCGTGGTGCGCGGCGAGGCGAACGGCCTCTACAGTGCCGCGCTGACGTTCGGCGGCGCGTTCGCCTCACCGCTGATCGGCGTGACCATCGACCACGGGGGCGCGGGCGGCGGCTACCTCGCGTCGGTCGCGGGCGGACTGCTGATCGTCGCGCTGGCCGTGCCACTCGGCCGCCGGCACAACGCGGGCGGCGCGCGGGAACCCGCGTCGAGCGACCGCGATCCCGAACTGATCAGGTGAGGTCTGGATCACCGGAGCTGGTCGGATCGCACGCCGCCCAGAACCGCCTGGCCAGCCGGTTGGTCCCAAGCGTCGTGAGGAGTTGCGATTCTCGCCCGGCGCGATGGCCGGGCGCTGCCGCCGCGCGGCTGGACCGGCCGGGGCGACCGCGACGTTGCGATTCTCGCCCGGCGCGATGGCCGGGCGCTGCCACTAGCGCGGAGGGAGGTGACATCGGATGGCACTGAGTTGCGATTCTCGCCCGGCACGATGGCCGGGCGCTGCCACCGACAGGGACAGACCAGCGGTGACGACCGACAACCCGTTGCGATTCTCGCCCGGCGCGATGGCCGGGCGCTGCCGGCAGGTCAGCCAGCGCGGTCCGGACCGTCCCGATGTTGCGATTCTCGCCCGGCGCGATGGCCGGGCGCTGCGGTGGCACCCAGACCGGAGCCGCCAGCTCCACAAAACGTTGCGATTCTCGCCCGGCGCGATGGCCGGGCGCTGCGATGTTGTACTCGAAAGTCGTACCGGCTGCGTCGATGTTGCGATTCTCGCCCGGCGCGATGGCCGGGCGCTGCGTCCCCGGCACTGTCCAAGGTGCCGAGACAGTAAAAGTTGCGATTCTCGCCCGGCACGATGGCCGGGCGCTGCTGCACCCGATCGCCAGTAACGCACCACCCAACCGGATGTTGCAATTCTCGCCCGGCACGATGGCCGGGCGCTGCGCGCGAAGGCCGGACGCTGCCGCGATCAACTGGCGCCCGGCGATGTCGTGCTGGTCCGATGGCCGGGCGCTGCGCGCGAAGGCCGGACGCTGCGGTTCGCGACCAGCATAAACAGTTGACAGCGGGGTACGTGATCGTTTCGGGTCTCGCATGGTGGGATGACACGCCGGCACGAGCTTCGGAACGTCTCGGCGTGTCGCGTCACGCTTGGGGTTCCGAAGCGGTCGATCAACATGGCATGGCGACGTGATCGCCGGGCAACCAGTCAGTTCTGGCCCGCGGTGAGCAGTTGGGCAGGCGTTTTGGGTGGTCAATGGCGGCTCTGCTACTCTCCGGCACGGAGGATTCGCCTAGTGGCCTAGGGCGCACGATTGGAAATCGTGTTGGGGATAAAACCCCTCGCGGGTTCAAATCCCGCATCCTCCGCCATCTGACCAGGCAGAACGCCGGACACCCATGATCGCGGGTGTCCGGCGTTCGCTGTCTGGCCGTTCGCGCTGCGGATCACGGCGCGGGTGGGGTGAGATCCGCCCAGGCGTGGCTCGGTGGCTGGTAGTGGGCGTACCGGTCGAGCAGCCGTCCGAGATCCGCCTCCACGACGAACGCGTCCCGGTACCGCTCCCGCAGGAAGCCCTCGGCGACCATGTGGTCGATGAACCGCAGCAGGTGGTCGTAGTAGCCGTCGATGTTCAGCAGGCCGACGGGTTTGCCATGCAGTCCCAGCTGTGACCAGGTCCAGGACTCGAACAGCTCGTCCATGGTGCCGGCGCCGCCGGGCAGCGCGAGGAAGCCGTCCGCCAGCTCCGACATGAGTGCCTTGCGCTCATGGAGACTGTCCACGACGTGCAGTTTGGTCAACCGCTCGTGCCCGACCTCGCGGTCCATCAGATGCTGTGGGATCACCCCGATGACCTCGCCGCCAGCGGCCAGGGCGCCGTCGGCGACCGCGCCCATGGTGCCGACCCGGCCTCCGCCGTACACGATGGTGATCCCGCGCTCGGCCAGTTGGCGGCCCACATCCTGGGCCACCTCGACATACCGACCCCGGCCTGGCGACGAACCGCAGTACACACAGATACGCACCGTCCGACCCTACGGCGGCCCGCGAACGCGAAACCCGGAGGCGGACGAGTCCACCCCCGGGTGCGAAACAGATGGCGGTAGCGGTGGGATTTGAACCCACGGAGGGCTTTCACCCTCACGCGCTTTCGAGGCGCGCTCCTTCGGCCGCTCGGACACGCTACCGCCGATGAGGGTACCGGATGCCTGCCGACTACTCCGCGCGGTGGGTGGCGAAGAATTCGTCGAGCAGCGCCGCGCACTCACCGGCCAGCACCCCGCCGCGCACCTCGGGACGATGGTTCAGCCGGCGGTCCCGGACCACGTCCCACAGTGAGCCGACCGCGCCGGTCTTCGGTTCCCAGGCACCGAACACGACCCGATCGATCCTCGCGAGTACCAGGGCTCCCGCGCACATGGTGCACGGCTCGACGGTGACGGCCAGGGTGCAGCCGGACAGTCGCCAGCCGTCACCGTGCCGGGCGGCCGCCGCCCGCAGCGCGAGGATCTCGGCGTGCGCGGTGGGGTCGCCGAGCCGTTCCCGTGCGTTGCCGGCGCGGGCCAGTTCGGCACCATCCGCGTCCACCACGACGGCGCCGATCGGCACGTCGGACGGCGAGCCGCGGTGCCGGGCCGCGTCCAGGGCCGCCCGGATCAGCTGCTCGTCGCTGATCCGCACCGGCGACCCGCTAGGACTGCAGTCGGTCAAGCAGCGCACCGAATTCTTCGTCGAAGCCACAGCGTTGCGCGATCATCCGCAACTGTTCGTCCGGATAGAGATCCTCTTCGTCGATGATCACCTGGAGTTCGTCCGACGGCAGGCCGAGATCGGCGAGGATGCCGAGATCACCTTCCGGCCACAGCTCGTCGTCGTCCTCGTCGGGCGGATCGACCCGCAACAGGTCGAGCACGTCCGCCGCCACGTCGTAGTCGAGTGCCGCCGCCGCGTCGGAGAGCAGCAAGGACACTCCACCCGGAGCCGGCCGGAGCAGGACGAAGAACTCGTCGTCCACCGCCAGCATCCCGAAAACCGCTCCCGTGGATCGGATCTGCCGCAACTCGGTGATCGCTGCGTCCAGCTCACCGAGTGCCGCCTCATCCATCCGGGCACACCGCCACCGCCCGTCCTCGCGGACGACGGACACCGCGAAGCCCTCCGGCCTCTGCACCGCCATGCGCACACCGTATGCGTCGCGCCAATCACCCGAAAGCCGGCCACCTTGACAATCCCGCTGCGATCGGCCACCGGGATTCCTCCGCCGCGTCCCCCGATCAGCCGCTCATGATCCGACGCGCCAGGCCGTTCGGTGACAATATCGATGGATGACCGCCACTTCGCCGCGCCGGGGCGCACCGGCCGGCGCACCCGGATCCGAGGCACGATTCGCCGGCCTGTTGGACGAGGCCCGGGCACTACAGCCGAGGACGGTGGCGTTGCGCCGGGCCGTGCACCGTCACCCGGAGGAGGGCCTGGAACTCCCCGACACGCAGGCCGCCGTGCTGCGGACGCTGGATGGGCTGCCGCTGCGGATCCACACCGGCCACGCGCTCAGTTCGGTGGTCGCGGTGCTGGCCGGCACCGCCCCCGGACCGGTGGTCCTGCTGCGCGCGGACATGGACGCGCTGCCGTTGACCGAGCGCACCGGCCTGGCGTTCGCCTCCGAGCGGGACGGCCTGATGCATGCCTGCGGGCATGATCTGCATGTCGCGATGCTGGCCGCCGCGGCACGCCTGCTGTCGGCGCGCCGGGAGTCGCTGGCCGGCAGCGTGGTGTTCATGTTCCAGCCCGGCGAGGAGGGCAACGCGGGCGCGCGGCGGATGATCGACGAGGGCGTGTTGGAGGCAGCCGGTCAGCCGGTCAGCCGGGCGTTCGCGCTGCATGTGACGGCGAACGCGCGGACCGGCCTGTTGGGTAGCCGGCCCGGGATGCTGATGGCCTCGTCGGACACGTTCACCGTGGTGGTGCGTGGCAGGGCCGGGCACGCCGGCATGCCGAATGAGGCGTTGGACCCGATTCCGGCCGTGGCCGCGATGGTGGGCGCGTTGCAGACGATGATGGTCCGGCGGGTGAGCGCGTTGGAGCCGGCGGTGCTCACCATCGGCCGGATCTCCGGCGGCACCAGCAACAACATCATTCCGGAGACGGCCGAGCTGACCGGCACGGTGCGCGCCCTGACCGACAGCACCAGGGCGGTGGTGCTCGCCGAACTGCGGCGGGTGTGCGAGCACGTGGCTGCCTCCTACGGCTGCAAGGCCGAGATCACGGTGCGGGGCGGCTACCCCGCCACCGTCAATGACGAGGGCGCCTGCGAGCAACTGATGGAGTTGACCACGGGCCTGCTCGGTCCGCGCCATGCCGAGTCGATGTCGGGGCCGATCATGGGGGCGGAAGACTTTTCCTTTGTCCTGCAACGGGTTCCGGGCGCGCTGGCGTTCCTGGGTGCCTGCCCGCCGGGAGTGCGGCCGGAGGAGGCCGCGCCGAACCATTCGGACCAGGTGCTGTTCGACGAGGCGGCGATGGCCTGCGGCGCGGCGCTGTACGCGGCTATCGCCCTGGACACCCTGCGCTGAACGGGTGGCCGGCGGACGGCAGGATGGCTGCCGTGCGTGATGTGTGTGTGGTCGGTCTGGGGCTGATCGGCGGTTCGGTGCTGCGCGCCGCGGTGGCCAGCGGGCGGACGGCGTGGGGTACGACCGCGTCGCCAGCCGACGCGGCATCGGCGGTCGCGGATGGATACCAGGTGGACGGCCTGGCGGAGGCGTTGCGCCATGCGGCCGAGCGGGACGCGCTGGTGGTCTTGGCCGTGCCGCTGCCGGCCGTGGACGACGTGCTGCGGGAGATCGCCGACATCGCGCCGAGGTGCAGGCTGACCGACGTGGTCAGCGTCAAGGCGCCGGTGGCGGAGTCGGTGCGCCGGTGGCTGCCGGAGGCCCGTTACGTGGGTGGGCACCCGATGGCCGGCACCGCCGAGTCCGGCTGGCGGGCCGGGTCGGCCACCCTGTTCCGGGCCGCCGCCTGGGTGGTGATCACCGAGAACGGGCTCGATCAGGAGGTCTGGCGTGAGGTCGTGAGCCTGGCCGTGGACGTCGGCGCCCAGGTGGTGCCGGCGTGCGCGACAGATCATGACGCGGCGGTCGCGCGCATCTCTCATCTGCCGCATGTGCTGGCGGCGGTGCTGGCCTCGGTGGGCGCCGATGGCGGACCGCTCGCGCTGGCCCTGGCGGCCGGCTCGTTCCGGGACGCGACCCGCGTCGCCGGCACCGATCCGGTACTGGTGCGCGGCATGTGCGAGGGAAACCGAGCCGAGCTGCTCGGCGCGGTGGACGACGCGCTGGGCAGGCTGGGCGCCGCGCGTGGCGCGTTGGCGTCCACCGGATCACTGCGCGCCACCCTGGACGCCGGCCACGACGCCAGGCTGGCGCTGGACACGACCCGGGGCGCCAGCCACCGCCGCATCGACGTCGACCTCACCGCCGAGCGGGCGCTCCGGCAGCTGTGCGACCTCGGCCGTCAGGGGGCGCGGATCGTGGCCCTGCACGACGGCACCGCCCATGTCGCGCTACCGGAGACCGTGCTGCCCGAAGCCGCGCCGCCCGAGACCCGCGGCTAGCGGGCCTGGCCTGCCTGTTCGGGTCTAGCGGTGGGCCAGACCCGGGTAGTCCAGCACATGCCCGTCGGCGTCCACCGTGAACTGGGCCTCGAACGAGCCGCTGCGGTATTCCAGCACCGAGGTCGGCTCGCCGAGCGACACCGTCCGGTAGGTCTGCTGCACCAGGTTGGTGGTCAGGTCGGGCAGTGAGACGAACACCACCGGCAGGGTGCGCTCGCCGGTCTCCCGGTGCAGGCCGAGCCGCCGGATCGGGATGGCGTTGAACAGCGCCGCGCCGAACACGTCGACATCCACGGCGCCGTCGAACTGGCGACGCTGGGCACCGGACCCGTCGTCGACCAGCCAGTTGCCGTCCTCGCTGCGGGCCAGCGAGATCTGCCGCTCGTGACTGAGGCTCATGCTGCTCACCAGCAGCCGGCGCACCAGACCGGTGTCGTCCACCGCCAGTTCATAGTCGGCCGTGTAGCCGGCGCGGTCATCCTGGGCCGGCACGATCACCCGCCCGCTCGCCCGCAGCTTCAGCCCACCCGAGGAGACCACCCGGGCTGACTCCAGTCTGAGGTCTGGCGCTCCCTGCCAGGTCAGCATGGTCGTATGCGCTGCCGGTGAACCGACACCGGGCAAAACATGGGGACCACCGTTGGGGTGGACCCGTTCGGTTGAACCGGCAATGCTCACTGTGTCCACTGCTCGCTCACTGTTCACCTGACATGACGACCGGGTTACGGTTTCTCACGGGAGGCGGCCTTCGGTCGAGGGTAGCCCACTTCGCTGCGCGATCCTATGGGCCGATCCTGGCAACGGATGGGGGCCTCCCCACCTCCGCCCGGCGTGGCCCGTCGGACCAGCCAAGACGGTCGTGACATGTCTCAGGTTGTCCGCCGTGTTCGTCGCCACGTGGGCCGGCCGGTGGGCCGTGGCGACCGTGGTGACCGACTCGCCAATGCCGTCAGTCCGGCGAGCACCACGACACCGGCCGACTCGACGCCGATCGTGGCCACCGCGAGTGGTGCGGCGAGCGAGTCGGCGAAACCGAACAGTCCGACGGTGAGGCTGAGGACCAGCGCGCCGAGTGTCCCAGCGGTGAACAGCGCGGTCGCACCCGTCACGATCGGCAGCGGGCGGGCCGGGGCGGCCAGCACCGCCAGCGTCAGTATCGCCCCGACGATCCCGTTGACCAGGAACAACGGACCGATGGTCGGCACGTCGCGATAACCCTGCGTCCAGAGATAGAGGTGGATGCCGGCCATCGCGGCGACCAACCCGGCTCCGGTGATCCGCCCGGCCAGCGTCAGCATCGGGCCGGCCGCCGTCCGCCGACCGGTCACGGCCATCGCGCGTGGGGTCTCAGTAGCCACCGACACCACCACCACCGACGCCGCTGGTGGCCGTCGGTGCGGACGTCGGTGCCGACGTCGCGACGCCGCTGCCACCGACCGTGAGCGGCATGTCCATGCCCAGCTCCTTGTGACCGTCGACCGGGCAGAACAGGTCGTAACTGCCGTTCTGCAGCGTCACCGTGAGGTTCGCCGTCTGACCCGGGGACAGGTTGGCGGTGTGCGGGGCGGACAGGCCCGGCCCGGTGATCTCCAGGGCGTGCGTGGACGAGCCGGAGTTGGTGGCCACGAAGGTGTATGTGCCCGGTGTGAAGGTGGACCGGGACAGCGCGATGTGGAACTCGGTCAGCGTCGCGGTGACCTGGGTGCCCGCGCCGGCGCCGGAGGTCGCCGCGCTTCCCGAGGTCGTCGCGCCGCCCGACGCGCCGGAACCGCCGGAAGAGCCACAGGCCGCCACCACGAACAGGGCGGCCAGCCCCAGCGCCGCGAAGAGCGCGCCGCGGGTGAGCCATCTGGTGCCGGGTCGAGTGAGTCGCATGATCGCCGTCCCTCCTGGGTGCGTTCGGTATGCGTCGGATACGGGCGGACCGGGCCGCTGGATTGCGTACTCGCCGGATTGGCCGATTCGGGCTGACAATCGCGCTGTGACCCGCGAAATGACCCGCCCCGCGACCCGCCGCATGACCCCTGCACCGAGTTTCCGTCGCTCGGCGCAATCCCGCAGGCCGCCTCGGCCGTACTGAGAACGTGCACAGGATCGGCATCCCGGTGGAGCGGCTTCCCGACGAGGCGCTGCTCGCCGGGCTGGCGACCGGCGACGCGGAGATCGCCGTCGCGTTCGTGCGACGGTTCGAGCGAAAGGTGTTCGGCGTGGCCTTGGCGGTGTTGGGCGACGTCAGACTTGCCGAGGACGTGGCCCAGCAGACGTTCGAGCGGGCCTGGCGCCACGCGCAGGTGTTCGACACCCGACGCGGTTCGGTGCAGGCCTGGCTGGCGACCATCGCGCACAACCTCGCCGTGGACATCGTTCGCGCCCGCAAACCCACCCCGGTCGATCCGGACGATCTCACCGAGATGCTCGGCGCCATGACCGACACCCCGGAGCGCCAGGCACTGTCCCGGGAGACGTCCGACGAGCTGCGCTCGGCCCTCGCCGAACTCCCGTTGCCACAGGCCCGGGCGCTCGTGCTGGCCGGCGTGCACGGCCTCACCGCGGCCCAGGTCGCGGCGGCCGAGGACATTCCGCTGGGCACCGCCAAGACCAGAATTCGCGCGGCGATGAACAAGCTGCGGGTGAGCCTGGCCGAAAGGCGGGCCGACCATGACTGAGCCGAACTGCCAGCGATTTCGCGACGTCGCAGCGGAGCTGGCGCTGGGGGTCCTGCCCGCCCGGGAGCGCGCGCAAGCGCTTGCCCACCTCGATGAGTGCCCGGACTGCGTGGAGCACCTGCGGTCGCTGACCGAGATCGGCGACGGTCTGCTGGAACTCGTGCCGGGGGTGGAACCGCCGGTCGGGTTCGAGAGCCGGGTACTGCGTCGGCTGGGCCACGGCGGCACCGGCGGGCTGAGCGGCCGCTGGCGCCGGCAGCGCTGGTTGCCGATCACCCTGGCCGCCGCCGTCGCCGCGGTGGCCTTCGGGATCGGTGGCTGGGCGCTGGGCGGCCACACCCAGTCGGCGGTGCCGGGACCGGCGGCCGCGTCCTCGGCGCCCGCGGGGGCCGTGCTGCGCACCGCCTCGCTGGTCGGCGCGGGGGACCGGCAGTTGGGCGTGGTCTTCGCGTATGCCGAGCCCGGCGGGCGGCCCACCGTATACATGGCGGTGGACACCGGCGGGGTGAGCGGTCCGGTGGCCTGCCAGCTTGAGCGTGCCGGCGGCGCAGTGGTCCAGGTCGGCTCGTTCACGGTGACCGGCGGCTACGGCACGTGGGCGTCACCCGTCAGTGTTGATCCGAACACGTTGGTCGGCGCTCGGCTGGTCAGTGACACCGGGGCGGTGCTGGCCACCGGCACGTTCTCACATTCATGAGACTCACGCCGATGAGTCTCACGCCGAAGAGGGAACCCTGACACTGACGAGCACTCAACTCGCCGGTGCGTAGGCTGCCGGTGGCCGCCATGACACTTCAGGGGTGGCCCGCGACCACACGTTGGGGTGGCCTACGACAACACCGAGGTCGTGCTGCCGCGGTGCCGTGGTAGTGCACTCAGGGCAACGCGCGGCTGTCATGGGCGTCCCTCATACCGGGGGGACCCGCCGGTCGTAATGTGTCAAGCCACCCGTCGCGCGCATTGAGGAGTTCTGGTTGAGCACCCAACGACAGTCCTCGGCTGGGCGACGGAGGATCCGATGACTTCCCGGGCCGTAGGGGTGGCCGACAGCGAGGGGGATCCCGCCGCGGCGGGCAAGCCCGCGGGCCGCTGGCGGGTCAGCGTCTGGCGCCGGCCGGCGGCCCCCCGTGACCCGCTGCTCTGGCTCGTCGCGGTGGTGGCGGCGCTGCTCGGCGCGATCTTCGTGGCCGCGGACCTGTACTACAACCAGGGCAAGCTGATCGCCCCCCTCGACGACGTGTACATCCACCTGCAGTACGGCAGGGAGATCGGCGAGGGGCACTTCTTCCAGTTCAACACCGGTGATCCGATCAGCACCGGCGCGAGCAGCCTGCTGTATGCCCTGATCCTGGGCGCCGCGTACGCGGTGGGGTTCAAGGGAACGCTGCTGCTGGTGTTCGCGGTCGCGTTCGGCATCCTGTGCTGGGCGGTGGCCACGGCGTTGGTCTACCGGCTGGGGTGCGCCCTGGTGTCCCGCGCGGTCGGCCTCTGGACCGCGCTGCTGGTCGCCTGCAGCGGTGTGCTGGCCTGGGGCTCGTCCAGCGGCATGGAAGTCGGCTTCACCATGCTGTTGGTGACCGGCACGCTGCTGATCCTCGTGCGGGAGATGCCGAACCGGCACTACGTGCTCGCACCGGTGGCCGCGATGCTGCTGGCCGTCACCCGGCCCGAGGGCCTGATCTTCGCCGTCGCGCTGTGCGGCGCGGAACTGTGGACGCTGGGAGCCAGCCGGAAGTCCCTGGGGCTGGCGCGGGCCGCGCGGTTCGGTGTGTGGACCCTGCTGCCGCTGGTCGCCGGCGCCGCGCAACTGCTGTTCTACAAGATCGCCACCGGCACGTTCGAGGCCAACGGCGTGCAGGCCAAGATGATGCTGTACGACGAGCCGGTCTTCTACCTCGGCCAGTTCGCCGATCGGGTGGCGGCCAACCTGCACGGGATCGTGGGCCTGTTCTCCGGGTTCACCGAGCAGGACTACGCGTTCCCGGGTGCCTCGCTGCTCGTCCTGGTGGGTCTGATCTACCTGCTGGTGGCCCGGCCGGCGTGGCGCCCGCTGCTGGTGGGGATCGCGGTGGGACTGGCCGGTGTGGTGCTGTCGGTGTCCACGTTGGATGCCGCGCTGTGGCACCGGCTCCGGTATGTGCAGCCGTTCGTGCCGATCTTCCTGATGTTCGCCGCGTCCGGCGTGCACGGGCTGACCAGGGTCATTCCGGCCGCCCGGACCCGACGCCTGGTCACCCACGGCGTGCTCGCGGTCGCCCTGTTGTTCTCGCTGGTCGCGGTGCCGAGCTGGGCGGTGGACTTCGGCCGGGCGACCGGCACGATCCGGGACACCGACATCTCGGCGGGCGGCTGGATCAGCGGGAACCTCCCGCCGGGTGCCACCGTCGCCGTCAAGGACCTGGGTGCCGTCGCGTACTTCGGTGACCACCCGGTGATCGACCTGATCGGTCTTGGCACCAACGGGATGGCCCAGGCCAGCACCAACGGTGTCGGCGCGGTGTACGAGGCGCTACGGCATCTGCCGCCGAACCAGCGCCCGGAGTACTTCCTGCTCTACGACCAGTATCCCGGCCCGAATCTGTCCCTGATGACCAAGGTCGGCGTGTTGGAGAACCCGCCGATGATGGCGTTCCAGGTTCAGGCGCCGACGGACCTGAACGGGAACCGGATCGTGCCGTTCACCGAGCTTGACCTGTACAAGGCCGACTGGACGCTGGCGGGCAGCGGGGACGTGCAGCAGGTGCCGGGACAGTTGCGTGACTACTTGAACGTCGGTGATCTGTCCAGCGAGAAGGCGCACTCGTACCAGCCGAACCTGGCGCAGATCGGCATCCAGCCGTACACGACCCTCACCAAGGTTGGTGATGTGGTCGACAGCGGCCGGCCGATCGTCGGTGGCGAGACGTTCACGGCCGGCAATCTGACTCCGGGACAGGAGCTGACCATCACCGCTCGCTCGGATGTGAAGGGCGACCCGACGCTGACGAGTCAGCCGAGCTTCGTCCCGGACATGCGGGTGCTGGTGAACGGCGTGGCCGTCGGAACCTGGAACCGCCTTCCGTCGACGGACGACGCCGGCTGGGCGACCTACACGTACACCATCCCGGGCAACCTGATCACCGGCTCGTCCGCACGGATCCAGCTGCAGCCGCTCAAGCCGCTGCTCAACCCCTACCCGAACTACGACTCCTACGGCTACTGGTTCAGCCAGTGACGCTGGCACACCAGCCAGTCCGGCGGGGGGCACACATCCCAAATAGAACTGTGGTGCCCGACCTGCGGAGACAGGCCGGGCACCACAGTTGGTTGGGTACTACCGATCGTGCCTAGTGGAAGTGGCGTGGCCACCAGTGGCCGGGGCCACCCTTGGCGGGCGTGACGATGATCGTCAGCGGCTTGACCAGCACGGAGCTGCCGGAGGCATCAACCGCGTCGATGGTGTGCGCCCCCCACGAGGTGCCGCGGGGGATGGTGACGGTCGTGCTGACGCGACCGTGTGCGTCCGCGGTCGCCGTGCCCAGGGTCACCGCGGTGTTGCTGTGCAGCACGAGCGTGACGTGCTGACCCGCGACGAACCCGGAGCCGGTCAGCCGCACCTGGTCACCGGCCGCCACGAACTGACCGTTGGTCGTCAGTGTCGCGGTCTTCTCCACCTGAGGCAGGCCACCGGTCTTCAGCACGGTCACCGAGCCGTTCGGGTTCACCCGGACCGTGGCGCTCAGGGCGGCGGCCAGGTCGAGCCGCTCCCAGGAGCCGTCACTGGTCAGGGTGCCGTCGAGCGGGTAGCCGGACCGAATCTCGGTCTGGGCGAGGATGGACGTCCGCTGGGCGTCGGTCAACGTCGGGAAGGCGGTCAGCAGCAGGTTGTCCGCACCCGCCGGCACCGAGGGTGCCAGCCAGGTCGGGCCGACCGGAGTGAAGCCGTAGGTGAGCCGCTCATGGTAGACAGCGGCCGCCGAGGCGCGGTTGGTCACGATCTGCGCGGTGCCGCCGGGGATCTGCTGGCCACCGTACGGGTTGTCGCTGTACTGCTTCTCCCTGGCGATGCACTGGAGCAGCGTTCCGCCACACTTGCTCTGCAGGTAGTTGATCAGCTCGTCGCGAGCGGGCTGGAGGACCTGGGTCCGGAACTGCGTGTCCGACCAGCGGGTCGCGAGGGCGACCTCACCGTCGATCCGCCCGCCAACGATGTCCAACGGGTAGTGGACACCCAGCACGATGCGGTTGTTACCGGCCTCGGACGTGCGCGCCAGGATCTCCGGCGCGAGCTCCGGCAGCAGCGTGGCCAACGTGACGCCAGCCTGGTAGGCGGTCGTCGTGTGTCCACTCGGGAAGGCCCCGCCGGTGCAGATCCCCGCCGTGCCGTAACCGGCGCTCAGCGGCACATCATTCGGGGAGAACTGGTGAGTGGTGTCCGTGACATCCGGAACGCGCTTGATCTTGAGGTCGCCATCGGCGTCCGTGTAGCTCTTGCCGACCCGGATGCTCTTCACCGACGAGGCGTTGATCAGGGACGGAGCGCAGGCGGCGTCGTCACCGGCGACCGGCTGTGCGTCCGCGTCGACCGGCAGGAACGGCCGGGGGTAGCTGTAGTAGGCCTTCGGGGCGCTCGTGCTCACGTACGCGCCGGTCGTGCCGTTCTCACTGTTGATCAGCGCGCTCGTCAACGGCAGCGCGCCGGTGTTGCGACCCTGCACGTAGATCGGGCCGAGGATCGATCCCAGCGAGTCCGAGATCGTCACCGACTGGTCGTAGGCCCCGCCGTTGTCGTACTCGGAATCCTGCATGGCGCGGAACTGCTGCTGCTTCGTGGCGTGGTTGTTGACCCACACGGTCAGCTGGTCGTTGTGCTCCAGCGTCTGCGGGTCCTTGACGGTGCCGTGCAGGTCGTTGACCCCGTCGGACTGCCAGAAGTCGCTGAACCCGTCCAGCAGCGTGACGAGGTCCGGCTTGTTGGAATCACTCGGATAGGACGGTGTGGCGGCCTGGGCGGTGGCCGGGATCCCGGCCAGCAGGCCCACCGCCAACGTGGCGCCCACCGTGGCGCGTACGAGACGTGATCTTCCCCGTGGGGAGCTTCTGAATGAAGAACGCATAGCCGATTCCGCCCTCCGTGTCTTTCGGCTTGGAAAGCGGTGTCTCCTCCCTATTCGGTCTCCGAAGGCCCACTGAATATGGCAGGTCTGGGGCCCGAGCAGACTTTAGGAACGGCCGATGACGCCTGGCTGCCTGCCAGCCAACCGGTAGATGACCAACCAGGTAACCCGGCGATAACGACATTCGACGCGGAAGGAATGAGTCCGCCGCCGGGTCCGCGCATTGGTTCGGCAGCGGACCTCCCCGGTCACCGGCTCGTGTCGATCCTGTCGCCGCAGGTGCGGAGCCCAGGCAGCAGGGTCCACTGTGGATCCGCATGGAAGGTTTGAGTCCACGGGAGATTTGCCAGGGGTCGGACCGGGGTTTGTCGGCGAAGCGGGCCGCTGCAGCGAGGAGGCCAACGTTTCTGGATGAGCGTGCCCGTCAACCTGGACGACCGCGGCGTGCCGAGGAATGGCGCGTCGCCGGTGTCAAATTACCTCGGGCACCGACATATTGGTGCTCGGGCTGGTAACCACGGAGGGATCCCGGGCGTATGCAATGCGCCATTATCCGACCCCTGCGAGACGAATCAGGCAGGGGCCAGACAATGGGTCCTACTTCTCGTGTCCCCACCCCGGTCCGGCAAACGCGATTCCCGCCGCATGCCGGACCGGAGATCATCTCAGGTGCGCGCCTGCCGAAGCGCGCTTGCCCGGGTCACGGTTGCCCTGGCAAGCGCCGCCAGGGACGACACCGCGGCCTGCGGCGGCAGGCCGGAGGCCTGCACCGCCAGTGGCAGTTCGGTGCAACCCGCGACCATCGGTAGCGGCACCCGTGCGTGCAGGCGTTGCGCCACTTCCATGTAGCGGGCACCGGACTCGGCCAGCCGTCCTGCCTTGACCAGATCGACGATCGCCATGATCCGTTCTTGCTCGGCCTCGTCGGGCTTCAGCAGTTGGTATCTCCGATCGGCGGCCGCCTTCTGATAGAGCTGGGTGCGGACCGTTCCGGTCGTTGCGGTCAGCCACGCGCCCTTGGGTGAAATCCGCTCCGCCACGTCCAGCGTCGCGCCGACGATGTGGATCACCGGAACCGGTAGCTCGTCGGCGAACTGGTCGATGAAGTGGAACGCGGTGTTGCAGGGCACGACCAGCAGGTCGGCGCCGAGGTCGACGAGCCGTTCCAGCCCGGCGCGGATCGGCTCCAGTGGGGCGTTGCTGCCCTGCAGAATCGCGGTTGTTCTGTCCGGGATACTGGGATCTTCAACCATGACCACGGCGAAGTGGTCCTGGTCGCGTTGAGCGGGGGTGGCCTGGGCGAGCTCGACCAGGAACTGACCGGTCGCAGCGGGTCCCATACCGCCCAGTACTCCGATAGTGACAGTCATCAGATCACCAGCGGTGCGAGTAGGAAGCCGAGGCCAACCGCCACCACGACGGAGACCACGCCAGGTAGCAGGAATGGATGGTTGAACACGTACTTACCGATCTTGGTCGAGCCGGTATCGTCCAGCTCCACGGCGGCGACGGTCGTCGGATAGGTCGGCAACAGGTACAGGCCGGTGGCCGCCGGGAAGGACGCCAGCATGGTCGTCGCGGCCACGCCGATGCTCTGGGCAACCGGCATCAGGGTGGCCGTCGTGGCCCCCTGGCTGTACAGCAGGGCGGACGCGAAGAACAGCACGACCGCGAACAGCCACGGGTAGTGGCTCAGCACGTCGCCGCCGAACCTCTTGATCAGTTCGAGGTGGCCATTGACGAAGGTGTTGCCCAGCCACGCCACGCCGAGGATGCAGAGTGCGGCGCTGGTGCCGCCCTTGTAGGTGGACTGGCTGGAGATCTGCGACAGCGGAGCCTTGCACAGCAGCACGATCAGGATGCCCGCGGCCATCATGAAGGTCATGATCGCGGCGTTCTGCGGCAGCGGCGGGTTCTTGACCAGGCCGAGGCTGGATGAGGTGAACAGCGAGTAGAGGATCACCGCGAGCAACGCGATACCGAAGATGCCCACCGACAGACGGGCACCGGGCTTGACCTCGTGGACGGACACGTCCCGCTTCTTGATCAGGCCCTTGGCCATGCGGTCCTGGTAAATGGGGTCATCCTTCAGCTCGCAGCCCATCCGCGACGCCACCAGCGCCCCAACCATGCAGCCGATGAAGGTGGTGGGAATGGCCACCGCGAGCACCTGCAGGTAGGAGACGCCGACCTTCTGGGTGACGCTGATCATCGCGATCATGGCGGCCGAGATGGGGGACGCCGTGATGGCCACCTGGGAGGCGACCACCGAGATGGACAGCGGACGCGACGGGCGCACGCCCGCTTCCTTCGCGACTTCCGCGATCACCGGCAGGGACGAGAACGCCACGTGCCCGGTGCCGCAGAACACCGTCATGAGATAGGTCACGATGGGCGCCCAGTAGGTGATCTGTTTCGGGTTCCTGCGCAGTAGCCGTTCGGTGACGGCCACCAGCCAGTCCAGACCACCCGCCGCCTGCATCGCGGCGATGCAGACGATGACACTCAGGATGATGCCGAGCACTTCCCAGGGGACGCCCGTCATCACGTCGACCTTGAGCCCCATCAGGCCGAGAACGATGACGCCCGCGCCACCGGCGTAGCCGATGCCGAGGCCGCCGAGCCGTGCCCCGATCAGGATGAACAGCAGGACGACGGCGAATTGAACGAAGATCATCGGTGGTTCGCCTCACCCGAGGACGGGCCGTCGGGCAGGCCGGCAGTCTGCTTTGCCTGTGTGCTGGCGGCCACGCGAGCCGGGATGCCCTGTTCCTCGGGCTCGTAGAAGTGGCCGGTGTAGGTCGGGTGCAGGAAGTTGGCGGGCGTCAGGATCTCATCGACCTCCGCGTCGCTGAGGTAGCCCTTCTCGATGACGACCTCGCGCACGGACTTGCCGGTGGTGGCGCATTCGCGTCCCACCAGATCGCCCTTGTGGTGGCCGATGACCTCGTCGAGGTAGGTCACGACCCCGATCGAGTTCGACACGTAGCGGCTGCACACGTCCTCGTTGGCGGTGATGCCGGTGACACACAGGGTGCGCAGTGTGTCGCAGGCCCTGGTCAGCAGCTGGATCGACTCGAACATGCACTGGGCGAGGACGGGCTCCATGACGTTGAGCTGCAACTGCCCGGCGGCCGCCGCGTGCGTGACGGCGACATCGTTGCCCATCACCTTGAAGCAGACCTGGTTGACGACCTCGGGGATGACCGGGTTGACCTTGGCGGGCATGATGGATGACCCCGCCTGCCGTTGCGGAAGGTTGATCTCGTTGAGCCCGGCGCGCGGTCCCGAGGAGAGCAACCGCAGATCGTCACAGATCTTGGACAGCTTGGCGGCCAGGCGTTTCGCCGCCGAATGCACGGCGATGTAGGCGCCATTATCGGAGGTCGCCTCCACCAGGTTGTCGGCGGGGACGATGTCCAGGCCGGTGACCTGGGCCAGGTATCGGGTGGCGACCTTGGCGTAGTCCTGGGGTGCGTTGACGCCGGTGCCGATGGCGGTGGCGCCGAGGTTCACCTCCAGCAGCAGTCGGCTGGCCCCCTCCAGCCGGTTGATCTCCTCGCCGATGTTCACCGAGAAGCCGAGGAACTCCTGTCCCAGCGACATCGGGACAGCGTCCTGGAGTTGGGTGCGGCCCATCTTGAGCACGTCGGCGAACTCGGCGCCCTTCTCGGCGAACGAGCGGGAGAGCGCGGCCACGGCCGCCTTGAGGCGGTCGATCAACAGATGGACGGCCACCCGGAATGCGGTTGGGTAGGAATCGTTCGTGGACTGAGACTTGTTGACATCGTCGTTCGGGTTGACGATGTCGTAACGGCCCTTCTCGAAGCCCAGGAGCTCCAGGGCCAGGTTGGCGATGACCTCGTTGGTGTTCATGTTGGTGGACGTCCCGGCGCCGCCCTGGAAGACGTCCACCGGGAACTGGTCCATGGACCTGCCCTTGACGAGCACCTCGTCGCATGCGGCCACGATGGCGTCCGCGATGTCATGTTGGATGGTGTGCAACTCGCGGTTGGCCAGCGCCGAGGCCTTCTTCACCATGACCATGCCGCGCACGAATTCGGGCACGGTCGACACGGTGCGGCCCGAGATCTCGAAGTTCTCGATGGCCCTCAGGGTATGGATCCCGTAATAGGCGTCCACGGGAACTTCCCGCTCGCCCAGCAAATCCTCTTCAGTCCGGTATTTCACTGCTGCTCTGCCTCCTATACTGTTACCGGTCCGACCGGTCCTACCGGTAGGACCGACTGCAGTGTAGGAGTGCTTCTCCGCAGGCAGACAGTGGCCCCTCCACTGTGTGCCAGGGCACTGAACCAGCCGGGTGGCAGCCGGAGTGGGCCTTACCGACCGTGGTCCAGCGTTCACTCAGGTGCCCGGTGGTCATAGACTGGATTCGCCCGGAGAGGGGGATGAACAATGACCCAAGAGGCGATCGGCACGAAGGCGGAGCAGGTGGCGGCCGCCCTGGTAGCCAAGATCCACAATGGCTCCCTCGCCGAGGGCGACAAGATCCCCTCCGAACGCCAACTCGCGAAAGACCTGGGTGTGAGCCGTAACGCCGTGCGCGAGGCGCTCACCGCCCTGCAGATATCCGGCCAGATCAAGACGGTGCTGGGCGACGGCAGCTACGTCACCCTGGCCAGGCTGCCGTCATCCAGCCCGGAAAGCGACACCATCACGGCCTCGATCTCGATTGGCGATGCGCTCGAACTGCGCGAAGGCCTCGAGATCGCCGCGGTGGGGCTGGCGGTGCGCCGTGCCACCCGCGCCGACCACCTGCGCATGGAGGCCTGTCTGCTGGAGATGTCGGACCATCTGGCCAACCAGGACTTCGCGTCCTACCTGGAGATGACCTACGAACTGCATCGCCAGATCGCCAAGGCCAGCCACTCCGACGCCATCGCCCGGCTCACCGACGGGGTGCTCACAGCGGTGACCGCGAACCAGTGGGTGTTGGCCGACCAGTACGACCACGAGGTCGCCGACTACTCCTACCAGGTCCATCGCCGGATGTTCGAAGGCATCGTCGCGGGTGACCTGACCACCGCCGTCAAAGCCACCTCCGACCACTACGAGCACTATCCCGTCTGGGAATGCCGGCTGCTGCCACCCGCTGAGCTCAAGAAAGACGCCTGACAGGAATCAAGGCCGTGACTTTGGTCACGGCCTTGAGCGTATGTGTTTGTGGCGACAAGCTCAGTCGGCTCGGAGGGAAGAGGTGAGCCTCCTCCTCGCTCGCCTCGGTCGCTGGTGCTCCTGATGCGACTGGGTTCGAGCCCTGGCCAGACACCCGACAGGCTCCACCGCCTCGGAGGCGTGAGCAAGGTCTCGCCTCAATCGTCCTGCCTCAGCCCTGGGCAGCGATATCGGCTTTGGTGGCGGGTCCGTTGTAGTCGCGTGCTTCGATGATGCGTCCATCGCGGACGTGGGTGACCCGGATGCAGGGGAGCAGGGCCTGGAGGCTTCGACGGAGGAGATCGCCCGGCGGGCGGGTGTGGGCGTGGGGACGGTTTTCCGGCATTTCCCGACCAAGCGCGAGCTGGTGGAGGCCGTCCTCCTGGCTCATCTCGAGACGTTCGTGCAGTGGGCGCGGGAGGCCGATGCGCGGCCGGATGCGGCCTCGGGGCTGGTCGAGTTGGCCGGCAGGATCGTCGATCACATCGGGATGAAGGCCGCGATGGTTCGGTATCTCCTCGACGGCGAGGGTCTGAACGGTCCCGCGCGACAGGTCTCCGCGGAGCTGGCGGAGGTGGTGGAGCGGATGCTCATCCGCGCGCAGGCTCAGGGCGGGATCCGGGGTGACGTCACGGCGTCGGAGGTGTTCTTCCCTTCTGCGCGGGCTCGCTCAGCCTGTCCGTGAGAGTGGTGGCGACCGTGCGGATGCCGCGGCGGAGATACGGCGTCGAGCTCTGGCCGTCATCATCGACGGCCTGCGCGTCACGGGACCGCAGGCCCGAAGAAGTCCTCTAGTAGCGTGCGCCCGGAGGGATTCGAACCCCCAACCTTCTGATCCGTAGTCAGATGCTCTATCCGTTGAGCTACGGGCGCAGTGCGCTCAAAGCGCTTGTTCAGTTGTATCCAGCCGTGGCTGGGCGTTCAGCGGAGGCTCCGGGATTTGAACCCGGGAGGGGGTGTTACCCCCAACCGCATTAGCAGTGCGGCGCCATAGACCAGACTAGGCGAAGCCTCCCGGGGCCTTGACCACTGGCGGATAGCGTACACAGTCCGTCTCCGCCGAGGCAAAGCACCCCGGTCAAACAAGATTATCGCGCCGTCACAGCGTGGCCGCCAGGTCGACGAACACCTTGAGCGCCTCCGGCTCGCGCAGCGCGTCCACACTGATGGCGCGCTCGGCGGGGGTGCCGGCGAGGATCTTCTTCACCGGCACCTCGCACTTCTTGCCGTTGAGGGTGCGCGGCACGGCCGCCACGACGATGAACCGGTTGGGCACATGCCGAGGCGACAACTGCTCGCGCAACGCGGTCCGCAGATCGGCCTCCACTTCCGGCAGGGTGTGGCCGGGCGCCAGCACCAGGAAGCAGAGCAGTTCGCCCTCGGCCGGCGCGGCGCCCTTACCCGATCCGACGCCGGTCGTGTCGATCACGAGCGAGTCGAGCACGCCCTCGTGGTTCTCGACCACGCGGTAGAACTCGGCGGTGCCCATCCGCACCCCGCCGCGGTTGAGCGTCGAGTCGCTGCGGCCGTAGATGACCGCCGAGCCCCGTGGCGTGATCCTGATCCAGTCGCCATGCCGCCACACCCCCGGATACATGTCGAAGTAGGCCGACCGCATCCGGCTGCCGTCCGGGTCGTTCCAGAAGAACACCGGCATCGACGGCATCGGCGCCGTGATCACCAGTTCGCCGACCTCGTCGACCACCGGGTTGCCGTCGATGTCGAACGCCGCCACCGCCGCGCCCAGCGCCCGGCAGGACAACTCACCGAGCCACACCGGCACATCCGGCGCGGCGCCGACGAACGCCGTGCACACGTCGGTACCGCCGGACACGCTGCAGATCTGCACATCGGGCCCGATGGCCTCGGCGATCCACCGGAACCCCTCCGGCGACAGAGGCGAACCGGTCGAGCCGACCGCCCGCAGCGCGGAAAGATCGTGCGCGCCGCCCGGACGCAGGCCGGCCTTCAGGCAGGACTGGACGAACGGCGCGGAGGTGCCGAAGTAGTTGATCCGCTCGGTCGCGGCGAGATCCCACAGCGCGTCGAGATCGGGGTGCCCCGGGCTGCCGTCGAACAGCACGATCGTGCCGCCCACCAGCAGACCCCCCACCAGGAAGTTCCACATCATCCAGCCCGTGGTGGTGAACCAGAAGAACCGCTCGCCCGGGCGGATGTCGGACTGCAGCGCCAGTGCCTTGAGATGTTCCAGGACGATCCCGCCGTGTCCGTGCACGATGCCCTTGGGCAGGCCGGTGGTGCCGGACGAGTAGAGCACCCACAGCGGATGCCCGAACGGCACGGCCTCGAAGGCCAGTTCGGCGCCCTGATGCCGGCCCAGCAGTTCCGCCCACCGGACCGCCGGCACCGCTGGGCCGGACGTGCCGTCCGCCTCGGGAAGATCGCCCAGACCGACGTGGTCCACCAGTACGGTGGCGGCCAGCCCCGGGATTTCCGCGCGCAGTCGAGACACGGTGGGCCGGATATCGAACCTTCGACCGCCGTACGGATAGCCGTCCACCGCGATCAGGACGGTCGGCTCGATCTGGGCGAACCTGTCCACGACGGCGCGCACGCCGAAATCGGGGGAGCAGGACGACCAGGTCGCGCCGAGGCTTGCCGTCGCCAGGAAAGCGACCAGCGTGGACGGCGTGTTCGGTGCGAGCGCGGCCACCCGGTCGCCTCGGCGCACGCCCAACGCGGCGAGCCCGGCTCGCGCCGCCGCCACCTGGTCGCGCAGCCGTCCGTAGCTCAGCCGTTCGGTCCGGCCGTCCTCTCGATGGAAGATCACCGCCAGGTCGTCGTTCGCCCTGCCCGGCCCGGGCCGGAGCGCGACCTCCGCGTAGTTGAGCGTGGCGCCCGGAAACCAGCGCGCGCCGGGCATCTCCGTGCCGGACAGCACCCGCTCGGCCCGGTCGTGGAAGGGCACCTCGAAGAATTCCGCCACCGCCGACCAGAAGCCCGCCAGGTCGGTAACGGACCACTCCCACAGGTCTGGGTAGCCGGTGAAGTCAAGATCCCGTTCGGCTCGCAACCAGTCCCGGAACGCGGCGATCCGGCTCGACCCGACGCGATCCGGCGTTGGCTGCCACAGCAGCTCGGGTACCGGCTCTGGCACCTCGGTGGTCATACCAACCTTTGTAACCGATCCACGGCCGCCCCGGTATCAGCGAAGGTGCAGATCGAACCAGTTGAGGGTGCGGTGCCAGGCTTCCCTGGCATGCTCCGGATCGACGTCGAACCTGGTGGCGGGGCCCGGATAGCGGACCACCTCGGTGGCCACCTCCGCCTTCGCGGCAGCGTCTGCCAGCAGCTCCACCTCGGCGGCCGGAGCGTGCTCGTCCTGCTCGCCGTAGATGCCCAACCAGGGGCAGGCCAGCTCACCGGCCACGTCGATCAGCGCGGGCAGACCCGGCGACAGCGGTTCGCAGATGCCGCCGCCGCCCACGCTCACAGCCGCGCCGAGGGATCGGCTGGCGGCCACCACCAGCGCCACGGTGCCGCCGATGCCGAAGCCGATCACGCCGGTGCGGTCCGCGGCGACCCCGCGGCCGGCCAGCCACACCGCCGCCGTGTCGGTGTCGGCCAACACGGCATCCCCGGACAGCTGGCTGATCTGGTTGCCGACCTCGGTGTCATGCACGACGTCCGCGGTCGAGGCGCCGTAGAGGTGCGGCGCGACGACCAGCCAGCCCTCGCCGGCCAGGCCGGCCGCCAGTCCCCGGGTGACGTCGGTCATGCCGCGGCCCTCGTGCAGCACGATCAGCCCACCACGGGTCACGCCGTCCGGCTCGGCGACGGTCAGCCGCAGGTCGCGGCCGTCGGTGAGCTTGATCGTCGCGGTTCGGGTCTTCGCCATGGCCGCAGCAAATCACGTGGAGGTGAACTCGTGTCAACACCGCGAGCTCGATTGTGGTCGAGCGGGTTCGCCCGGCGGGTCCGGCAGTGGGTACCGTCTTGGCCGAGATCCCGACCGCCAGCAGGAGTTTCCGGAATGTCCGCACATATCCGTCCCGCACTCACGCACATCCCCAGCTATGTGCCGGGGCGCAACATTCCGGGCGCGATCAAGCTCGCCAGCAACGAGGTGGCGCGGGGCCCGTTGCCGAGCGTGCTGGCCGCCATCGCCGACGCCAGCGCCGTCATCAACCGTTACCCGGACAGCGGTGCCACCGCGCTGGTGGACAAGCTGGCCCACCGGTTCGACGTGGAGCCGGCGCAGATCGCGATCGGCTGCGGTTCGGTGTCGCTGTGCGAGCAGGCGCTGCTGGCCACCTGCGAGACCGGTGACGATGTGGTGTTCGGCTGGCGCTCGTTCGAGGTGTATCCGGTCTT
>DASVLX010000095.1:0-13191 GCA_036384655.1 Pseudonocardiaceae bacterium
CGTCGATCGGAACATGCCCTTCAAGGACATCGTGATGCTGCTGGCGGAGCGGCATGTCAGTGCCGTACCGGTGGTCGACGGGCTGAACCACGTGTTGGGTGTCGTGTCCGAGGCCGATCTGCTCGACAAGGAGGGCCGGCCGTGGCTGGGACACGGTGGCATGCGGGTGCGTCGGATGCGGCGCAAGGCCCGTGCCATCCGGGCCGCCGAACTGATGACGGCCCCGGCGATCACCGTCCGCCCGGACTCGGACGTGGTACAGGCCGCGGCACTGCTGGCCCGGCAGGGCATCAAGCGACTGCCGGTGGTGGACGAGGACGGCACGCTGGTCGGCATCGTCAGCCGGCGTGACCTGCTGAGCGTGTTCCTGCGGTCCGGCACGGAGATTCGCGAGGAGATCCGGGAGGAGATTCTGGCTCGGGCGCTGTGCATCGACCCGACCACGGTCAACGTGGACATCATCGACGGCGTGGTCATCCTGCGTGGCACGCTGGAACGCAAGAGCCTGGTGCCGCTGGTCATCGAGCTGGTCCGCAGGGTGGACGGCGTGGTCGACGTGATCAGCCATCTGGAGTTCAAACTGGATGACACCCACATCAGGGCGGCCGAGCCAATGAACGTCGGGATCATGCGCGATGTCTGGGAACACCGGCGGTGATGACAGCACGAATCACGGGACGAACGGCGGAACGGATCACGGGACGAGTCGAGGAGGGAACGGCGGCACGAACGGCAGCAGTGATCGAGACACCGATGCCCAGCCACCCGACGAAGCGTCCCTGAGGGTGGTTCCACCACCGATCCTCGGTATCCACCATGTCACCGTTCCAGTCACCGACGCCCAGAGCGCCGGTGACTGGTACTGCCAGGTCTTCGGTTTCACCACGGTGCTGGTGGAGGAACGGGAGAACGCCGTCGTCCTGGTGCAGCTCGAACATCCCAGCGGGATCCTGCTGCATCTACGGCAGTCGCCCCGGCGGGCCGCCGCGATGCGCGGCTCGAACGTGTTCGCGATGTCCGTCGAGGACCTGGCCGCGCTGCGGGACTGGCACAGCCACCTGACCGACCTGGGAATCCGGCACGGCCAGCTGCACCCTGCCCATCTCGGCTGGGCGCTGACCATCGAGGGTCCCGACGAACAGCGCGTCGTCCTGCACACCGCCGAGCCCCTGACCGGCACCGACTGAGTCGGAACCGATCAGGGACCCAGGCTGGCGAACGCCGTACCGGCCATCCGGCCGAGGCCGGCGGCGAGTTCAGCGGGCCCGGGCGACGATCAGCGGGCAGGTGGCGTGGTAGATCAGCGCCTGGCTGGTCGAGCCGAGCAGGGCGCCGGTGAAACCACCACGGCCACGGCTGCCAACCACCAGCAGCTGCGAGTTGGCCGCGTGTTCCAGCAGGTGCCGCACCGGACGGTCGCGGGTGACGACCCGGCGGACCAGCACGTCCGGGTACTTCTCCTGCCAGCCGGCCAGCCGCTGCGCGAGAACCTCCCGCTCCTGGGTCTCGACGGCGGCCCAGTCCACGAACTCGGCGGCCTTGCCGGCCACACCGGCCAGCGGCACGTCGATCCAGGTGTGCACGGCGGTCAGCGGCACCCGGCGCATCGACGCCTCATCGAACCCGATGGTCAGCGCCGCCTCGCTGGCTGGCGAGCCGTCCACGCCGACCACGACCGGGCCGGTCGTGGTCGGCGCGGCGTTCTCGCGGCGGCCGCGGATGACGGCCACCGGGCAGGCGCCGCGCGCGGTCAGCGCGACCGCCGTGGACCCGGCGAGCAGCCCCGACACCCCGCCCAGGCCACGCGAGCCGACGACGACCAGCTTCGCGGTCTTGGACAGGTCGATCAGCTGGCCGGAGGCGTCACCCTCGCGGAGATCGAGTTCGATCTCCAGTTCGGGGAACTGGTCCCGGACCGCGGTGGCCACCATGTGCAACTGGCTGCGGCCTTCCGAACGCATCGCGTCGACGAACTCCTGCGGCGGCACCACGTCCGGGGACGTCAGTGGCGCGGTCGGCACGATGTGCACGAGGTGCAGCGGGAGATTCCACCGGTGTGCTTCGTCGGCCGCCCAGGTCGCGGCATGCGAGGAGGAGAGCGACCCGTCCACGCCCGCCACAATGGCGGGTCGGGTGGTTTGGCTGCTGGTCATGTGTCCTCTTTAGATTGCGATGGATTCGGAACGACCCGCGCTCAGCGCGCGAGCCGGGGCCGCGGCGTCGCCATCGCCGGAGCATGGGCGGGGCGGGCGATCAGCACCGGCACGTTGATGTGGAACAACGCGGTGCGGCCGACCGGGTTCAGGTGCCCATTCGCGCCGAGCACCAGCAGGTCGGTCTCGGTGGCGTTCATCGCCACCTCCTGTGCGTTGGACCAGACCACCTCGGTGGCGGTACGCACCTTCGGTGCCCAACTGTGCACCCGGCCCGCCGCCTCGTCCAGCGTGTCGAAGTACCGGTCCATCCCGGCGGACAGCGCCGGGCGGGACATCGGGATCGGCACCGGCCGCAGAATGCGCAGCGGCACCCGCCGCAGGTCCGCGAACCGGCTCGCGGTGCGCAGCGCGTGGTCGTCGGTGGGCGAACCCAGCACCACGGTGATCGACCGGTAGCCACCGTTGATCGCCCGCGGCCGGCCGCCCACGACCACCACATCGCAACGCGCGCCGGCGGCCACCGGCAGCACGCAACCGCCCAGTCCGATGCCGTGCTGCGTGTCGTCCCGGCAACCCATCACGACCAGATTGGCGTCCCCGGACGCCTCGATCAGCGACGCGGCCGGGTTGTCGGTGGACCGCACCCGGATGCGTAGCAGGGGATACTTACGCGCGATCCCGCCGATGCCGTCGTCGCCGACATGCGCACGTGGCCGGGTGGTGGGCGGCGCGTGCACCTCCAGTTCGGCGTTGGCAAGCCAGGCGTGCTCGCAGGCCCAGCGCAGTGCCATCCGACCCCAGTACGAGCCGTCCGCGCTGACCAGGACCCGGCTCGTCGCCTCCGGATCCCACTCGGCCGAACGGGAAGCCAGTGCAGACGGTCGTCGGGCGGAGACCTGTGTCTGAGGCGTCGTTGTCATGATCGATCATCCTCACGTTGTGCCCGATCCGTTACACAAAACTCTGGCTTTCGGTACTGTTCTGTGGCAGGGCCGTCAGCCGGTCCTGCCGTCGACAAAAGTCCTCACACCGAACAAGTGTCCTGATTGGTCACGGTTCCTGATCGGCCACGGTCGGGCGACATGCGCAACGGGCGCCGGCGGGCAAGGTCCCGGTGCCGAGGGCGTTAGGTCCCGCGCTACGCGGTCCGGAGTCCCTACACGCGGAAAACCCGCCAGCCTACCGTCTGAGTCGGCAGGAAGGGGATGTCGAAGATGCGTGAGACTTACCACCACGAACTCGACCAACTGGTCGACGGACTGGTGAAGATGACCGAGCTCGTCGAGAACACGATGAGCCGCGCCACCAACGCCCTGCTGCACGTCGATCTGTCCCTCGCAGACCAGGTCATCGCGGACGATGAGGCCGTCATCCAACTGCACCGCGAACTTGACGACCAAGCCATCGAGATGCTGGCCCGGCAACAGCCGGTGGCGACGGATCTGCGGACGATCGTGTCCAGCCTGCGGATCACGGAAGATCTGAAGCGCATGAGCCGGCTCGCCCGGCATGTGGCCGAGGTGGCCAAGGCACGCCATCCGCGCTGCGCCGTCCCCGCCGACCTGCGGGCGATGGTCACCGAAATGGGCCAGGTTGCCGTGCGTATCACCGATCGGACGGCGAAGGCCATCGCCCTGCGTGACCCGAGGGCGCTGGACGACCTGGAACTTGACGATAACGAGATGGACCGGCTCCAACTGGCGCTGTACGAGCGGCTGTCCGACAACGGCTGGCCGCACGGCACCGAGGTGGGCATGGACATGGCGCTTGTCGGCCGCTACTACGAGCGGTACGCCGACCACGCCGTCTCGGTGGCCCGCCGCGTCGCGTTCGTCGCCGGTCGCCACGCGTTCGACCGGACCTGAGTTGCCGGCCGAACCACCATGCAGTCATATGCATGAGTCAGATGCAGTCACATGATGGGAGGAAAGAATGAACGCACCAGTTGCTCGTCGTCGTCGTTGGCCACTGGACGTCGATGACCTGTTCGACACGTTCCTTCCGATGCCCTGGCGGCCGCTGGCCGACAAGCATCCGCTGCGCATCGAGGAATACGTCGAGCAAGGCAACTACGTGATCCGCGCCGAACTGCCGGGCATTGACCCGGACAAGGACGTCGAGATCACCGTGGGTGACGGCGTGTTGAACATCTCGGCGGAGCGGACCGAGGAGAAGACCGAGAAGGACCGTTCGGAGTTCCGCTACGGCTCGTTCGTCCGCCAGATCGCGCTGCCGCGTGAGGCCAAGGAAGAGGATGTCACCGCGACCTACGACCAGGGCATTCTCACCGTCAAGGTCGCACTCGGCGAGAAGAAGGCCGCTGGCCACAAGATCGCGGTGAAGCACTGACCAGTGAGGCATTGACCGAAGCACGGTGACTGGATGAAGTCGCCATCGATCATGAGAAAACGCGCCCGGTGGGGGTTCCCGCCGGGCGCGTTTGGTGGCCACCTGGTGATCGTGGTCAGGGTGATCGTGATCAGTGGGTCAGATGCGACTTCTGGTGCGTGATGCCCTCGATGTCCCTGGCCGCGGCGTCCACCAGTTGGTGCGCCAGATCGCTGAGCGCGCGGGCCACCGCCAACTCGTCGCCGATCTCCGGGACACTCGTGTCGGTCGGGTTCCGGCGTGCCAGGCCGGTGCCGACCAGTCCGGTCTCGTCCGGGTTGTGCAGCCTGGCCTGCGCCCGCGTCTTCCCGTCATGTTCGTCGAGATAGATGTCGACGTTCCACTGTTCGGTGTGCATGGCTACCTCCGTTGGCCGGCCATCCCTTTCTCCGTCACGTCTCCGTCACGGGCTGATGCGGCCGAGCGTGCGCGCGGTGTGACCAGGCGGGCAGAGCAGGAAGCCACCATGGCCAGGGTCACCCGGCACCAGCCATGGGAATGGGCCACGTCATGACCTCTGGCCCATCCGGGGATGACCGGCGCCCCTGAGGTCAGCAGCCACGTTCGAGCAATGTGAGACCTATCGTGAGACGAGAGGGTCGACCATGGGTCAGCAGCCGGACGCGGCGGCCATACGTGAGACGCATGTTGCGGTGATAACGCTCATCGGCGACCGCGCTTACAAACTGAAGAAGCCCGTGTCGTTGGGGTTCCTGGACTTCCAGACCAGGCAGAGCCGATTGGCCGCCTGTCGTCGTGAGGTTGAGCTGAACCGGCGGCTGGCACCGGACGTTTACCTGGGCGTGGCCAACATGTCTGATGTGGATGGCCGAGTATGCGACCACCTTGTCGTGATGAAGCGGATGCCCGACGAATATCGGCTGTCCACTCTGGTGACAACCGGCAAGCCGGTGGCTGACGAGGTCGACAGGCTCGCCAGGCTGATGGCGGACTTCCACGCCAAGGCCGACCGGTCGCCGAGGATCGCCGCCGAGGGCAGTCGGGACGCGCTGCTGGACCGCTGGCGTCAGAACTTCCGCGAGACCGAGAAGTACCGAGGCAACCTGCTGGACGACGCTGAGTTCGCCGAGATCCAGCGGCTGACCGAGGAGTTCCTGTCCGGCCGCCAGCCGCTGTTCGCCACCCGGGCCGCCGAGGAACGGATCGTGGACGGCCACGGCGACCTGCTGGCCGACGACATCTTCTGCCTGCCCGACGGGCCGCGGGTGCTGGACTGCCTGGAGTTCGACGACCGGCTGCGCTGGCTGGACGCGCTCGACGACGTCTCCTTCCTGGCCATGGACCTGGAGCGGCTCGGCGCGCCCGAACTGGGCCAGTTGCTGCTGGACCGGTACGCCGAATACTCCGGCGATCCGGCGCCGGTGGCGCTGCGCCACCACTACATCGCCTACCGGGCGTTCGTCCGGGCGAAGGTGAACTGCCTCCGGTACGACCAGGGCGACCCCGAGGCCGGCGCGCAGGCCGCCCTGCACGCGCTGATCGCGCTGCGCCACCTGCGTCTCGGACAGGTGCGCCTGATCCTGGTGGGCGGACTGCCCGGCACCGGCAAGACCACCCTGTCCGGCCGGCTCGCCGACGAGATGGGTGCCGTCCTGCAGTCCAGCGACCGGGTGCGGAAGGAGATGGCCGGCGTCAGCCCCGACGAGTCCGCGGCCGCCTCCTACCAGGAGGGCATCTACTCGCCCGACCACACCGACAAGACCTACGAGGAACTGTTGCGGCGCGCGGAGACGCTGCTGATCCGCGGCGAGTCGGTGGTGCTGGACGCGTCCTGGCTGAGCACGCGGCACCGATTGTGGGCCGGACAGGTTGCCGCGCGCACCCACAGCCGTATGGTCGGACTGCGCTGCGAGGTGCCGCCCGGCGTGGCCGAGGCGCGGTTGCGGGCGCGCACCGGCTCGATCTCGGACGCCGACCCGGCCATCGCGGCCCTGCTGGCCGCGACCGCCGAACCGTGGCCCACGGCCGCTGTCGTGGACACCGACGCACCGGTCGACGAGGTGCTTCCCAAGGCGTTGCAGCTTGTCCGGAGGTGAGGACGGTGGCACTGGCCATCATGCTCGGGTTCGGCTCGGCCTTGCTGGTGGTCGAGTTCGTGCTCTACACCTGGCGGCATCGCCGACAGCGGCGGTTGGCCGTTCGGCGTCACCCGTCCGGTCGTGGGCCGGCGCCGACGCCGGACGGGCCCGTTCAGTACCGGGTCACGGCGCTCGACCCAGAGGGGATTGAGCGACTGCTCACCCGGCGTCTGGTGTTCGGCACGATCACCTCGGAGGTCTACCGGCACTGGATGACCAAGTTGGCCGCCGGTCCGGACTCCGACCCGGTGAGCGTCGACGTCACGCGTGCCTTCAGCCTGGACGTCGAGTCGCGTCATCAGCTCGCCCGGCTCGCCACCGAGATGCCGGAGCTGCCGTTGGCGACCCTGTCCGCCGGCGTCAGCCTGGTCCGTTTCGGCGCCACCGTCGACGATCTGGTCCGACTGCTGGGCCTGCGCCCGGACCAGGCGCTGCGGATCGCGACGAAGGTGACACGGTAGGCGAACGGCCCTGGCCGTCGGGCATCTGTGCTCTAGCGTTACGCCCGGTCACGAGTTGTGGTGAGGATTATGGAAGCCAACGATATCCACCAGAGGGTGACGCCCACATCCGGCGACGCACCCGACGAGACCGACACGGTCAACGTGGAGGTCGTCACGGCGCCGGCAACGGTGATCCGGATCGCGAGCCTGATTCGCCGTGTCATGGACGAGGTCGGCGACACCACGCTCGACGACGCCGGCCGGGTCCGGCTCGTGCTGCTGCTGCGCAACTGCGTGTCCGAACTACAACGTTGCCTGGACTCGTCGCTGCACGCCGAGTTGCAACGGCTGACGGTCGACATCACGCCGACCGAGGACGTGTCCGACGGCGAGCTGAGGATCGCCCAGGTGGCCCTGGTGGGCTGGCTGGAGGGACTCGTCGAGGGCATCGAGACGGCATGGGCGAGCAACCAGCAGTCCGCTCCCGCCGTGCACTCACAGCGCCGCCGGCCCGGTGGCCTACCGCCCGGCGGGACTCCACCGTCCCACCTGGTCGGCGCAGCCAACCCGACCAACCAGTACCTCTAGCGGAGGCCGGTCGGCCAGGCACACGTCGTGGTCGTGTGCCAGCCAGGTGCCGTCGACCTGCGTGAACTGGGTGAAGCTGGTGGTCTCGTCGGGCTCCGTGACTCCGCGGCGGGTCAGCGCGGTGCCGAGGATCTGGCGGGCCATCACGCCCAGTTCCGGCAGCGAGCGGTTGCGGTGCCTGCGCACGCCGAGATTGACCTGTGCCAGGCCGGCCAGGCCGTATCGCTGGTAGGCGTCCAGCAACAGGCCGATCTCCACGCCGTATCCGGCGGCGAACGGCACGGTCTCGGCGAACGCCCGGGTGAGCGCGTACTCGCCGCCCAGCGGCTGGATCACGCCGGACAGCTCCGGCCGCAGCGCCGCCAGCACGGGACGGGCCAGCAGCTCGGTAACCCGCCCGCCGCCAGAGTCGGCATCGATGTCGTGGTCGATGTCGCCGTCGATATCGGCGTCGGTGTTCTCGATTCCGATCGGACGCCGGTAGAAACCCTTCACCAGGTGGATGCCGGGCCCGGTGAGCAGCGGGCCGAGCAGCGCCGGCACGAAACCCGGATCCGGACGGACCAGGTCGGTGTCCAGGAAGACCAGGATGTCGCCGACGGTCGCGGCCAGCGCGCGCCACAGCACCTCACCCTTGCCGGGCCGCACCGGCACGTCCGGCAGGATGTCGCGGTGCCGCACCACCCGGGCACCGGCCGCGCGGGCCACCGCGATCGTGTCGTCGGTGGACCCGGAGTCGACCACGACACACTCGTCCACCAGCGTGCCGACCAGCGGCATCACGATGCCCACGACGCCAGCGACGGTCTTGGCCTCGTTCAACGCGGGCAGCGCGACGCTGATGCTCCGCGATCCCTTGGCGCGCACCAGGTCCGCCACCGACCACCGAGGTTCATGCCAGGTGTGGTCGGCGAACCACCGCGAGGCGTCAGCGTGCATGGTCGTCCTCCACGCCGTCGATCGAATCCGGGTGCTGGCCGTCAGGCCAGCCAGTCCGCCAACACATCATCGGTGTCGGCGCCGGGCGTCGGCGGAGCGGTGGGTGTGTCGGGCGCGGTCCGGGAGAACCGTGGCGCCGGAGCTGGCTGCGGCACGCCGTCGATGTCCAGGAAGTCGCCGCGGGCGGCGAGATGCGGGTGGTCGATCGCCTCACCGAAGGTCAGCACCGGTGTCACGCAGGCGTCGGTGTCGGCGAACACCTTGGCCCACTCGTCTCGGCCGCGGGTCAGGAACGCGGCCGAGATCTTCGCCCGCAGCACCGGCCACCCGGCCTTGTCGGACTGCTCCGGCAGGTCGGCGGGATCGAGTTCGAGCCCGGCCAACAGCTGCCGGTAGAACTGCGGTTCCAGGGCGCCGACGGCGACATGCCGGCCGTCCGCGCACAGGTAGGTGTCGTAGAACGGTGCGCCGCCGTCGAGCAGGTTGGCACCCCGGTCGTCGGACCACAGGCCACGCCCGCGCAGCGCCCACACCAGCTGCGCCAGCAGGCTCGCGCCGTCGACCATGGCCGCGTCGACCACCTGGCCGGCGCCGGAGCGTTCCCGCTCCCACAGAGCCGACAGGATGCCGGTGAGCAGCAGCATCGAGCCGCCGCCAAAGTCGCCGACCAGGTTCAGCGGCGGCACCGGGCGCTCGTCCGCGCGGCCGATGGCGTGCAGGATGCCGGTGATGCTGATGTAGTTGATGTCGTGCCCGGCGCGGTTGGCCATCGGCCCGTCCTGGCCCCAGCCGGTCATCCGGCCGTAGACGAGCCGGGGATTGCGAGCGTGGCAGTCCGCCGGACCGATGCCGAGCCGCTCGGCGACCCCGGGCCGGTAGCCCTCCACCAGTACGTCCGCCCTCTCGACCAGTCGCAACACCAGCTCGTGGCCCTCGGGCGTCTTGAGATCGGCGGCCACCGAGCGCCGCCCGCGCAACAGGTGGTCGGGCTTGCCGCCGGTCAGGTCCAGCCCACCGGACGGGCGCTCGACCCGGACGACGTCGGCGCCCAGGTCGGCCAGGATCATCGCCGCATGCGGTCCAGGCCCGATCCCGGCCAGTTCGACCACCCGCAGCCCGTGCAGCGGTCCCGCCACCTCACACTCCCAGTGCTCGACGCGTGGAGGTCGCGATGTCCCGGCCGATGATCTCCTTCATGATCTCGGTCGTGCCGCCGTAGAGCGTCTGCACTCGGGCGTCGAGATACGCCCGCGCCACCGGAAACTCCATCATGTAACCGTACCCGCCGTGCAGTTGGAGGCAGCGGTCGATGATCCGTTTCTGCAGCTCGGTGGCCCACCACTTGGCCTTGGCCGCGTCGACGGGGGTCAGCGTGCCGGCGTTGAGCGCCAGCACCGCCGAGTCGACATAGGCCTGGGTGACGTCGAGTTCGGTGGCCATCTCGGCGAGGGTGAACCGGGTGTTCTGCAGGTCGCCGATCGGCTGGCCGAAGGCGCGGCGCTCGAAGCAGTACGCCCTGGTCTCGGCGAACACGGCCTGGGCGCTCGCCATCGCGGCCACCGCGATCTCCATGCGCTCCTTCGGTAGCCGCTCCATCAGGTGCACGAACCCGCGACCCTCCCTGCCGAGCAGGTTCGACACCGGCACCCGGACGTCCACGAAGGACAGTTCCGCGGTGTCCTGCGCGTGCAGGCCGATCTTGTCCAGCTTGCGGCCGCGGGTGAAGCCGGGCGTGCCGGACTCCACGACGATGAGGCTGAATCCGCGCGAACCCGCGTTGGGGTCGGTGCGTGCGACCACGATCACGAGATCGGCGTTGATACCGCTGGTGATGAACGTCTTCTGGCCGTTGATGACCCACTCGTCGCCGTCCCGCACGGCGGTGGTCCGCACGCCCTGCAGGTCACTGCCGGCGCCCGGCTCGGTCATCGCGATCGCGCCGATCAGCTCGCCGGAGGCCATCCCAGGCAGCCAGCGATGCTTCTGTTCCTCGGTCGACAGGTCCAGGAAGTAGGGCAGCACGATGTGGTCCTGCAGCCCGAAGCTGAGGTTGAGGGCGTTGGCGCCGGCTCTGGCGAGTTCCTCGGAGGCCACCACCCGGTAGCGGAAATCGGGCTGCCCGCCACCGCCGTACTCCTCGGGCACGACCAGGCCGATGACGCCCTGTTTGCCAGCGGCGCGCCAGACGTCCCGGTCGATCAGCCGGTCGGCGTCCCATCGTGCCAGGTTGGGGACCACCTCGCGGGCCACGAACTCGCGGACCATCTCGCGGTACGCCCCGTGGTCGGGGGTGAACAGTTGCCTCTGCATAACGGACTCCCAGGACCGATCGGGTCAGGTTCGCCTTGCTCCAGGTTACTTAACGATCGATAGATAAGCAGAACCTGTCAAGGTCGCGTCGCGGGAGGTGACCGGTGCCACAGGTGAGTCGGTGGGCTTGTAACGTCCGAGTAATCTGCGTTAGTTCGGCACGTCGCCGAACCCCCAGACTCAACGGCGAGATCTCTCGCCTGGACGACGGCACCCGGACTGGGCCCCGGATGGCGTCACCCAGACCGGTGCGCGGCAGCGGCGCTCCTCCCTGCTGCCGTGCACCTCTCCACCACTTCCAAGACCACTCTCAACTGCCCGAACGCACGGCGTCCGCCGGTATCGTGCGGAGCAGGGGACAGTGCATTCGACGGGTTGGACATGGCAAAACGAAACGCTACGACCGCTGTGGCGGACAAGACCACGGCGGTCCGTACGGAGCCCGGCACGACGCCCGGTGCCGCGGAAGACTGGCGCAGCTACAAGCCGCTGGAGCTGACCCCCATCCTGGCGGCGGCACTGGACGCCTTCTACGAGCACGGCTTCCACGGCACCACCGTGCGCGACATCGCGCGGCGGGTCGGCCAGACCGTGCCGTCGCTCTACTACCACCATGAGAACAAGGAGGGCGTGTTCGCCGCCCTGCTCGAAATGGGCACCGGCGACGCGGCCTGGCGGATCAAGGCCGCCGCCGCCGAGGGCGGCGACCGCCCGGACGTCCAGCTGGCCAACGTCATCGAGGCGATCACGCTGCACATGACGTATCGCGGCAAGCTCGCCGCGCTGGACCCCGAATTGCGGTACCTCGGTCCCGACAACCGCAGGCGCTATGCCGCGCGGCGCAAGGAGATCGAGAACCTGCTCGTCGGGATCATCGAAAATGGCGTTCGCAGGGGCTTCTTCAGCACCATGCTGCCGGCCGACACGGCCAGGGCACTGCTCGGCATGTGCCAGTCGATCGCGCGCTGGTACCGCCCCGACGGCAGGCTCACCCCACCCGAGGTGGCCGGCCGGTACATCGCGATCGCCCTACTGGCGGCCGGCGCGAACAACCCCTGTGTGCCCGCCGAACATGTCTGATTCGTCGCCGGGGCCTCCATGGCGACCCCGGCGCTACGCCCGGTAACCTCTGGAACTGGCGTCTGGCCTCGGGGCTGGGGGTCACGGGGCGGTAGCTCAGATGGTTAGAGCAGGGGACTCATAATCCCTTGGCCGTGGGTTCAAGTCCCACCCGCCCTACCAGCTTGACCATTGCATCTTGTCGCGAACAAGATCATGGAAGCCGATGTCTGTCCATGCTGCTGTCCATGTCCCAAAGGTCATCCAGGCGGACACGAGTCGCCTGGCAGTCCACCGCTGCGACGCGGCACACGTCTGGGATCGGGTAGAGGGGCATCGGGACGTCGGGAGGGTCCAGGCAGAGGGCCGCGCGCAACACGTGAACCGGTGTGTCGGCCAGGTGCCAGGCAGCGTACTGGGCGTCGAATGGGCTTTCTCCCGGCAGAATCGGAGCGCGGTAGCCCACGGCCGTTTCGTCGGTGGTCAGGATCGCCACATCCGCCACTCCGCCTGTCGTGACCACGGCCGCCACGAACAGACGGCCGGCCGCAGTGGGATTGAGTGTCCACAACAGCCAGCCGCGCCGATCAGCTTCGGCCAGTAGCGCTCGGCATTCCCACTGGACGTATGGACACGCCTCAGTCGACAACGATGTCCTTGGCATTGTCCTTCAGCGCGGGAGAAAGGCCGGTGATCGCGGCGCCCCGCGCGGCTTGCGCCTCGCGTACCCGCTGATCAAGGGCGGCAGCGAACCGCACGGCCGAGACCTCGGTGAATACCAGTAGCACGTCACAGGAGCTGCCGGGAACAACCATGCACGCCAAGCCTTCGGACACATAGGAGTCCAACGGGGTGAACGGGCGGAAGTAGGCCACCACACAACCGCCGCCGAGTAGAACCTGCCCGTCATAGTCCAACTCTGGAAGCGTTTCCAATTTTTCTCCTTTTGCTGTCGTGGAACATTCGGTGGGAACCAACAAGTCTGAGAGACACTGCCTGATGGACCGGGTGGTGGGCGGGGAGGGGCGGTCGCGTGACCAACCTCAGAAGGAGCCGGGGATTTCCCGGATCCCGCCCCTCCCCGCCCGGCGGCCGTGCCAGGTCGGCTGACCTTGGTTGCCGGCACGGCCGGTCTGGGACCCCGTCTGGTGCGGGTCGGTCAGGGAAGCACCGCGCCAGACGGGGAGTACTGGGTGGACTCGGGTTCAG
>DASVLX010000096.1:0-6458 GCA_036384655.1 Pseudonocardiaceae bacterium
GGCCCGGACCAGTTCGTCCAGGTTGACGGCGGTCGGCGAGAGCACCGCGGGCGCCGTACCAGTGGTGCTGACCAGGGCGCGCAGCCGACTGGCGGCCGTGTCGCCGCCCGGCTCGACCGAGCCGATGCCGTCGAACTGCACGCTGCCCGCGTCGGCGACCCGCACCAGCACGTCACGCAGCGCGGCGGCCGGCGCGACCACCGCGATCCGTCTCATCCGGATCGGGCGAACCAGTTCAGGCAAGCGCATCGAACGCCTCCATCGGCGTGCCGCCCTGGGCGGCCAGTTCGAGCCCGGCCCGCACCCGCCAGGCGTCGACGGCGAGCAGACCAACCGCGGCGACCAACACGGCCGCCTCATAGCGCGAGTGGTCCAGCATGTAGGTGGCGTCCCGTTCCACCCGCGTCCACCACTTGTTCTCCGCGGCCCACAGCTCCTCCGGGGTGGACACGTCGGCAAGCGCCCAGCGCAGCTCGGCAGGCAGTTGCCCGCTGTACTGGGTCAGCGAGTTGGCGCGCATCGGGCCGGCGCCGAGCACGCCGACGGCCGTCCGGCGGGCCGGTTCGGTGAGCTCACGTCCGGCCAGGAACCGTTCCCGGGCGACCAGCAGCGCCAGCCCGGCCCGCGCCCAGTCGGCCGCGTCGGAGATGCCCTCCGCGATCCGGTTCGCCCAGGTCAGTCGCATGCTGATACCGATCGCCTCGGGCGTGTCGTCGCCCGGGTCACCCCATGTCGACGCGGCGAGTGTGCGGCGCAGCTCGGCCACGGACCCGGTGGTGGACAGTCGCCGCCACGCCGTCCCGAGCGCGCCCATCCGGTACGGTGCCGGCACCAGCTGACCAGCCATGGACCGAACGCGGTCCTCCACATTGGACAACTCGAACCAGCCGACGAACCGCCGCATGACGCGGGCCCCGGACGGCGGTTGCCAGCCCGCGAGCACCCGCAGCCGCCACAGCAGCGCCGTGGACACCGCTCGCTCGGCCTCGGCGAGGGACTGCCCGACACGGATCTCCCTGCCGTACAGCCCATCCACGAGCCGGTCCAGTGCCTCGGCCAGGGTGCCGCTGCCGGCCAGTTCGCGGGCCCCCGTCACGCCGACCCGGCCCTCCAACATGGTCCTGGCCCGGATGTCGCCAGCGACCCAGGACGCGGTCATAAGGTGCCCTCGCCGGACGATGGTTGTTCCGCCGGTCGCGACTGTCCGGCGAGGATGTCCCGTGCGATCCCCACCACCCGGTCGACATGTCCGGGCAGGCGTTCGGCCACGCCGGCCTGGATCCGTTCGATCTCGCCATCCGCCGCGGCCCCCAGAGCCTCCAGATCGGCCCTGGCGCGCGCCAGTCGCGCCCGGGCCGCCTCGGTCCGAACCGTCTCGGCGTGCGTGTTCGCGTCCTCGACCAGTCGCGCCGCGCGGTCGGCGGCCTGCCGGGTGGCGGTCTCCGCCCGCTCTCGTGCGGCCTGTCGGATCTCGGCCGCCTGGGCCTCGGTGCGCCGCAACGCGGCCAGCACCGGGGCCAGTTCGGCGGCCATGCTCAGCTTCTCGTCGGCTGGCACACCCACGCCGCCGGCACCCCCGGGCGTACCCGCTCGCAGGTACTTCCGCAGGATTTGCTGCAACGTGGTCATGGCCGCTCACCTTCCACCGGGCGCCCGCTCAGACCGTGGCGCCTACTCCGTGTGGCTGGTTGCCTTCTCGTGCCCGGACTCGCGCGTCTCGCGCAGGTCGGTTTCCTTGAGATCGTGGTAAAGCGCGGCTCCGAGGTAGCGCTGCATGGCTTCCTCGTGACCTTGCCGTGTCACCGGCCGGGCAGCGACGTCCCGGCGGGACTCGACCGACGTCCTGTGCGACTCGCGTTCACCCATGACGACCGTCCTTTGTCGGCCCTTTGTCGACACTGACCTTGTTGTCGACATGTTCAACATCGCCGGGTTTGTGCCGGTCGGCCAGAGCCCAACGACCTCTGCGACGGTGGGCCCAAGTCCTACGTCCGATCGCGAATCACATAGTCCGATCGAGTGACGGAGATCTGGGGGTCTTCCCCTGTTACTGGTGGGTCAACTAGCGTCAGGCTGCCCGCAGACCGGGGACACCCTGGAGCTGACGTGACGTCCATCCACCACGAAACAACCAGCGAAACCGCTGGTGAGGCCGTTGACGAGAGCCGACATAGCGGTCGGTCGTACGGCTGTGCCCGGGTGTGCGCGCTGTGCGGCCATCCGATCCCGAACGGCACCGGCCTGTCCGCGTTGCTCCCGGACTCCTCCGTGATCGATCCACACGACCCGAGCCTGGACGGCCGCCGGCCGGTCTTCGCCTGCGGCGGCGATCATCTCGACGAACTGATCGCGCGGGCCCAGCGAGAGTGGATCGACGAGGAACTCTGGTTCGGACAGTTGTGCCGCGCCAGTGTCCGGCCCGGCATGTGCGACGCCGACCTGACCAGGCTGGGCCAGCTTGCCCGGTTGTCCGACATCAAACTGCGCCGCGCGCTGGAATGGAACGCCGGCCACGAGCGCCCGTGCATCACGCTTCCCGGCGGCCAGCCGCTGCCGGTCGTGCTGTCACCACGCCCGCTGTCCGAGGCCTAGCGGGCGCCGCGGCATCGGAGCCCAGCGTGACGGGAACAACTCCCCGAGCAACCGGGACCTTTCCCGCTAACCGCTCGCCGGAAAATCGGCGCATTGTGGAGGCATGGTCCAGATGCATGGCGATGGCAGGGCCGCCGGGAGCCCGACGAGTCGGAACCTCGGCGCGGGCGGCATGGGCCGCCCGCCACGGAGGCGTCCGGGCCAGATCCCGCTGGGCACCTGGGCCGGCATCCCGGTGGGGGCCAACTGGTCGGTGCTGGTCACGATCGCGCTGGTGGCCGAGCTGATCGCGTCGCTCGTTCTGCCACAGTCCGCGCCTGGCCTGTCGGCACTGACGTACTGGCTGGTCGGGATCGGTACCGCGGTGGTCTTCGAACTGGCGCTGCTGGTTCACGAGCTCACCCACGCGATCGTCGCCCGGCACTACGGCGTGCACACCGACGGCATCACCCTCTGGCTGCTGGGTGGCATGACCCGCTTCACCGCGGAATCCCCCACTCCGCGCGCCGAGCTGGCGATCGCCGTGTCCGGGCCACTGGCCAGCATCGTCGTCGGCGGTGTGTTCGTCGGCGCGAGCTTCGGCGGAGCCGCCCTCGGCCTGTCGACCGTGTACCTCAGCGCGCTGAGCTGGATGGCCATCATGAACATCGTGCTCGGCGTGTTCAACCTGCTGCCGGGCGCGCCGCTGGACGGTGGACGGGTGCTGCGCGCGCTGCTGTGGCGGCACAGCGGCAACCACAACCAGGCCACCGCCACCGCCGGCAAGGTGGGCATCGGGCTGGGCGCGGTGCTCGGCCTGCTCGGTGTGGTCGACATCTTCCTGCAGGGCCTGATCGCCGGGGTGTGGCTGATGCTGCTGGGCTGGTTCATGGCGACCGCGGCCAGCGCCGAGTCGACCAACGTCGGTACTCAGTCGACCATCGTCGGGTTGAAGGTCCGCGATGTCATGACCCCGGACCCGATCACCGCGCCGGGCTGGCTGACCGTCGAAGCGTTCCTGACCCGGGTCGCGATCACGGCACGGCAGCGGGTGTTCCCGGTGGTCGACTTCGACCTGCGCCCCAGCGGCGTCGTGAACCTGAACAGCCTGCGCAGGTTGTCCGAACAGGATCGCCTCACCACCCGGGTCATCGACGCCGCGCAACCGTTGGAGAAAACCGTTGTGGTGACGCCGAACGCGCCGTTCTCGGTGCTGATGTCGGCGCGGTTGCGGCCGGGCCTGGACCTCGCGCTGGTGGTCGACGCCGGACACCTGGTCGGCGTGGTCAGCGCGGAGGATGTCAACCGCGCGCTCGAGCTGGCCGCGGTGGGACGCCGAAGCGCGGCACCCAGCGACGACCGGGATCCGTATCAGGACCTGCGCTGACGCTGGCGCCGCGACCGGGTGCCAGGTCGACGAGGGCGATCCTCGGCGCGCCGTGCGGCCGCGACACGAACAGGTCGGCGAACAGCCAGCCGTCGGTCTCCAGGCCGCGCGGATCGACCTTCGCCGCCGCCAGCGTGTCCAGGGCCTGTGTCTGCTCGGCCGGACAGGTGAACCGGCGGTACTTGAAGACCCGATCGACATGCTGGGTGTCGTAGCCCAGGCCGGCCAACGTCTCGACGACCGGATCGAACTGGTACGTCCGCACCACGAAATGCGCCATCCACGGACGCCGGCCGTCATTGGCCTCGATGATTCGGCTGATGGTGCCGCTGGTGACCTGGCCGGGACGACCTGCGGAGATCACCAGGTCCAGGCCGGCCAACTGCCCGCGCTGACGCTCGTCGGGATCGCTGTCCACCAGGTCGGCATGCACCGCGTCGTCGATGAACCCGGCCAGCACGCCGTAGGAGAGCGCCGGGTAGGAGGCGTCCAGGCCAACATGGCGGCTGTGGTCGTGGATGTCGCGGTCCCGGATGAACCCGCGGTCGCGGGCCAGCATCCCCATCCGGTTCAGCCCGGCGGCGTCGGGCGCGGTGTACCAGTCATACAGCTCGTTCAGGGTGACGTCGCATTTCAGCAGCGCCGCGTTGATGCCATAGGAGCAGCCGATATCCAGGATGTTGGGCGCCAGAACCTCCTGGGTTCGGCGATACTCCAGGATCAGCCGCTGAAAATACGGTTTGGCGAGCTGAGGTATGCAGTAGTCGAACCGCCGCAGGGTCGCGAAGTAAAAGCGCGGGTCGGGCTGGCCGACGATCTGGTCGAAGTCGGGGGTTGTGTCGTCACCGGTGTCGCCACCGGTCCCGTCGCGCCTGGCTCCGACCATGATTGCCTCTCGACCTCCCGACGTTGGACGCTCGTCGTCTCGCCGGTATAGCACAGTCGCCGTGAGGTGCTCGTGGCACAAAGTCACCTCGTCCAGAACATGTGACGCGCGCCACGAATGGTTTCTCTCTTCGTGGAACGCTCCCGCCGTCGTCGGCGATAGATCAAACGGGCGCGCCGAGCGCGCCGCTCGACGAGAGGCGGGGGATCACGTGGAAAAACAGATCCCGCCGGCGGCGCCGCGACGCGGTCTGGGCGTCACCGTGCTCTTGTTCGTTCTCGGGTTGTGGTACTTCGTCATCACCATCGGCTCCGCTGGCATGCTGGCCGCGGCGCCGTTCTTCCAGGCCTGGGAGGTCCTCCGCGATCGGGCGGCCTGGCGGCTGGGCTGGATCTACGCCGGGATCTCCCTGATCGTGCTGAACCTGTTCATCTGGCCGCCGAACGACGCTGTGGGCGACAACTTGCGCGCCCTGGCGTTCTTTCTGATGATCGTGGAGACCACCGCGGCCTGCATCCAGCAGAACCCGCTGCGGCGCAGGGTCCTCCGCGACATCCGGAGCGACCTCGACGGATCGCCCGAGGCGGCGGACACCGAAGCCGGCGCCGGTCCCACGGTCGACCCAGCCGTCGCGGCGCTGCTGGCCGCGCAGGAGCACCGGGACCAGGCCCGGGCGATGGTGGCCAGGAACCCTCAGTTGGCACGCGTGTTACGGATCGGCCGGCCCGACCTCGATTCCAACTACAACGACGGCGGCCTGGTCGACCTGAACAGCGCGCCGGCCACCGTCATCGCGATCGTCTGCGACATCGACATGGCCAGCGCGCAACGCATCGTCGACGTACGCGACCGCCAGGGTGGCTCGTTCTCCAGTGTCTACGAGGTCCTGGTGCTGGCCGAGCCGCCCTATCCGGCCTGGGATCGGATCCGGGAGCGCGCCATCCTGCTCGGCTAGTTGGTGGTGATCAGGTCGGCGGGGATGGTCTGGTCGGTGTTCAGGTCGTCGAACAGCGCGGTGGCCTTGGTCTTGTCCCACAGCAGCGAGCCGTTCGTGGAACCGCCGATCGGTACGGCCGTGGTGACCGCGCCGCCACCGGAGATGCCGCGCAGTGCCCAGGCGAGACCGACGAGGTTCTGCAGGTGGTCGCCGTTGTCGACGGTCAGCGCGCCGGGCAGGTCCTGCAGGACGGGCACCATGTCGAACGGGTTGAGGAACACGCCGGGGCTGGACAGCTTGTCGGCCAGCGCGCCGACGAACTCACGCTGGTGGTCGGTGCGCGCGAGGTCGCTGGTGGCGAAGGCGTGCCGGCTGCGCACATAGCCCAGTGCGTTGGCGCCGTTGAGGTTCTGGCAGCCGGCCGGCAGATTGACGCCGGCGTAGGAGTCGTTGTCCGCCTCCGGAAGGCACATCGTGACGCCACCCACGTCATCCACCACGGTGGCGAACCCGCCGAGGCCGATCTCCGCGTAGTGGTCGACGCGCAGGCCGGTGTCCTGCTCGACGGTCTGCACCAGCAGCGGCGCGCCACCGTACGAGAACGCCGCGTTGATCTTGTTCTTGCCGTGCCCTGGGATGCTCACCCAGGAGTCGCGCAGCAGGCTGACCAGGGTCGG
>DASVLX010000097.1:0-7065 GCA_036384655.1 Pseudonocardiaceae bacterium
CGCCTCCCGGGCGGTCACGCGCCGGCCTCCGCGTGCGCGGCCAGGTCGACGACCCGGTCGGCGGCGAGGATCGCGCCGGGCCGATGGGCGATCATCAGGACCGTCCGGCCGGTGGCGAGGCGGTCGAGGGCGTCCAGGATGGCGGTCTCGCCGGCGAGGTCGACCTGGGAGGTCGGCTCGTCCAGCACCAGGATCGGCGCGTCGCGCAGCGATGCCCGGGCGATCGCCAGCCGCTGTGCCTGCCCGCCGGACAGCAGCGCGCCGTGTTCCCCGACCGGTGTGGCCAGGCCCTCGCTCATGGCCTCCACCTCGGCGCGCAGGCCGGCGAGTTCCAGCGCCCGCCACAGGGCGTCGTCGGTGGCATCCGGGGCGGCGACGCGCAGGTTGTCGGCGATCGTGCCGAGGAACAGGAAGGTGCGCTGCTCCACGACCGCGAGCCGGGCACGGATCACGTCGGGCTCGGCGCGAGCGACGTCCAGCCCGTCGACCAGCACACGCCCGGCCCGCGGCGCCAGATGCGCCTGGATGAGCGCGGCGGCCGTGGACTTGCCGATGCCGCTGGGACCGACCAACGCGACCCGCTCGCCGCGGTCGACGCGGAACGACAGGTGTTCCAGGATCGGCTCGCCGCCGGGCCAGCCCGCGGTCACATCCCGGAACTCGATCATCCCGGCGTCCCCGTCAGCGGCGGGCTCGGCCGGCCTGGCCGCGGTGCTGGTGTCGCCGGCAAGATGGGCGCTCAGTTGCCGCTGGGCGGCCCGTCCGCCGATGCCGACGTAGAAGAACTGGCCGACCACATCGACCGGGCCGATCACCAGAATCGTCATCAGCAGGATCGCGATCCCACCGCCGAGGCTGAGCTGTCCGCCGGCGACGCGGGTGACTGCCAGCACGGCCGCGGCGACCACGATGGTCAGCGAGAAGGCCGCGTCCACCACCAGGATGAGTAGCTGGTTGCCCGCCAACATCCGCATCAGGCTGCGCCGGTGCGCCTCGCCGCGGCCGGCCAGGTCGGCGGCGGTCCGGTCGGCGGCCCGGGCGTACACCAGGGTATCGAGCGCCTGGATCGCCTCCAGAAATCCCGCCGTGAGCCGAGCCTGGGTGCGCCGGTAGGCCGCTCCGATGGGCCGGACCGCGCGCTGGAATCCGCCGATCGCGAGCGGCACGAGCAGGATCAGCACGGCCAGCCAGCCCGCCACCACCGGATCGACGGTGAGCGCCAGGACGGCCAGCACGATGAACGGCGTCGACAGCGCGCCGATGATCGGTCCGATGAACGCCGCTCGGTAGTGTGCGGTCCGCTCGACGTTCTGGGTGGCCAGGGCCAGCAGCGATCCGGAACGCCCGGTGCCGCGCACCGCGCCGAGTTCGAAGATCCTGCTCACGACCAGCCGCCGCAGCCGGCGCTCGGTCGCCGAGGACGCCCACTCCGACAGCCACGCGCCGCCGCCCGCCGCCGTGGCGGCGAGCACGGCGAGAACGATCAGCGCGGTGAACGCGCCCCCGTCCGGGCGCCCATGCCCGACCAACTCGTCGATCGCGGTCCCGACCCGCCAGAACAGCAGGGCCGTGCACACCGCCGACACCCAGGCGAGCCCCACCGAGACGACGTGAACCCACCGTGGCGTCGCGCGCTGGATCCGGGGGTCGAGCGGAACACTCGAGTCGGCGTGGCCGGGATGGCCGGCCGGGTTCACTCGGGACCGCCGAACGTCACGGTTTCGATGTTGCCACCTCCTCGGCGGACCGGAGCGTTCGGGCCGGGTGATGTGCCCGACCGCGTGCGAGGATTCGGCAATGGGACGTGAAACCGTCACGACGGCCGAGTGGCGCGGCGCCAGGGCCGAGGTCAGGGCGCTGCTCGAATCCCAGGAGATCATCCTGCGTGGCGCGATCCGGGCCCGGATACCGCGCTCGGATGTCAACGCGGTGACGGTCTCCGGCGACGAACTGCGGGTCATGGCGGGGGACGAACCGCTCGTCCTCGCCCTCGGTGCGTCGGAGGCGGCCAGCTGGGCGAGCGCGTTGCGCAAGCCGCCGCCCAGCCTCGCGGAGAAGCTCGGCGTCTCCACCGCGAAACCCGCCTACGTCTGGGGCTCCCCCGACGACCAGAGCTTGCGCGAGGCGCTGGTCGGCGCGGTCACGGACAAGCCGACCGACGCCTCGGTCATCGTGGCGGTGATCGCCGACGAGGCCGACCTCGACGCGATCTTCGCCCTCGCCCGGTCGGCGCCCAACCTCCCGCTGTGGTGCGTCTACCCGAAGGGCCGGGGTGGCCCGGACGCGGTCATCCGCGACTACCTCCGCTCTCGCGGCTATGTCGACACCAAGACCAGCGCGGTCTCCGACCGCCTGACCGCCATGCGCTACAAACGGCGCGATCGGACCGGTTAGCCGCCGTACGTGGGCGAACGGACGTACCGCCGAACGCCGAGCCCGCTACCGCCGTGCCGTGCCGATCCTGCCCAGCGAGCGGTCGACCAGGGTGATGAGGAAGGCGGCCACCGAGATCGCGAGCATGAACCAGGCCAGCACGTGCATGCCGCCGGTGTTGGCGCTGGTACCGAACGCGAGACCGGCGGCGGCCGAGGCGACGACCGCGCCGATGTACTGGAAGGTGCGCAGCAGCCCGGACGAAGCGCCGATCGCGCCGGGGTGTGCCTGGTGATACAGGGCGTTCTGATTGGACAGGCTGAGCAGGCCCTGCGGGATTCCCAGCAACGCGGTCACTCCGAGAAGGAACCAGATCGACGAGCCGGCGGCGGTCAACAGGAGCAGCGCGGACACCACGGCCTGCAGCGCGCCCGCGACGAGCAGATTGACGCGCACTCGCGGGTTCCGGCCGAAGATCGTGGAGACGACGATGCCGATGGCGAACGTCGGCAGCAGGACCAGACCCGCGATCGTCGCGTTCAGGCCGCGGCCCTGCTCCAGCCACTGGGTGAAGCCGTAGACGAACGCGTAGGAGGTCGTCGCGGCCGTCAGCCCACGGGCGTAGGTGGCCAGCAGCGGGAGGTTGCCGCCCAGCAGGCGCAGGTCGATGAACGGCGCGGCGGTGCGCAGTTCGCGCCCAGCGAACGCGGCCCCGGCGACGACCGCGATCCCCAGCGCCCACAGTTGCGCCAGGCCGGGGTGCATCAGGAAGAGCAGCAGGCCGACGAGCGTCAGGGCGAACAGCACGATGCCGGGGCCGTCCAGTCCCGGTCGCGGCCGGTCATCTGCCGTGTCGTCTTCCCTGTCGGTGTCCCGGTCCGGGGACTGGTCCGCCGACGAGGGCAGCAGCCACCAGCCCATCGCCAGGCAGGCGACGGCCAGCGGCACGTTGATCGCCATCGTCGTCCGCCAGCCGCCGAAGTCGATCAGGATCCCACCGAGGGTCGGGCCGATCACCGCGATCGTCTGCACCGTCACCGACAGGGCGGTGAGCACGCCCGCCGGGCTGGCCATGCCGGTGCGGTCCGCGACCCGGCGGATCAGCGTCATCGCCGATGGATATCCGGCACAGGTGCCGAACCCGAGGATGACCCGGGCGATCACCAGCACCCACAGGTTCGGAGCGAGCATGCCGACGACCCCGGCGATGCCGGTCAGGGCCGCGCCGATCAGGAACAACCGCTTCGGGCCGAACAGGTCGACCAACCGCCCGACCAGCGGCTGGCCGATCGAGGTCGCCAGGTAGAGGGCCGACACCAGCCAGGCGGTCTGGGAGGCCGGGGCGCCGAACGCCGCACCGATCGGCACGAGCGCGACCGCGATGATCGAGGAGTTGATCGGGTTGAGGATCGCGCCGAGCATCATCGGCGGCAGCAGGTGCCGGGGGAACCGCGCCGAGGTCTCGCCGGTCGCGGTGATCGCGCTCATGATCTCGCCACCATCTCCTCCGCCGGGGCCGGTTGGTAGCCGGCGAGCCGTTCGAGCAGCGCGCCCGCCTCGATCAGGACCGCCTGCTCCCGTTCGGTGAGCGTCGCCTCGACCGCGGTACGCAACCACTGGATCCGCAGGCTGCGATGCGCGGCCACCGCGGCGACACCCCGCTGGGTCAACGACACCCGGATGCGGCGCTTGTCCTCCGCGTCCCGCGCCCGCGCGATGTATCCGGCGGCGTCCAGCTCGCGCAGTGCCGCGGCGACGTTCGAGCTGGCCATCCCCAGTTCCTCGGCGATGTCACCGGGCTGCACCGACCTTTCGGCGCGCGCGATCAGGCCGAGCACGACCACCGAACTGCTCGACAGCCCGGTGACCTGGGGCCGCTCGCGCTGCCGGCGCCGGTGGAAGCGCTTGATCTGGGACTCCAGTCTCGCCGCCTGCGCTTCGTTCATACTGCCTATGCTACATAGCTATCTTACATAGGTAAAGCGGCGGCGGGCCGGACCAGACACACGGAAGGTCGCGATGGCCTAGAGGCTCTTCTCGAAGAAGTGCTCGGCGTAGGGGTTGTCGTTGTAGCGCTCGATCTCGCGGTAGCCGGCACGCCCGTAGAGGGCGATCGCCTCGGTCAGCGTGCCGTTGGTATCGAGCACCACGCGGGTGGACCCGTTGTCCCGGGCGAGTTGTTCGAGGTGGCGGAGCATCCGCGAGCCGAGTCCGGCGCCACGCCAGCCCGGATGCACCCACATCCGCTTGACCTCGGCCGTCCCCGCACCCAGCGGCCGGATGCCGCCGTAGGCCACCGGCCGGCCCTCACTGAGCGCCACGACATAGTGCGAGCCCGGCTCCGGCGGTGTGGGAGCGCCCGGATCGAACCCGGTCGGGAAGCGGTCGTTGAGCTCGGCGTAGTAGGCGGCCAGCGCCTCCCGCCCGGCCGGCTCGTCCGCCGTCGTCTCCCGCAACTCCACGGTCGCCGCGCGCACCAACAGATCGGCCGTGGCCAGCGCCTCGGCGAGGCGCTCCTGTTGGCGTGGGGTCAGCGGGGCGACCAACCGGCTCGCGAGGATCTCCGATCGGTCATCGAGTTCCTTCACCGCCCGCCGGCCGGATTCGGTCAGTGTCACGACGCGCCGGCGACGGTCGTGCGCGTCCGGTGCGAGTGCGATCAGGCCATCGCGGTCGAGAACGGCGATCAGCCGGGACAGGTAGCCGGAATCCAGGCTCAGTCGCTCGCGGAGCTCCCGGACAGTCGGTGCGCCGGACTGCCCGATCTCGAAGAGCAGCCGCGACACGTTCAGCGGCCGGCCGGTGCCGAGGTAGGAGTCGTCGAGCACGCCGATGCGCTGGGTGTAGGTGCGGTTGAAGCGGCGCAGCACCGAAACCAGGGTCATATCTCTGACTCTAGTCAGAGATTCTGACGCCACCCAACGCCGCGTTGAGCCGAACGGCGCGATTTCGTCGATCTGAGCCCTCACGGGTGGTCCTCGCGCTACTCTCAGCGTGATTGATCGACTGGGACGCGCACGATGGGGGTCGTTCACCATGGCCGATGACAGCAGCAGCACCGATGGCAGCAGCAGCCTGACGCCGGATCAGCTCAAGGCGCAGATCCAGCAGAACCAGGCCCAGGCCGGGGTGAACGCCGAGATGGCACTGGTCCCTGGCGGCGGCATGTTCGCGATCGCCAACACCGTCGGCCAGCTCGCCGGTATAGGCAAGGGCTTCCAGTTCTCCCCCGAGGAGATCGACGACCAGCTCACCAAGTGCAGCCAGCTGGCCAAGTCACTGCGACAACGTCAGCAGGACGCCAGGGACGCCGTCGTCTACTTGTCAGTTGCACCGGCCACTGATCCGGTGAGTCAGAAGATGACCAAGGCCCATGTGGCCTGGGCGCAGGACATGGCCACCAACGCGAAGAACCGGATCACCCAGCTGCAACAGTGGATCGATACGCTCAACCAGGCGAAGACGACGTATATGGATCAGGAACACTTGTCGGAGGATCAGTGGCATCGGCTGACGTTGGGATTGGAACCGTGACCATGCGCAAGCTGCCCCTCATCGTGCTCGGCATCGCTGGAACGGCCGGCATGTTGGTCGCATGCTCATCGGGTGGCAGCGCCACCCCCACGACGTCAACTAGCGCAAGCACGGAAACCACAACGAGCACGGCAGCCGTGCCGACGGTCGCGCATCCATTGGATTCGTCGAAGGTCCAGTCCGCGCCCTGCTCCGCACTGACCAAAGCCCAGGTTGAGGCCGTCGGCGTACCTACGCCGCTTAGTGGCAGCTCAACAAGCGTTCTCGGACCTGGTTGCACGTGGACTGCCGATGCCCACAGTGGCAACATCAACGGGATTGAGCTCACGTGGGATACCACCGACTCGAATGGACTCCAGTTCGCCTACGACCGGAAGTCGGTGTTCACCTACTGGACAACGACCTCGGTGGATGGCTATCCGGCCGTGATTGGTGACGTGATGGATGACCGGAAAAGCGGTTCCTGCTCGATCAACGTGGGCGTCAGCGACAAGATGATGTTCATCGCCCGCTACGACGGCCTGGTCGAGCCGCAGAAGTCGCAGTCCTGTCAGCTCGTTCAGCAGGTCGCTGACGACATCATCAAGAATTTGGGGGGATGATCGTCCATGTCGATGACGCCCGAGGAAATCTACGAGAACTTCAAAAGCGCCAAGGGCACGACCTCCATGCAGGAGGGGCATGCCAAGATCGTTTCCCTGGCGAGTGAGTTCACCGAGCATGCCGACGACGTGCAGCGGATCATCGATGGAACGCAGCAGGCGTGGACGGGTGAGGCGGCCGATCAGGCCGTGACCGGTCTGGCGCCGCTGGCCGGCGATCTGTTGAACGCTGGGGACACGGCCAACACCGGTCAGTCTCCGATCGCCAGCACCATCGCCGCGTTTCACACCGCAGCGTCGAAGGTGGTGCCGATGCCACCCAAACCGCAGATCCAGAATCCGCTGCTCGCCCTGGCCCAGGGCAAGAACCCATTCACGATGCTGGCGCAAACCACCGCCTACAACAAGGCCGCCCACACGAACGTGACCGTCATGCAGGAATACGAATCGGTCATCAACGGCCACGTGTCCAGCCTGCCGTCGGTGGACACCACCGCACCCACCACAGCCTCACCCACCTCGCTTCCGACACCGGTCAACGTGCGGATTCCCACCG
>DASVLX010000098.1:0-68971 GCA_036384655.1 Pseudonocardiaceae bacterium
GCATCGTCGTCACGCGGTTAGGTATGGTTGCTCGCGCGGCACGCGGTGGCCGCGCGCGGCGGGTTGCCCGAGTGGTCAAAGGGAGCAGACTGTAAATCTGTCGGCACTGCCTACGAAGGTTCGAACCCTTCACCCGCCACAGCCTCCGGCCGATCCTGCTCAGCGCTTCGCGCTTTCGCCGGGTCGGCCGTTATGACTTTGGGGGGCCGAGCCCCCCAAACCCCACAAGCGATTGAGGCGAGAGGGGCGCGAGCTTGCTCGCGTCTCCGAGCCGATTGAGCTTGTTGACCGGTGGGACAGGGCTTGTCCCTGGCCCAAGGGATCACGGTGCGAGCTTCTTCCGACCCAGCGTTCTCGCGTCAGGCGTGGACCAGCGCGACGTCCCGGCCAAGAATTGCTGAGAACGGCGATTCGTGGCCATTCGTGGGCCATTTCTGGCGAGAAACCGTCGGCGGGTCCGTGTGGCGGAACCGAGGGGCGGGATGGCCGAGGTGACCCGCTAGCGTCGGCGGGGTGGACGCGCTGGAGGCACTGGGGATCGCGGGAGCCGGCTTGGTCGCCGGCACCATCAACACCGTGGTCGGATCCGGGACGTTGATCACCTTTCCGGTCCTGCTGGCGTTCGGCTACCCGCCGGTGACCGCGAACGTGTCCAACACCCTGGGTCTGGTGCCGGGTTCGGTCGCCGGCGCTTTCGGCTATCGCCGCGAGCTGGCCGGCCAGGGCCCTCGGCTGCGCCGGCTGGTGCCCGCCACGGTGCTGGGCGGGATCGCCGGTGCGGTGCTGCTGCTGACCCTGCCGCCCGGTGCCTTCGCACGGATCGTGCCGGCGCTGATCGGGCTGGCGCTGGTGCTGGTGATCATTCAGCCATGGCTGGCCCGCCGGCTGGCCGCGCGCGGGCGGGATCGTCCCGAGCATGGCGGCCCGCTGCTGTGGATCGGGATCCTGCTCACCGGGGTGTACGGCGGCTACTTCGGCGCCGCGCAGGGCGTACTGCTACTCGCGGTGATGGGGATCCTGCTCAGCGATCCGGTGCAGCGCCTCAACGCCGCCAAGAACGTGTTCGGGGCCGTGGCGAACCTGGTCTCCGGGATCGTGTTCGTGTTCGCCGCGCATGTCGCGTGGCTAGTGGTGCTGCTGATCGCGGTGGGATCCACCGCCGGTGGGCTGATCGGTGCGCGGATCGGACGCAAGCTGCCACCGATCGCACTGCGAGTGATCATCGTCGCCGTGGGTGTTGTGGCAATCGTCCGATTGCTTGTCCCCTGAACGGTCTAATGCTCGACGTGGCGAAACTGACGCTAGGGGAGTACCACCCGATCGGGTTACAGTACGACGACAATTGCATGCCGCCACCGGTGGTCCGTGCCTAGCGGGGGGATCCGGGTGCGTGCCACTGCCCTGGTCGCGTGCCACGTCATGGTCGGCTGGCTACCACGTCGGTGTCGCCGGGTCCACCGGCCGCACGACGAGGAGGGTTCATGTCCGAGGCCCGCGGTGCGGTGGATGTGGACCTGCCGCACGCCGACATCTCCGACAGGCGCGAGAACGGTACCGGGTTCCGCGCGTACACCTACACCCTGCTGGTGGCCGGCACCGTCGGAGCCGCACTGCTCTGGTGGCGGTCACCGCTGGTCTGGGACGTGCGACTGCTGTGGATTCTGCCCGCCCTGATGGTCGGGTTCTTACTCGCCGAGCGGCTCGCGATCAACATCGACGTCCGCGGCGGGGTGTCCTGGACGATCTCGTTCACCGAAGTCCCGATGGTCGTCGGCCTCCTCGCGGCACCCTTCCAGACGGTGCTGCTGGCCCACGTGCTGGCCGGGGTCGGCACCCTGCTGGCCCGCCGGGTGCACGATCGCGCCGCCTACAACGCGGGCGTGATGCTCATCGAGGTGGACAGCGCCTTCCTGGTCGCGCACCTCGTCAACGCCGCGCTGTCCGGCACCGTGCCGTGGGCCGGCGCGTTCACCGGCGCACTGGCGGTGCCGTTCACCAGCACCCTGTTCGCCGTCTTCGCGTTGGGCATGCTCGGTCAGCGGATGCGGGCGGCCAGTGCGCTGCGGCTGATCGGCCGGGTGCTGGTGGTCGGCCTGTTGAACGCCTCGGTCGGCGTCACCGGCTACGAACTCGTCGAGCACAGCCCGTGGGGTTGGCCGCTGGCCACGCTGGTCGTCATCGGGCTGTGCGGCCTGTACGTCGCCTACAACGGGCTGCTGCGTGAGCAGCGCGATCTTGAGGTGCTGTCCGAGGTCAGCCTGATGGTGGCCCGGTCAGGTCAGCGCATCGCGCAGCCGGTGATCAACGCCGATGTCGCGGCCTCCGCGATCGAACCGGCCGAATGGCAGGTGATCACCGACCGGATCAGGGACCAGCTCGGCGCCCGCCGGGTCGTGCTGCGGCTGTGGCCGGATCCGCGCGAGGAGGTCCGCACGCTGGTGTCCGGTGATCCGTTGCCACCGCGCTGGCGGACCAGATCACTGCGCGACGATCCGATGCTGAAGCTGGCCGGCGCCGGCGTCCGGCAGTTCCGCTACGCCAGCGCCACCGACGAGGTGCTCGACGCGCTGGTCGCGCGCGACGCGCATGAGGCGTTGGTGGTGCCGCTGCGCGGCGCCAACCAGGTGCTGGGCGTGCTGGAGGCGCATGACCGGGCCAGCCGCTGGCGCGGTTTCGGCCGGGCGGACGTGCGGCTGATCGGCACCCTGGCCAGCCATGTGGCCACCGCCGTGGACAACAGACGGCTGATGGCCCGGCTGCGGTATGACGCTTATCACGATCCACTCACCGGGTTGCTGAACCGGGCCGGCTTCCGGGAATCCGTGACCACCCTGCTGCGCGACCATCCGGGTGCCACCGTGGTGCGGCTGGACGTGGACGTGCTGGCCGCGGTGAGTGACGCGCTGGGGTACGCGTGGAGCGATCGGATGGTGGTCGCGGCGGGCCGCCGGTTGCGCGAGTTGCTCGGCGCCAACGTGCCGCTGGCCCGGCTGGAGTCCGGCACCTTCGCGACGCTGCTCGTCGACCATCGCGACGAGACCCTGGAACTGGAGGTCAACCGCCTGCACAGCGGGCTGAGCGTGCCCTACCAGGTGGACAAGCTGTCCGTCGAGGCCGGCGTGACGGTGGGATACGTGCCGGCCGACGAGGCGGCGGACGCCGCCGGCGGCAGCGGGCCGGACGGAGCCGAACCGGACGTGGACGAGCTGCTGCGCCGGTCCGACATGGCGGTGCGGGCCGCGCGCGCTGGCGGCGAGCAGGTGCGCGCCTACTCGTCGAGCATGGGCCAGGTCTTCCTGCGCCGGTTCGAGCTGGTCACGCAGTTCCGGCAGGCGCTGGCCACCGGCCAGATCCGGGTGCACTACCAGCCGAAGGTCGCGCTGCCCAGCAGGCAGGTGCTGGGCGTCGAGGCGCTGGTGCGCTGGTCGCATCCGGAGTACGGCCCGCTGTCACCGGACGAGTTCGTGCCGGCCGTGGAGGCCACCGGCCTGATCAACGCGCTGACCTCGTTCGTCACCGAGCGCGCGCTGACCAAGGTCCGCGAGTGGCTGAGCCGGGGCATCCGGATGAGCGCCGCGGTCAACCTGTCCGTGCGCAACCTGGACGACCAGGACTTCCCGGACCGGGTGGCCGAGGCGCTGAAGCGGTACGACGTGCCGCCGGAACTGCTCACCTTCGAGCTCACCGAGTCGGGTGTGATGTCCGATCCGGCCAAGGCCCTGCCGGTGCTGCGCAGGCTGCACGCCATGGGCGTGGTGCTGGCGGTGGACGACTTTGGCACCGGCTACTCCTCGCTGGCCTACCTGCGGCGGCTGCCGGTTGAGGAAGTGAAGATCGACAAGAGCTTCGTGCTCGGCATGGGCAGTGATCTCGGCGACCTCGCCGTGGTGCGGTCCATCGTGGAACTCGGACATTCGCTCGGCCTGACGGTGGTCGCCGAGGGCGTCGAGGACGACGCCGCCCGGGACGCCCTGGTGAGCATGGGCTGCCATGTGGCTCAGGGCTACCTGATCTCGCGGCCGCTGCCGGAGGACCGGTTCGAGGCATGGCTGGCCGCCCGCACGGTGTCCGGTCCCGGCCTGCGGGACGAAACCGTGCTGACCCTGGTGTCCTGAGCTGCCCGGATCCCGGTGGTCCCGGGCACCGGTGGATCGCCGGATTCCGGTGTGACCACCCGGTTTCCACGTGCCCGGACAACCCTGTACTCTCTTGGAGGCGCGGACAGGCCCCAATAGCTCAGTCGGCAGAGCGTCTCCATGGTAAGGAGAAGGTCTACGGTTCGATTCCGTATTGGGGCTCCATGACCAGCTGCGGTGTAGCGTCATAACGACTGGGCGCGTTCATCGCGGCCTCGTCATGTATGGCGGTGTAGCTCAGTCGGTAGAGCAAGCGGCTCATAATCGCTGTGTCGCCGGTTCAAGTCCGGCCACCGCTACACGACTGGCAGGGAGAGAGGGCAGAGCAGTGGCCGCGACCGACGTGCGACCGAAGATCGTTTTGGCGTGCGAAGAGTGCAAGCACCGCAACTACATCACCAGGAAGAACCGGCGTAACGACCCGGACCGCCTGGAACTGAAGAAGTTCTGCCCGACCTGTGGCACCCACCGGCCTCACAAGGAAACTCGCTGACCTGCGGTAACCTGCCGGCGTGCCACTGGATGAGTCATTCGTCGGGCGGACGTATCCGCCCAGCCCGGCGTACTTCGTGAGTCGGGAGAAGATTCGCGAGTTCGCGGACGCGATCGGCGACGACAACCCGCTGTACCGGGATGTGGTCGCCGCGCGGGCGGCTGGTCACCCTGATGTGATCGCCCCGCCCACCTTCCCCACGATCGTCAATCTCAAGGCGATCGAGGACATCGTCGCCGACCCGAAGCTCGGTCTCGACTGGAGTCGGGTCGTGCACGGCGAGCAGAGTTTCCGGTACCGCCGGCCCATCGTGGCCGGCGACAATCTGGTCGTGATCGCCACCATCGAGAAGATCATGGCCAGGGCCGGCAACGACTTCCTGACCCTGCGTGTCGACATCAACGCCGAGTCCGGCGAGCAGATCGCCGACGCGCATGCCGTGTTGGTCGCGCGAGGAGTCGCCTGATGACCGCCGCTGGCTTGAACTATGCCGGGGTGTCCGTCGGCGACGAGTTGCCGCCGCTGACGGTCACCATCACCCGTGCCGACCTGGTTCGCTACGCCGGCGCGGCGCTGGACTTCAACCCGATCCACTGGAACGAGAGGGTGGCGGCCGAGGTCGGGCTGCCGAACGTGATCGCGCACGGCATGCTCACCATGGGCCTGGCCGGCCGGCTGGTCACCGACTGGGTGGGCGATCCGGGCGCGGTCGTCGAGTACGGCACCAAGTTCACCCGACCGGTGGTGGTGCCCAACGACGAGCACGGCGCCACCCTGGAGCTGACCGGCCGGATCACGGAGAAACGCGCCGACAACGTCGTGCGGGTCGACATCACCGCGGTCTTCGACGGAAAGACCGTGCTCGGCCGGCCCACCGCGCTGGTGAAACTGCCCGCCTGAGCCGATTGACCTGGCGTATCGGGCGGTGATTGGAGCCGCCCGGGGCGGGTACCGTACACTTCAGGACTTGGTACGGCGGGACACCCTCTCCAGTTGATTCTGGGGAGAGTGGAACCTGCCCGCCAAAGGGGCGTAGCTCAACTGGCAGAGCAGCGGTCTCCAAAACCGCAGGTTGCAGGTTCAAGTCCTGTCGCCCCTGCGTCGATCGGACGGCGCGGCCGCCTCGGCCGTGTCAGCGAGGAGGCGGAAGTGACCGACGAGCGCGAGCAGGGTCGGACGGACGAGCGCGATGATGCTGCCCGTCCGGTCACGGCCGCCGCGCGGCGTGCACGTCGCGCATCCGCCCGCGACACGACGGGCCGAGCCACGGCGACCAACCGGTCGGCCACGGCGAAGCCGGCCACCTCGGCCAAACCGTCGTCCGACACCGCACGGCTGCGCCGTAAGGCCGCCGCCGCCGAGGACAAGGCGGTCGCCAGCAAGGCGGCCGCGACGTCGAAGTCGGCAATCAAGTCGACTGGCAAGCCAGCAGCCAAGGCGAGCACGAAGCCGGGCACCAGGATGTCCACCAAGACCGCGACGAGGCCGGCCTCGTCCGACGCGGCGGAGCGCGGCACGACGACCAAGGGACGGCCGACTCCGTCCCGCGGTCGCCAGGCGGCGAAGCGCCCGTCACCGCTGGCGCGTCTGCTCCGGTTCCTCCGCGAGGTGGTCGGCGAACTGCGCAAGGTCATCTGGCCGACGCGCAAGCAGCAGATCACCTATACCGTGGTGGTGCTGGTGTTCGTCTCGGTGATCGTGGCGGTCGTGTTCGGGCTGGACACCCTGTTCGCCAAGGGCGTGTTCTGGGTGTTCGGCTGACGCCGACACGCCGGCCGAGACATGACTGAGGGAAGGAAGCGGAACCGACAGTGACCTCCGAGAACAGCGCAGCCGACGATCTGGAGCAGCAGGACCAGGTCGCCGAGCCGGCCGCCGCGGCGGAGGCGCCTGCCGAGCCCGAACAGGAGCAGGAGCAGGACATCCACGCCGAGCCGGAGGATCCGGCCGCGGAGCTGCGGAAGGCCCTGGAGCGCGCGCCCGGCGACTGGTACGTCGTGCACTCGTACGCCGGGTACGAGAACAAGGTCAAGACCAACCTGGAGACCCGCATCCAGACCCTCGACATGGAGGACTACATCTTCCAGGTCGAGGTGCCCACCGAGCAGGTCACCGAGATCAAGAACGGCCAGCGTAAGCAGGTGCAGCGCAAGGTGCTGCCCGGTTACATCCTGGTCCGGATGGACCTCAACGACGCCTCGTGGAGCGCGGTCCGCAACACCCCCGGCGTGACCGGGTTCGTCGGCGCGACCACCAAGCCGTCGCCGCTGACCCTGGATGAGGTGCTGAAGTTCCTGCTGCCGCAGGTCGAGCAGCCGGCCAAGGCGGCTGCCGGCAAGCCGGCGGAAGCGGCCGCGGCGAAGCCGACCGTGGAGGTCGACTTCGAGGTCGGCGAGTCGGTGACCGTCATGGACGGCCCGTTCGCCACGTTGCCCGCGACGATCAGCGAGGTCAGCGCGGACAACCAGAAGCTGAAGGTCCTGGTGTCGATCTTCGGCCGGGAGACTCCGGTCGAGCTGTCGTTCACCCAGGTCTCCAAGATCTGACCGGTCCACCCCGGACCGGCCGGTGTGGGAGGGCCAGGCGCTGGCCCGCACCACAACTGATCCGCACAACCATGTGCAGCGAGTAAGGACAGTCGAAGTGAAGCGCAGCAAGAAGTACGAGGAAGCCGCCGCCCTGATCGACCAGAGCAAGCTGTACTCGCCGCTGGAGGCGGCCACGCTTGCCAAGGAGACCAGCAAGACCAAGCTGAACTCGACCGTCGAGGTGGCCATCCGGCTGGGCGTCGACCCGCGCAAGGCCGACCAGATGGTCCGCAGCACGGTCAGCCTGCCCAACGGAACCGGAAAGACGGTCCGCGTGATCGTGTTCGCCACCGGTGACAAGGCCGCCGAGGCCGAGGCCGCGGGCGCCGACGCGGTCGGCACGGATGAGCTGATCCAGCGCATCCAGGGCGGCTGGCTGGAGTTCGACGCGGCGATCGCCACCCCGGACCAGATGGCCAAGGTCGGCCGGATCGCGCGTGTCCTCGGTCCGCGCGGCCTGATGCCGAACCCCAAGACCGGAACGGTCACCCCGGACGTCGCCAAGGCGATCACCGAGATCAAGGGCGGCAAGATCAGCTTCCGGGTGGACAAGCAGGCCAACCTGCACCTGATCATCGGCAAGGCGTCGTTCACTCCGGAGCAGCTGGTGCAGAACTACGCCGCCGCGCTCGAGGAGGTGCTGCGGGCCAAGCCGTCCGCCGCCAAGGGCCGCTACCTGAAGAAGATCACCTTCAGCACGACGATGGGACCGGGCATCCCGGTGGACCCGGCCCGCACTCGCGCTCTGCTGAGCGAGGACGCCGCCTGACGCACTGCCCCGACACAAACCCAAGCCTCAACGGGCCGGCCGAGATCAACTCGGCTGGCCCGTCGTCGTTCCGGCGGTGGATGTCTCGGCGGTGGATGCCTTGGTCGTGGATGTTCCGGTCGTCGGTGCCGGCGGGTTACAGGTCGCCGGACCGAGGTAGCCGGTGACCTCCCACTGCCCGGCCGCGTGCAGGGTGAGCGTGAACGTGCCCAGCGTCGGACCACCGGTCACCGGGACGGCACAGGCGTAGACGGTCACCGGCGACTGGCCGCTCGCCGGTGCTTCGGGCAGCGTCCGAACGGCCTGGTCGGCGTTGTCCCCGTAGCCCGAATCGGTGATCCGCTTCGCCAGCACACCGATCGCCTGGGTGCAGGTCTGGGTTCCGGTGGCCGCGGCGAAGTCCCGGACGGCCTGGGCACTCAGCGCCCCACACACCTGCGCGGTGTCCGGATTCACACCGGAGATCGAGTCGTACACGGCCTGCACGGCCTGTCTCGGACCACTGAAGTAGCCGTGCTGCTCGCCGACGGTGCCCGGGTTGGTCGCCCCGCCGGAACCGGTGCTGCCACCGTTGCCGAAGTAGTGGTTGATCAGTAGCGGAACACCCCAGATCCCGACGATGATCACCAGCACCGCGATGACCAGCCAGCGGACCGGCCTGCTGCGCGACACCCGCCGCCACCACGGCGGGTTGACCGTACGGTCGATCCGCCGCTGAGTCTCGGTCAACTCGGCCAGTTGTTCCCGCACCTGGGCGAGTTGCGCGCCGACATCGTGAGCCTGCGCGGCGACCTGCGGAGGCGGTCCGGACGGTGGCGCGGGTGCGGCTGGCTGGGTGGGTGACAGTGGCCGCGCGGGGCCCGGAACGGCCAGCTCACCGCCGGGAACCGTTGGTTGGTCGGGTGCCGGCTGGTCGATCGCCTGCTGCCCCGGTGCCTGGCCCGGTGTCGGACCCGAGCCCTGCCGCTGGTCGAGGTTCCGCAGATACTCCTGGAACCGTTGGAACTGCTGGAACTCCTGAAAGTCCCGGAAGCGGCGCTGCTGCTCGGCGTCCCATTCCTCTTCACCCACGCAGGCCATCATGCCGTGTCTGTTAGGATTAACAACGTTCCACCGAAGACCGCTGGTCTTCCTCGTGTCGATGTCACGCTGTTGTTGCTGTTAACACAGTTGATGTTCTCAGCACCGTGCATGGACCGGGGAACCAAGGTTCCGCGAGAAGCGGACGGCCCGCGCAGGAGGGACGAGGCCGTAAGATCGTCGCGCTTCCGCGCGCATCTTCTCTCACGCCCCGTGCCTGCCGCGCCGGGGCGTTCGTCGTCTCCGGGCTCGGTGGCACACCCGCGTCACCATGTCGCATCCCATGTCGCCAGACATGCCGACATGTCATGAGAGAGGAGGCGAGGAGTGCCGAGGTCTGACAAGACGGCAGCCGTTGCCGACATCACGGAGCGGTTCCAGTCCAGTTCGGCCGCGCTGGTCACCGAGTACCGCGGACTGTCCATGGCACAGCTCACCGAGCTGCGCCGCGCGCTCGGTGCCGGTAACAGCTACCGGATCGCCAAGAACACGCTGGTCAAGCTTGCCGCCAAGAACGCCGGCGTGCAGGGCCTGGACGAACTGTTCACCGGTCCCACCGCGATCGCGTTCGTCGAGGGCGAGCCGGTCGAGGCGGCGAAGGCGCTGCGCGACTTCGCGAAGGACAACAAGGCGCTGATCGTCAAGGGTGGCTATCTGGAAGGGCGTCCACTGAGCGTGGACGAGGTCACCAGGATCGCCGACCTTGACTCCCGCGAGGTGCTGCTGGCCAAGGTGGCCGGAGCGCTGAAGGGCAACCTGAGCAAGGCCGCCGGCCTGTTCGCTGGACCGGCCTCCAAGGTCGCCCGGCTGGCCGCCGCGTTGCAGGAAAAGCGGACCGCCGAGGGCGCGTCCACGGGCTCCGACGAGAGCTGATCACCCACCGATCGAGCCCGCGCCCGTCGCGGGTGGCATGACACAGGAAGGAACCGCCACCATGGCGAAGCTGAGCACCGAGGAACTGCTCGACGTCTTCGGCGAGATGACTCTGCTGGAGCTGTCCGACTTCCTCAAGGCGTTCGAGGACAAGTTCGAGGTCACCGCGGCCGCGCCGGTCGCCGTCGCCGCTGCTGGCGCCGGTGCTGCCGCCGCCGAGGCCGTCGAGGAGCAGACCGAGTTCGACGTCATCCTCGAGGCCGCTGGCGACAAGAAGATCCAGGTCATCAAGGTCGTCCGCGAGGTCGTCTCCGGCCTGGGCCTGAAGGAGGCCAAGGAGCTGGTTGAGTCCGCTCCGAAGCCGGTGCTGGAGAAGGTCAACAAGGAGGCCGCCGAGGCCGCCAAGGACAAGCTGGCCGCCGCCGGCGCCACCGTCAGCGTCAAGTGACTCTCCAAATGATCTGACGAAGATCGCATCGATCTGGCGAAGATCGAGGTCAGGGGCACCATCGAAAAGGTGGTGCCCCTGTTGCCTTTTCGGGGTTTCACCGATCCGCCAACTGACGAGTAACCCCGCCGCCCTCCGCTCGTTGCATTCGGATGACGTCACTGCCGCGGTGCGTCATGCCGGTGACGGGAGGTCTGGATGGGTGTCGAGGTGGTCGTCGAGGGACTGACGAAGTCCTTCGGCCGCCAGACCATCTGGCGAGACGTGACCCTGACTCTGCCGGCGGGCGAGGTGTCGGTGATGTTGGGGCCGTCGGGCACCGGCAAGTCCGTGTTCCTGAAGTCGCTGATCGGCCTGCTCAAGCCGGAGCGCGGCCGGGTCCTGATCGAGGGCGTGGACACGGTGTCCTGTTCGGAACGCCAGCTGTACGAGACCCGCAAGCTGTTCGGTGTGCTCTTCCAGGACGGTGCGCTGTTCGGGTCGATGAGCCTCTACGACAACGTCGCGTTTCCGCTGCGGGAGCACACCCGCAAGTCGGAGTCGGAGATCCGGCGGATCGTGCAGGAGAAGATGGAGATGGTGGGGCTCTCCGGTGCCGAGCGCAGGCTGCCGGGGGAGATCTCCGGGGGAATGCGCAAGCGTGCCGGCCTGGCCCGGGCACTGGTACTGGACCCACAGATCATTCTCTGCGACGAGCCGGACTCCGGTCTCGATCCGGTACGCACCGCCTATATCTCGCAGTTGCTGATCGATCTGAACGCGCAGATCGACGCGACGATCCTGATCGTCACGCACAACATCAATATCGCCCGAACGGTTCCGGACAATCTCGGCATGTTGTATCGGCGCGAACTGGTCATGTTCGGTCCCCGCGAGGTGCTGCTGACCAGCGACGAGCCGGCCGTGGACCAGTTCCTGAACGGCCGGCGGGTCGGACCCATCGGGATGTCCGAGGAGAAGGACGCCGCCACGATGGCCGCGGAACAGGCGCATGTCGCGGCCGGCCATCATGACGGCGGCACCAACGACGCGCGAGGGATCGTGCCACAGATGCAGCCCACTCCCGGACTTCCGGAGCGGGCCGCGGTACGGCGCAGACAGGAACGGGTGCTTCGGATGCTGGACACCCTGCCGCCGCGGGCCCGGGAGGCGATTCTCGTGTCGCTGCACACGACCGGCGCGCAGGGCGGTGTTCGGTGAGCACGTCCGGCGGCCCGGCATCGCGGCCGATACCCGGCGCCGGCGCGCTGCGCCAGACCGGAGCGCTGTTCGCGCTGGCCATGGACGTCGTGGTCAACACGTTCCGGCGTCCCTTCCAGACCCGCGAGTTCATCCAGCAGTCCTGGTTCGTGGCGAGCGTGACGATCCTGCCGACCGCGCTGGTGTCGATCCCGTTCGGCGCGGTGATCGCGCTACAACTCGGCTCGCTGACCAAACAGTTGGGCGCCCAGTCCTTCACCGGCGCGGCCAGCGTGCTGGCCATCATCCAGCAGGCCAGCCCGCTGGTCACCGCGCTACTGGTGGCCGGCGCCGGCGGCTCGGCGATCTGCGCGGACATCGGGGCACGCACCATCCGCGAGGAGATCGACGCGATGGAGGTGCTGGGCGTCTCCCCGATCCAGCGGCTGGTCGTGCCCAGGGTGCTCGCCGCGATGCTGGTCTCCGTGCTGCTCAACGGCATGGTCAGCGTCGTCGGTGTGCTCGGTGGCTACTTCTTCAACGTGATCCTGCAGGGCGGCACGCCCGGTGCCTACCTGGCCAGTTTCGGTGCCCTGGCACAGCTTCCGGACCTGTGGATCGGTGAGATCAAGGCGGTGATCTTCGGGTTCATCGCGGGAGTCGTGGCCGCCTACCGGGGGCTCAACCCGCCGCCGGGCCCCAAGGGCGTCGGCGACGCCGTCAACCAGGCGGTGGTCATCACGTTCCTGCTGCTGTTCGTGGTGAATGTCGTGCTCACCGCCATCTACCTGCGGATCGTCCCGTCGAAGATCGGCTGACCGCGATGACCGCCATCAGCGACCGCACTCGTCGCATCGTCAACCGGCCGTTGGCGACGCTGGACGCGCTCGGCGACCAGATGGCCTTCTACCTGCGGGCGCTGGCCTGGACGCCCCGCGCGCTGCGCCGCTACATCAGGGAAATCCTGCGGCTGCTGGCCGAGGTGAGCTTCGGTTCCGGCGCGCTCGGGCTGATCGGCGGCACCATCGGCGTGATGGTCGGCATGACACTGGCCACCGGCGTGGTCGTCGGCCTGCAGGGCTACACCGCGCTGAACCAGTTGGGCACGGCCGCCTTCACCGGCTTCATCTCCGCGTACTTCAACACCCGGGAGATCGCGCCGCTGGTCGCCGGCCTGGCGCTGTCCGCCACCGTGGGCGCCGGGTTCACCGCACAGCTCGGCGCGATGCGGATCTCCGAGGAGGTCGACGCGCTGGAAGGAATGGCCATACCGAGCCTGCCGTATCTGGTCACCACCAGGCTGATCGCGGGGTTCGTCGCGGTGATCCCGCTCTACGTGCTGGGGCTGCTCACGTCCTATCTGGCCACCCGGGTGATCACAGTGGACTTCTATGGCCAGTCCTCGGGCACCTATGACCACTACTTCGACCTTTTCCTACCACCACAGGACGTGTTGTGGTCGTTCGGCAAGGTCATGGTGTTCTCGGTCGTCGTGATCATGACGCACTGCTACTACGGCTACCGGGCCAGTGGCGGCCCGGCCGGCGTCGGTCTCGCCGTCGGCCGCGCGGTGCGCACCGCGATCGTGGCGATCAACGTGCTGGACCTGTTCCTCAGCCTGGCGATCTGGGGCGCCACGACGACAGTGAGGATCACCGGATGATCGCGCTGGGGAGGCGGCTGCTCGGGCTGCTGCTGGTCGTGCTGATCGTGGGATTCCTGACCACGACGGTGCTCGTCTACGAGAAGGTGTTCACGCCGGTCGTGGCGGTCACGCTGGAGACCGACACCGCCGGCAACGAGATGAACCCCGGCGACGACGTGAAGGTCCGGGGCATGCTGGTCGGCACGGTCAGGTCGATCAGCTCCACCGGGGACGGCGCCGTGCTGGACCTCGCGCTGGAACCGGGCCTGGTCAACCAGATCCCGTCCAATGTCACCGCGGAACTGTTGCCCAGCACGCTGTTCGGTCCGAGGTACGTGGACCTGGAGATCCCGGCCAGCGCGTCGCCGACGCCGATCGCGGCCGGCGCGGTGATCGGCCAGAACCGCTCGGCGGCCGCGATCGAGGTCGAGAAGGTTCTCGACGACCTGCTGCCGGTGCTTCAGGCGGTGCAGCCGGAGAAACTGGCCAGCACGCTGACCGCGATCTCCACGGCGCTGCGGGGCCAGGGGCCGCAGCTGCGGCAGACCATTGACCAGTTGGCCGGCTATGTGGGCCAGCTGAACCCGCAACTGCCCACATTGGAGCACGATCTCACCGCGCTGGCCCAGGTCACCGACACCTACGACCAGGCCGCGCCGGACCTGATCAACGCGCTGTCCGATCTCACCGTGACCAGCCAGACGATCGCCAACCAGGCCAGCCAACTGTCCGCTCTGTACAGCACGCTCACCACCGCGTCGGACAACCTGGAGAACTTCCTGTCCGCCAACCGGAACAACCTGATCCAACTCGCCGCCAACAGCCGGCCCACCCTCAACACGCTGGCCCGGTACTCGCCGGAATACGCCTGCTTCCTGGAACAGATGGCGGGCAACGCGCAGCGGATCAACCAGGCGTTCGGCGCCGGCACCGACGAACCCGGGCTGCACGCCACCATCGAGATCACGGTCAGTCGCGGCCAATACCTGCCCGGCGTGGACACCCCCGCCTACCAGGACAGCCGCGGCCCGCGTTGCTTCGACTTCAACCCGATGCCAGACCCCTTCCCGCAGTACCCGTCGGACGGCCCGCTGCGGGACGGGTCCAGCCACCCGCCGGCCGCGAGGACCGCTCCGGTGCCGTCGGACGGCACGATCGCCGGCACGGCCGCGGCGGTGACCCACGCCGGTGATCTCGGCCTGCCGAATTCCCCGGCGGAGCAGAGCTTCCTGGACGGCCTGCTCGCCGGGCCGATGAACACCACGCCGGGGAACGTGCCGGGCTGGTCGAGCCTGCTGGTCGGCCCGCTGTTCCGGGGAGCGGAGGTGAACGTCCAATGAGGAGCGTCACCGGGCCGCTGGTCAAGCTGCTGATCTTCGTGGTGGTGACCGTGGTGGCCACCGCGGTGCTCGGCTTCACCATCGCCAACGTCGACTTCAACCCCACCGACGGCTATTCCGCCCGGTTCTCGGACGTGACCTCGCTGCAGGTCGGTGATGATGTGCGGATCGCCGGCGTCAAGGTCGGCGAGGTCGAGCAGATCAGCGTGGTGGACCGGCGGCAGGCGCGGGTCACGTTCAGTGTGGACAGTGACGTCCGGCTGCCCGCCTCGGTGATCGCCTCAATCAAGTACCGGAACCTGGTCGGCCAGCGCTATATCGCGCTCGATCAGGGCACCGGGGATCCCAACGCGTTCCTGCCGGTGGGCGGGCAGATCCCGCTGGCGCGGACCAGGCCGGCGTTGAACCTCACCGACCTGTTCAACGGGTTCAAACCGCTGTTCGCCGCGCTGTCGCCGGACGACGTGAACCAGTTGTCCTACGAGATCATCCAGGTGTTCCAGGGCGAGGGTTCGACCGTGCGGGACCTGCTGGCCAACACGGCCGCGCTGACCACCACGATCGCCGACAAGGACCAGGTCATCGGTCAGGTCATCGACAACCTCAACACCGTGCTGAACACCGTGAACGCGGACACCAACCAGCTGTCCGGCCTGATCGTGACACTGCAGCAGCTGGTGACCGGACTGGCCCAGGACCGGCAGCCGATCTCGGACGCGATCGGCGCGCTCGGCAACCTCGCCAACACCACCGCCGGGCTGCTCGACCAGGGCCGCGCGCCGCTGAAGTCCGACATCGCGGGGCTGGGCGCGCTGAGCAAGAACCTGGACGACAACCAGGCCACCGTTCAGCACTTCATCCAGTACCTGCCGCAGAAGCTCACCTCGCTGATCCCGACGGCCAGCTACGGCTCGTGGTTCAACTTCTACCTCTGTTCGGCCGGTGGTCAGCTCACGCCAGCCGGCGGCGCGTCGCCGTTCGTCATCCCGGTGGAGCCGGTGACCCAGGCCAGGTGTGCGGGATGAGGCGGCCAGGAATGAGGGGGCGATCGCGATGATGTCGTTCCGGGAGCGCAATCCCTACACCATCGGGGCGGTCGGCCTGACCGTGATCGTGCTGGCGGTGCTGGCCGCGTTCTTCTCCGACGACCTGCCGATCATCGGCGGCGGCACCACCTACAGCGCCTACTTCACCGAGGCAGCGGGCCTGGTGCCCAACGACGACGTGGCGATCGCCGGGGTGACGGTCGGCAAGGTGACCAGCGTGAGCCTGGCCGGAAACCAGGTCCGGGTCACCTTCAAGGTGAAGGACACCTGGCTCGGCGACCAGAGCACGGCGGCGATCGAGATCAAGACCGTGCTCGGCTCCAAGGGCCTGTCCATCGACCCGCAGGGCTCCCGGCCACTGTCCCCGGACACCCCCATCCCGGTCAGCCGGACCACCTCGCCGTATGACGTGATGGAGGCGTTCGGTGGGCTGTCCCAGACCGTCGACCAGCTCAACACCCAGCAGCTCGCACAGAGCTTCGGCACGCTGTCGCAGACCTTCGCCAACACCCCGGCGGACGTGCGCGGCGCGCTGGACGGGCTGTCCGCGCTGTCCCGGACGATCTCCTCGCGGGACGCGCAGTTGTCCGAGTTGCTGGCCAACACCGGCCAGTTGTCGCAGACCGTGGCGGACCGGGACGCCCAGGTGCAGCGGTTGATCGACGACGGCGATCTGCTGCTGGGCATGCTGCAGGAGCGGGAGAGCGCGATCAGCGCGCTGCTGACCGGCACCACCAACCTCGCCAACGAGTTGTCCGGGCTGGTCAACGACAACCAGAAGCAGTTGGCGCCGGTGCTCGCCGAACTGAACCAGTTCACGACCCTGTTGAAGGACAACCAGAAGAGCCTGGCTCAGGGCATCCAGTTGCTCGCGCCGTTCGTCCGGGTGTTCACCAACGCGGTCGGCAACGGGCGCTGGTTCGACAGCTACATCTGCGGCCTGCTGCCGCCGTCGATCGGGATCATCAACAGCCAGGGGTGCCCGGCATGAGCTTTCACAGCAGGTTCACCAGGGAACTCGCTCGCGGCGTGGCGCTGGCCTGTGTGCTCGCACTCGTCCTCGCCGCGGTGCTCTGGTGGGTCCTGGACAGCGCGAACACCCGCAAGATCACCGCGTACTTCAGTCAGAGCATCGGCATCTCCGCCAACTCGGACGTGCGCATCCTCGGAGTCAGGGTCGGCTCGGTGGCGTCGGTCGATCCGGAGGGCACCGCCGTCCGCGTTGTCCTGTCGGTGGACCGGAACGTCCCGATCCCGGCCGGCGCCAAGGCGGTCATCGTGGCGTCCTCCGTGGTGTCCGACCGGTACGTGCAGCTCACCCCCGCGTACACCAGCGGCCCGGCGATGGCCGACAACGCGGTGATCCCGCTCACCGACACGGCCACCCCGGTCGAGCTGGACCAGCTCTACCAGAGCCTGAACACGCTGGCCACCGCCCTGGGACCGAACGGCGCCAACGCCAATGGCGCGCTGTCCGACCTGCTCAACACCGCCGCCGCGAACCTGAACGGCAACGGGCAGAACCTGCACGACACGATCACCCAGCTCGCGGACCTCGCGACGACCCTGCAACACAGTCAGAGCGACCTGTTCACCACGGTCGACAACCTGGCGAAGTTCACCACCACGCTGGCCGCCAATGACGCCCAGGTCCAACGGCTCAACCAGCAGTTGGCCGATGTCACCGGCTTCCTGGCCGGCGAACGGACCGACCTGACCGAGGCGGTCACCCAGCTCGGCGTGACACTGGGCCAGGTGCAGAGCTTCATCGCCGACAACCGCGCGGCCCTGAAGTCCAACGTGGACAATCTGGCCGAGGTCACCAGGGTCCTGGTGGACGAGCGGTCCTCGCTGGCCGAGGTGCTGGACGTCGCGCCGCTGGCGCTGTCCGGCGTGGCCAACGCCTACAACGCGGCCAGCGGCACGCTGGACACCCGGGCGGACATCAACGAGCTCACCAACCCGCCCCTGGTCGAGGTGTGCAAGCTGGTCAGACAGCTCACCCCGAACAGCATCCCGCAGACCCTGGCGGACGTCTGTGACCAGTTGGCACCGGTGATCGACGGCCTGGTGCCGCTGCCCACACCCGCCCAGGCACTGTCCGACCTGCAGAACGGCACACTGCCCGCGCTGCCACTGCCCATCGCCACCACCCTCTACGGCACACCAACCGCCGGCTCCAGCACCGGAGGTGGCCAATGATCGGCAGGACGCGCCGGTGGCGCCGCACCCGACGACCGGCCCTGCTCGCCGTGGCGGCCGGCTCGGTGATCGCGCTGCTGTCCGGATGCCAGTACGACGGCCTGTACTCGACGCCGCTGCCCGGCGGCGCCGATCTCGGGCCGCATCCCTACACCGTGCGCGCCGAGTTCGCCGATGTGCTGGACCTCGTGCCGCAGGCGGCCGTGCGGGTCAATGACGTGCCGGTCGGCACGGTCAAGGCCATCTCGCTGAACACGTCGAACTGGACAGCGGACGTCACCATGAGCGTCAACGGCGATGTCACGCTGCCCGCGAACGCGGACGCCGAACTGCGACAGTCCAGCCTGCTGGGCGAGAAGTACGTCGAGCTGGTGGCACCCACCGGCGGCGGCACCGGCAGACTCGGCGACGGCGCGCTGATCCCGCTGTCCCGGACCAACCGGAATGTCGAGGTCGAGGAGGTGCTCGGCGCGCTGTCGCTGGTCCTCAACGGCGGTGGCATCCAGCAGATCCGCACCATCGCCCAGGAACTCAACCAGGTCAGCGCCGGGAACGAGCCGCAGATCCGGGAACTGCTCTCCAATGTGGACACGCTGGTGGCGGACCTGAACGCGCACTCGGCCGACATCACCAGGGCGCTGGACGGAGTGAACCGGCTGTCCGCCGAACTCGCCGCCCAGACCGACCAGATCGCCGGCGTGCTGAACAACCTCACCCCCGGCCTGGCCACCCTGAACAGTCAGCGCGACCAGCTCGTCGGCATGCTGAAGGCGCTCACCAACCTGTCCGGCGTCGCCGTGAACACCGTCAACGCCAGCCAGGCGGACCTGGTGGCCGATCTCAAGGCGCTCGCGCCGACACTGCAGCACCTCGCCGATGCCGGCTCGTCGCTGCCGGACTCGCTGCAACTGCTGCTCACGTATCCGTTCACCGACGGGGCAGCGGCCGGCGCCAAGGGCGATTACGAGAACCTCTACGCCACCCTCGACCTCAACCTGCAGGACCTGCTGTCCACCCTCGCCCGGTCCCAGCAGAGCCTCCTGCCCACACTGCCCGGCACCGGCGGGTCAACCTCGGGCACGACCTCGGGCACGGGCTCGGGCGGCACGTCGGCGCTGCCGCTGGGCTCGACGGCCGCGTCAACACCGAGCGGCACCTGCGCGGGCGGACTGACCAGCCTGCTCGGTTCGCTGTTGGGAGGCTGCTGATGCTGACCCGGAGCGTGATCATCAAGCTGGTGATCTTCGTCGTGGTCGGGGCGATCGGCGTGGTGTACACGGCCATGCGGTACGGCGGCATCGGCAGCTCGGTGATCAATCCCGGCTACACCGTCGAGATGGACGTCACCAGCGGCGGCGGCATCTTCGTCAACTCCGAGGTCGATTACCGGGGCATCCAGGTCGGCAAGGTCACCGGCATGCGGTTGATCCCCGACGGCCTCCGCCTGGATCTGCACATCAACTCGGGCACACCAGCCATCCCCGCCGACCTGAAGGCGCAGGTCGCGGACCGTTCGGCGGTCGGCGAGCAGTACGTCAACCTGTCGCCGAACACCAACAACGGTCCCTACCTGGCGGACGGTTCGGTGATCCCCGAATCGCGGACCAGCATCCCGCTACCCGCGCAGGACCTGCTGGAGAACATCGACGGCCTGGCGCGGTCGGTGCCCATCCAGTCGCTGCGGACCACCGTCGACGAACTCGACAACGCCTTCAACGGCACCGGGCCCGACCTCGGACAGCTCCTGAGCGCGCTGTCCAGCCTCACCGCCGCCGCGCAGCAGCATCTGCCGCAGACCACCCAGCTGCTCGACTCCGGCCAGACCGTGCTGGACACCCAGAACCTCGACTCGGCGGCGATCATCTCGTTCAGCGGTTCGCTCGATCAGTTGGCCGCCCAACTGAAGGCGTCGGACCCGGCGATCCGGACCCTGATCGCGAACGCGCCGCTGGCCGCGACGCAGCTCACCGACCTCATCAACGAGACCGGGCCCGCGCTGGGCTCGGTACTGGCCAACCTGCTGACCACCGCGAACATCCTGGTCGAGCGGCAGCCCAACCTAGAACTGATGTTCGTGGCCTATCCGGAGGTGTCGGCCGCGACATCCTCGGTGGTGCCCGGCGACGGCACCGCGCATCTCGGCCTGGTGCTCAACTTCTTCAACCCGATGGTGTGCACCAACGGCTACCAGGCCACACCGCACCGCTCCGGCGGTGACACCGGCCCGGCCGCGCTGAACGTCAACGCCTACTGCGCCCAGCCGGCGTCCACCGGCACCGATGTGCGCGGCGCGGAGAACGCCCCGTACGCCGGGGTGCCGGCCGCGCCCGGCCAGTCCGGTTCGGCCAGCTCGGCTGGCTCCGGGTCGACGACCAGTTCGACACCAAGCACAGGGTCGGCCAGCGGATCGTCCACCGGCGGCCTGGTGACCGGCGACGCGGCCGTCGGCCCCACCACCCTCGCGAGCCTGCTCGGACTCGGCTGATTGGAGCGCCCGATGCGGACGGAACAGCAGGAAGCGGACAGCACCGACAGGACTGCCGGCCGGACCGCCGACGGCGCCGATGGCCCGCGCGGCGTCCGAGGCATCCCGATCCGCGCCTGGCGGGCCGTCGGGCGGCGCCGGACCGGGCGTCCGATGTTCCTCGCCGCGTTGGCGCTCGCCGGGGTGACGCTGCTCGCGGCGGGGGGACTCGGTGGCTGGTGGGCGTCGGTCGCGCTGAGCGGCTCCACCGGTATGGCCACCGCCCGTGACGAGGCACTGCGGGCCGGCGAACAGGCCGTGCAGAACTTCAACACGCTGGACTACCGCAGCCCACAGGCCGTGGTGAACCTGTGGCTGGCGTCGTCCACCGGGACCCTGCACGACCAGATCAACGCCGGACAGGCCGATTTCCGGACGGAGATCCAGCAGGGCAACACGGTCACCACCGCCACGGTGCTGGACGGCGCGCTCACCGAACTAAACGACAGCCAGTGCAAGGCGAGCCTGATCGTCGCCGTCGAGATCACCCTCAAGCCGGCCACCGGCAGCGCGACGACCAAGCAGGTCCGGATCCAGGGATCGCTGGCCGGCACCCGGGCCAACGGGAGCTGCACGGGCTGGAAGCTGTCCAACATCGAGCGAGTGCCGGTCGGTAGCTCAACCAGCACCAGCCCCGTGCCGACCACCAGCACAAAGAGCACGGCGCCGACCAGTGAGCCAACCACCAGCACGACCTCGAGCGGACACTGAGCCGGAGAGGAAGACCGAGCCATGCCACCGTCCCGCCACCGTCCGGTGTCGTCCTCCGCGCGGCCAGCCCGCCGGCCCAGGGTCGCCGGACTGCGTCAGCCCAGCGCGCCCACCGAGCGTCCCGGTCCTGTCGAAGACCGACCCGTCGAAGACCGTCACTCGTCCTCGCACCTGACCGTGCGGCCGGTCACCGAAACACCGGACATGGCATCACCGGTCACGGAAACAAGGGTCGAATCAACCGTCGAATCAACCAAACCGGCCGAACCCACTGGACCGGCCGAACCCACCGCGCGGCGGACCGCGCCGCTGGTCGCGGTGCTGGCGCTCGCGCTGGTAGCCGTTCTGTTGGGTGGCCTGGCCGCCTGGTTCGGCGTCCGCGCCAGGGCGGCCGGAGCGGTCAACGACAACTCGGCGCTGACCGACAACGCGGCGACCAGCCAGGTCATCGGTCAGGTCAACAACGCCGTGAACACGTCCTTCTCGTACCGTTACAGCGACGCGGCGGCCACCCAGAAGGCCGCGCAGAGCGTCCTGGTGGGCCGGGCGCTGTGCCAGTACAACAACATCTTCAAGCTGGTACTCCAGGACGCTCCGCAGCAGAAGCTGGTGCTGACGACGCAGGTCATCAGCTCCGCGGTGGAGTCGCTGCAGGGTAGTCTGGCGAGAGTGGTTATCTTCGCGGACCAGCAGAGCACCCGCACCGATACGAACCAGACCAGTTACGCCGGTGCACAGTTCGCGGTGACCGCGCGGAGGATCAACGGTCAGTGGAAGATCAGCGAGATTGACACGTATACCACCCAGGCCGCGGCGAATGCCCACTGCTGACTCAAACGATCAGCGAAGGCACTCTCGACAGTGGACGCATATCGGTGAGATGAACGTCACACTCTCACTGTCCGGAGTTAATAGGTTGCGGAGAACAACGAAGTCTCGGCACGTGGTACACCCGTACGGAGAGCGTTTTCCCAGTTCAGAGCGTGGCCTTGGGCTTACATCACGATGCTCCGACCGGGTGGTGGGCGGACGTCATCTTGACTGCGGGGCCCGCTGGGTTCACTCTGTGGGTGAGCAGCGGGAGGCCAATTTGCTCCGTGGTAGCTGGCTGCCTTGACAGCGGTCGCCCGAAGGCTAGACTGCTAATTTGCGCTGCCCTCTTTTCCGTCTACCCCTCGTCAGACCCACGTAGAGTAGTTGGGATGGCGGGCGCCATGACACCCGTGATAGTTGCACGTCCGGCTGCCTGCAGCAGCCCGGCGCCAGCTCAGAGAGTCCCTGGAAGGACGCATCTTGGCAGTCACCCGCGAGACCCAGGCCACTGCTGCGAACTCCTCCACCACATCCAGTACGGGGATCCCGGGAGCACCCAAGCGGGTTTCGTTCGCGAAGATTCGTGAGCCGCTGGGGGTACCGAACCTCTTGGATCTGCAGATCCAGTCCTTTGAATGGCTCACCGGCGACGAGGCGTGGTTCCAGCGCCGAGTCGACGAAGGCGACGAGAACCCGATCGGCGGCCTGGAAGAAGTCCTCAGCGAGATCTCCCCTATCGAGGATTTCTCGGGATCCATGTCACTGTCCTTCTCCGACCCACGCTTCGACGAGGTCAAGGCCTCCGTCGAAGAGTGCAAGGACAAGGACATGACCTATGCGGCCCCGTTGTTCGTCACCGCGGAGTTCACCAACCACACCACTGGCGAGATCAAGAGCCAGACGGTGTTCATGGGTGACTTCCCGATGATGACGGACAAGGGCACTTTCATCATCAACGGCACGGAGCGCGTCGTCGTGTCGCAGTTGGTCCGGTCGCCTGGCGTCTACTTCGACTCCTCGATCGACAAGACCACCGACAAGGACGTGTTCAGCGTCAAGATCATCCCGAGCCGGGGCGCCTGGCTCGAGTTCGACGTCGACAAGCGCGACTCGGTCGGCGTGCGTATCGACCGCAAGCGTCGCCAGCCCGTGACCGTTCTACTGAAGGCGCTGGGCTGGTCCGCCGAGGCGATCCGCGAGCGGTTCTCCTTCTCCGAGACCCTGATGGCCACCCTGGAGAAGGACCACACCGCCGGCACCGACGAGGCGCTGCTCGACATCTACCGCAAGCTGCGCCCGGGCGAGCCGCCGACCAAGGAGAGCGCCCAGGCACTGCTGGAGAACCTGTTCTTCAAGGAGAAGCGCTACGACCTCGCCAAGGTCGGCCGGTACAAGGTCAACAAGAAGCTTGGCCTGAAGGTGCCGTACCAGACCGGCGTGCTCACCCAGGAAGACATCGTCACCACCATCGAGTACCTCGTCCGGCTGCACGCCGGCGAGACCACGATGGGCGAGGGCGACACCCAGGTGCCGGTCGAGGTCGACGACATCGACCACTTCGGTAACCGCCGGCTGCGCACCGTCGGCGAACTGATCCAGAATCAGATCCGGGTCGGCCTGTCCCGCATGGAGCGGGTCGTCCGGGAGCGGATGACCACCCAGGACGTCGAGGCGATCACGCCGCAGACGTTGATCAACATCCGACCGGTTGTCGCGGCGATCAAGGAGTTCTTCGGAACGTCCCAGTTGTCGCAGTTCATGGACCAGACCAACCCGATCGCGGGCCTGACGCACAAGCGCCGGCTGTCCGCGCTCGGTCCCGGTGGTCTGTCCCGTGAGCGGGCCGGCATGGAGGTCCGCGACGTGCACCCCAGCCACTACGGCCGGATGTGCCCGATCGAGACGCCGGAAGGCCCGAACATCGGTCTGATCGGCTCGCTGGCCACCTACGCGCGGGTCAACCCGTTCGGGTTCATCGAGACCCCGTACCGGAAGGTCGTCGAGGGCCGGGTCACCACGCAGGTGGACTACCTGACCGCCGACGAGGAGGACCGGCACGTCATCGCGCAGGCCAACGCCGAACTCGACGACGACGGCCGGTTCGCCGTGAGCCGCGTGCTGGTCCGCAAGAAGGGCGGCGAGGTCGAACTGATCGCGCCGAACGACGTCGACTACATGGACGTCTCGCCTCGGCAGATGGTGTCCGTGGCGACCGCCATGATCCCCTTCCTGGAGCACGACGACGCCAACCGTGCCCTGATGGGTGCGAACATGCAGCGCCAGGCCGTGCCGCTGCTGCGCGCCGAGTCGCCGATGGTCGGCACCGGCACGGAGCTGCGTGCCGCGGTGGACGCCGGTGACGTCGTGGTGGCCGAGAAGGCCGGCGTGGTCGAGGAGCTGTGCGCCGACTACATCACCGTGATGGCCGACGACGGCACCCGGCGCACCTACCGGCTGCACAAGTTCCGTCGTTCCAACCAGGGCACCTGCATCAACCAGAAGCCGATCGTCGAGGAGGGCGACCGCGTCGAGGTCGGCCAGGTGATCGCGGACGGTCCGTCCACCGACCGCGGTGAGATGGCGCTGGGCAAGAACCTGCTCGTCGCGATCATGCCGTGGGAGGGTCACAACTACGAGGACGCGATCATCCTGTCCCAGCGCCTGGTGCAGGACGACGTGCTCACCTCGATCCACATCGAGGAACACGAGATCGACGCCCGGGACACCAAGCTCGGCGCCGAGGAGATCACCCGGGACATCCCGAACGTCTCCGAGGAGGTGCTCGCCGATCTCGACGAGCGCGGCATCATCCGGATCGGTGCCGAGGTTCGTGACGGCGACATCCTGGTCGGCAAGGTCACCCCGAAGGGCGAGACCGAGCTGACCCCGGAGGAGCGGCTGCTCCGCGCGATCTTCGGTGAGAAGGCGCGCGAGGTCCGTGACACCTCCCTGAAGGTGCCGCACGGCGAGAACGGCAAGGTCATCGGCATCCGGGTGTTCTCCCGGGAGGATGACGACGAACTGCCGCCGGGTGTCAATGAACTCGTCCGCGTGTACGTGGCCCAGAAGCGGAAGATCCAGGACGGCGACAAGCTCGCCGGCCGGCACGGCAACAAGGGTGTCATCGGCAAGGTGCTGCCGGTCGAGGACATGCCGTTCCTGCCGGACGGCACGGCGGTCGACGTGGTGCTGAACACCCACGGTGTGCCGCGCCGTATGAACATCGGACAGATCATGGAGTTGCACCTCGGCTGGCTGGCCTCGCGGGGCTGGCACATCGAGGGCGTTCCGGAGTGGGCGGCGAAGCTGTCGCCGGAGCTCCACGACGTGGACCCGCGCACCAACACCGCGACCCCGGTGTTCGACGGTGCCCAGGAAGAGGAGATCACCGGCCTGCTGGGTTCGACACTGCCGAACCGGGACGGCGAGCGGATGGTCGGGCAGGACGGCAAGGCCACCCTGTTCGACGGCCGGTCCGGTGAGCCGTTCCCGTTCCCGGTGGCGGTTGGCTACATGTACATCCTGAAGCTGCACCACCTGGTCGACGACAAGATCCACGCCCGGTCCACCGGCCCGTACTCGATGATCACCCAGCAGCCGTTGGGTGGTAAGGCGCAGTTCGGTGGCCAGCGGTTCGGTGAGATGGAGTGCTGGGCCATGCAGGCCTACGGCGCCGCCTACACCCTGCAGGAACTGCTCACCATCAAGTCGGACGACGTGCTGGGGCGCGTCAAGGTTTACGAGGCGATCGTCAAGGGCGAGAACATCCCCGAGCCGGGCATCCCGGAGTCGTTCAAGGTGCTCCTCAAGGAACTGCAGTCGTTGTGCCTCAACGTCGAGGTGCTGTCCAGCGACGGAGCGGCCATCGAGATGCGCGACAGCGACGACGAGGACCTGGAGCGGGCCGCCGCCAACCTCGGCATCAACCTGTCCCGCAACGAGTCCCCATCCGTCGACGACGTCGTGAATTAGGGGACATACGTCGCAGACTCCTGACCAGCCATCTCTTCCCGAAAAGGAGGGCCTACCCCACGGGACCTCAGGGGCACCGTGACGGTAGCCGACCAAGGAAACCATGAGTCGTAACCGTTCCCTCGCAACGCAACAACTCCAAGACTCCGGAGAGGCGGCGCAGTCCTAGTGCTGGACGTCAACTTCTTTGACGAGCTTCGGATTGGCCTGGCCACCGCCGACGATATCCGCCAGTGGTCCTTTGGCGAGGTCAAGAAGCCGGAAACGATCAACTACCGGACCCTGAAGCCGGAAAAGGACGGGCTCTTCTGCGAGAAGATCTTCGGTCCGACCCGGGACTGGGAGTGCTACTGCGGTAAGTACAAGCGGGTGCGCTTCAAGGGCATCATCTGTGAGCGCTGCGGCGTCGAGGTGACCCGGTCGAAGGTGCGCCGGGAGCGGATGGGCCACATCGAGCTGGCCGCCCCGGTCACCCACATCTGGTATTTCAAGGGTGTGCCCAGCCGGCTCGGGTACCTGCTCGACCTGGCCCCGAAGGACCTCGAAAAGATCATCTACTTCGCGGCCTACGTGATCACCAGCGTGAACACCGAGCTGCGGCACCAGGACCTGCCGACTCTGGAAGCCGAGATCCAGGGCGAGCGCAAGCGCATCGAGACCCGGCGTGACGTCGACCTCGAGGAGCGGGCCCAGAAGCTGGAGGGCGACCTCGCGCTGCTGGAGGCCGAGGGCGCCAAGAGCGACGTGCGCCGCAAGGTCAAGGAGGGCGGCGAGCGGGAGATGCGCCAGCTCCGCGACCGCGCCCAGCGTGAGCTGGACCGGTTGGAGGAGATCTGGAACACCTTCACCAAGCTGGAGCCGAAGCAGCTGATCGCCGACGAGATGCTGTACCGCGACCTGTACGACCGGTACGGCGACCACTACACCGGTGGCATGGGCGCCGAGGCGATCCAGAAGCTGCTCGTCGACTTTGACGTGGAAGCCGAGTCCGACTCGCTGCGCGAAACCATCCGCGACGGCAAGGGCCAGAAGAAGCTGCGCGCGCTCAAGCGACTCAAGGTGGTCGCGGCGTTCCAGTCGACCGGCACCTCGCCCAAGGGCATGGTGCTGGACTGCGTGCCGGTCATCCCGCCGGACCTGCGCCCGATGGTGCAGCTCGACGGTGGCCGGTTCGCCACCAGCGACCTGAACGACCTGTACCGCCGGGTGATCAACCGGAACAACCGGCTCAAGAGGCTCATCGACCTGGGCGCTCCGGAGATCATCGTCAACAACGAGAAGCGGATGCTGCAGGAGGCCGTCGACGCGCTGTTCGACAACGGCCGCCGCGGCCGGCCGGTGACCGGCCCGGGCAACCGCCCGCTGAAGTCGTTGTCCGACCTGCTCAAGGGCAAGCAGGGCCGGTTCCGCCAGAACCTGCTCGGCAAGCGTGTCGACTACTCCGGCCGTTCGGTCATCGTGGTCGGCCCGCAGCTGAAGATGCACCAGTGCGGCCTGCCCAAGGCGATGGCGTTGGAGCTGTTCAAGCCGTTCGTGATGAAGCGGCTGGTGGACCTCAACCACGCGCAGAACATCAAGTCCGCCAAGCGGATGGTGGAGCGCACCCGTCCGCAGGTGTGGGACGTACTGGAAGAGGTCATCACCGAGCACCCGGTGCTGCTCAACCGGGCGCCGACGCTGCACCGGCTGGGCATCCAGGCGTTCGAGCCGCAACTGGTCGAGGGCAAGGCCATCCAGCTGCACCCGCTGGCCTGCGAGGCGTTCAACGCCGACTTCGACGGTGACCAGATGGCGGTGCACCTGCCGCTGTCCGCCGAGGCACAGGCCGAGGCCCGCATCCTGATGCTGGCCTCGAACAACATCCTGTCCCCAGCGTCCGGCCGGCCGCTGGCCATGCCTCGTCTGGACATGGTGACCGGGCTGTTCTTCCTGACCAAGCTCAAGAAGGACGGCCGGGGCGCCGGCACGGCGTTCTCGTCCGTGGCCGAGGCGATCATGGCCTATGACCGCCACTTCATCGACCTGCAGTCGCCGGTGAAGATCCGCCTCACGGACCAGACCCCGCCGCGCGGCGAGGAGCCGGAGGACTGGGAACCCGGGAAGACCTGGCTGGCCGAGACCACCCTCGGCCGGGTGAAGTTCAACGAGCTGCTGCCGGCGGACTACCCGTTCGTCAACGAGCCGATGATCAAGAAGCGCCAGGCCGCGATCGTCAACGATCTGGCCGAGCGGTACTCGATGACCGTCGTCGCGCAGACGCTGGACAAGCTCAAGGACGCCGGCTTCTACTGGGCCACCCGGTCGGGCGTGACCATCGCCATCTCCGACGTCGTGGTGTCGCCGAAGAAGAAGGAAATTCTCGACGAGTACGAGAAGAAGGCGGACGCCGTCGAGAAGCGGTACCAGCGCGGTCAGCTCTCCCACGCGGAGCGCAACAACGAACTGGTGCGGGTCTGGACGCAGGCCACCGAGGACGTCGCCAAGGCCATGGAGGAGTACTTCCCCGACGACAACCCGATCCCGACGATCGTGAAGTCGGGCGCGGCGGGCAACATGACGCAGGTCCGGTCGCTGGCCGGGATGCGTGGTCTGGTGTCCAACCCGAAGGGCGAGTACATCCCGCGGCCGATCAAGGCGAACTTCCGCGAGGGCCTGTCGGTGTTGGAGTACTTCATCGCCACGCACGGTGCCCGCAAGGGTCTGGCCGACACCGCGTTGAAGACCGCCGACTCCGGATACCTGACCCGTCGTCTGGTGGACGTCTCGCAGGACGTCATCGTCCGGGAGACGGACTGCAACACCACCCGCGGCATCAACATGAAGATCGGCGAGAAGCTGCCGGACGGCACGGTCATCCGCGACCAACACGTGGAGACCAGCGTCTACGCGCGGACCATCGCCGACGACGCCCGGGACGCGGACGGCAACATCATCATCAACCGTGGTGCCGACCTCGGTGACGCGGTGATCCAGAAGTTGCTGGCCGCCGGGATCTACCGGGTCAAGGTGCGCAGTGTGCTGACCTGTGAGTCCGCGGTCGGGGTGTGCGCCACCTGCTACGGCCGGTCCATGGCGACCGGCAAGCTGGTGGACGTCGGCGAGGCGGTCGGCATCGTGGCCGCGCAGTCGATCGGTGAGCCGGGCACGCAGCTGACCATGCGTACCTTCCACCAGGGCGGTGTCGCCGGTGATGACATCACCACCGGTCTGCCGCGTGTCCAGGAACTGTTCGAGGCCCGGATCCCCAAGGGCAAGGCGCCGATCGCGGACGCCGACGGCCGGATCCGGATCGAGGACGGCGACCGGTTCTGGAAGATCACGCTCACTCCGGACGACGGCACCGACGAGATCGTCTTCGACAAGCTGTCCAAGCGGCAGCGACTCGCGTCGACGCCGACCGGCCCGCTGTCGGACGGCGATCACGTGACGGTCGGCCAGCAGTTGCTGGAGGGCACCCCGGACCCGCACGAGGTGTTGCGGATCATGGGTCCGCGCGAGGCCCAGCTGCACCTGGTGAACGAGGTGCAGAAGGTCTACCGGGCACAGGGCGTGTCCATTCACGACAAGCACATCGAGGTCATCGTCCGGCAGATGCTGCGCCGGGTGACGATCATCGACTCCGGAGCGACCGAGTTCCTGCCGGGTTCGCTGGTCGAGCGGACCCAGTTCGAGGCGGAGAACCGCCGGGTCGTCGCCGAGGGCGGTGAGCCGGCCTCCGGTCGTCCGGTGCTGATGGGTATCACCAAGGCATCGCTGGCCACCGACTCGTGGTTGTCCGCGGCATCGTTCCAGGAGACCACCCGGGTCCTGACCGACAACGCCATCCAGGGCAAGTCGGACAGCCTGGTCGGCCTCAAGGAGAACGTGATCATCGGCAAGCTGATCCCGGCCGGCACGGGAATCAACCGGTACCGGAACATCCAGGTGCAGCCGACGGAGGAGGCACGGGCATCGGCCTACACGATCCCGTCCTACGACGATGGCTACTACACCCCGGACGTGTTCGGCACCGGCACCGGTGCGGCCGTGCCGCTGGACGACTACGACTTCGGCCGCGACTTCCGCTGACCGCAAGTCCTGTTCGGACGAACGACCCCGGCTTCGGCCGGGGTCGTTCGTCGTAGTCGGGGAACGTCTTTGTCCGATCGGCCTCGGTGATCATGGGCTTACGCCAGGATGATGGTCATGACCGAACAGCCGCTTCCGCCGTATGGACCACCGCCGTATGGACCACCGCCGTATGGACCACCGGGTGGGCCGTCGGTGGGTGGGACGCGGTACGGACGGCCCTACGGTCCGGGGTACGGGTACGGATCACCACCGCCGGAAACCGAGCCGGAGTCGGTGAGCCCCCAGGCATTCGCTCGGCTCCAGTCCGCCAAGGTCCTCCGTGACCTGTTCGTCGTGTTGGTCGGTGTGGCGTTGGTGGTGCTCGCGTTCATCGGACCAGGCACCGTGCAGGTCTGGGTCACTGCGGTGCTGTTCATCGTGATCTTTCTGGTGGCGGCCGCCAGGCATGCCGTCGCCGAGAGGTATGTCCCACCCTGGCCGCGCGGGGTGCGGCTGGCGCTCAGCGTGATCGGTCTGCTGGCCGGTGGGTTCTTCATCGCGTACGCCATCGGGCATTTCGGGGGCCAGACCGCCACCGCGGCGACCAGCCATTGCACCTACATGCCCGCATCTGACAACCGAGGCACGTACTATGCGTGCTCAGCCGAGGTCACCTGGCCGGATGGCACCACCAGCATGGTCACCGTTGAGCAGAACAATCGGTTCCCGCAGACCCAAACGTTTGTCAAGCCGAAGGGTGGACTGGCCGGTCTGATCGCCCCCGGCGCGAAGGAGCCGTGGACCACGCTGGTCACCTTTGCCGTGATCGGCGCGCTGGCGATGCTGCAGGCGGTGTTCAGCCTGATCGTCCTCGCGGTCATCCGGCCCCGCCGCGCTGGACCGCCCACCGGTGGTCCCGCCGCTGGTGACCTGCCGCCGGGAATGCTCCCGTCGTAGCCCTCGCAGCGGCGGGCTGCCGTCGTGGCGTCAGGGCTTCTGGGGGCCGCCGAACCCCTGGAAACCCTCGTCGTCTTCGTACTCCTCCGGCGGCGTGACTGGACGCGATGCCGGCCGGTGCGGCTGGTTTGCGTACGGCCGGGCCGGAGCCTGACCGCCGTGCGGACCGGCAGTCGGGGGCTGGTGGCCCGGTGCCACCGACGGCTGCTGGGGCTGGGCGGCGGCTGGCCGGTAGGAGTCACGCTGTTGGGCCGGACCGTCGCCAGGAGCGCGGCGTTGCAGGGCGTCCAGACGGGCCTGCTCGGCCTCGCCAGCCTCGATCTTGTCGCCGAGGATCTCCCGCTGCGTGGCGTTCACCCGCTCGGCGATGTTGATCCGATCGCCCACATACCGCTGGACGACGGCGGCCTGCTGACGGGCCGCGTCGGCGACCGCCAACCGTAGGGCCGACATGATGCTGCCGGAGAGTGCCTGCGCCGAGCCGGACCGGAGGGCGTTCTCGGAAAGCTTGACATCGATGACCGAGCCCCCAGGCCCGGCGGTGACGGTCACGCCGCGGTCAGTCGAATGGGCGGTGGCCCGGATCTGGCTGATCTCGTCCTTCATCTCGGCGTAGCGAGCGGCGAGGTCGGTTTTGGCCTCTGTCATCGTGGTCCCCTCAATGATGTGGCTTCATACTGCTGTTCGTACGGACAAACATATCGAATCAGTCCGGAGTGGACTGCCAGGTGCCCGGCGGCACGATGGTGGGCTCGCTGGGCGCGTACGCCGGACTCGGCGGCAGACACCACCCCTCCTCGGTCCGCACCAGCGCGGTGTCGGGAAATACCCACCAGGTCACGAATTCGACCGGGAAACCGCCAGACAGCGGGAACAGTGAAGCGATTCGTCGGCGCCACCTGAGATCGGCTGCCAGCTTCTGAGCGTCGGGCGTACAGAGCACGAATTCGTGGCTCATGCCCCACAACCACACAGCAGGACCGTCCACGATGTCGCTTCGGATCTCGGTGCGTGCATCGGAGGCGAAGACGCGGACCGACCACTCCGCCGGTACCCCGCTGAGCGTGCCCGAGCGAATCACGGGGAACTGTACGATCGGGGCGGTGAGATACGGTTTGTTGATCCGGACCCCAGGGCTCCAGTCGAAAATACTTGATCCCGAACCATTGTTCTGTGGAGGACCTTCATTCTCGGGGTCATGGAAGGGAGTCGTCGCCGATGGCAGTGGCTGCTGGCTGAGTCGAATCCTGTGATTGGACACGTTGACATACAGCGGCGGGTAAGATTCACGCAGATTCAGGGCAACATCGGGGAAGGTTTCCGGATAGGGAACGTCAGCCAGCGGTTCGGCGGGCTGCCGGGCTTGCGGAGCAAAATGACCGGGGTGGTCGAAGCTGAGAGGCACCCAACTCTGGCGGCGTTTCCTGAGGAGCGCGGGAACAGATGGTATCCCGCCCGGGGATATCGATCCAGATTTCTGGAGTTCCACGTCAGCCAGGGCGGGATCGACTCGAAGTGCCTGAGTTGTGGCAGCCGAACCAAGCTGCCAGGCCCGCTGCCGTCGCCGCTCAATTTCCGCTGCCAGGGGAATTGGATCAGGCGTCGGGATCAGGTAGCCCGCGTGTTCGGTTTGTAGCCAGACAGCCGGACCATCCTTGAGGCGGACAAAATGAACGAACTCGTCGGAGCGGTCACTCTTAAAATAATAGACTGCGTTGTCGCGCAGGCCGCCCATCATACCGGGCTGAACCAGGAGGACGCTCCTCAGCGGAATTCGCAGCCATGGTTCATACCGGCTCTGGCGCGACGTGACCAGCATGCCGTCGAGGGTTGCACCGAAGTAGCAGGTGTCGTACTCGAGAACGAATGTTGGTGAAAGTGGAAGATCTTTGATATCGGACTGGTAGTCCTTGGGTTCCCACTTGGCGGGAATCGGAACCAGGATCGGTGCCTCGGGTGCCGCCGGCCACAGTCCCGGTAGGGCTCCGCCCGCGCCGATCCGAAGATGTGATTCGGTCATGCCGAGGCCACCGTCCCGGCAGACGGCGCTGGCCAGGTATCTCGCGGTGTTCGGAGAAGAAAGTCTATCACAAAGTCAACTCTGTACTGGCATTCAATAGGGTTGTGGTGACCGGGAATTGTTATTGGTTTCGCTCCGAAGTCTATCTCGTGCAGGCCGCGCAGTGCACTGCCATACCAGTCGATTGACTTCAGCCATGCGGTCATGTGGTCATTCATGATGCGCCGGACGAGGTCAACCTCGCCGCTCACCACGAAGATCCGGTCGAACTCGGGGTCGCCGACGGCTATAGCACCAGGATTGGATGGTGTCCAAGAAAACGGATTCTCTGTACGGGGCGACCATCGCTCGAGAGTGAGCTGCGGTGTCGGAACTGGTGATTGGACGTAGAGGGTCGTCTCAAAGTAGGAGGATTCGCTGTCGCCGGTATTCTCGGTTACGGCCCAAACATAGAATCCTCGGTATTCACCGGACTCGTCGCGGCCGGGACGCCGGATCGGAAATGTCATCGTTGCTCCGATCCTTCCTTGTTACCTTCATCTTCCTTACTTGCGCTTGATCCACCAGGATTTTCCATGTAGTCTTGCGCCTTGTTCAGGCTGTTAACGTTGCTGATTCCGTTCGAGAGATTCTTCGCGTATGTGTTCGCCTGCTTGTAAATGTTGTCAGTGTCCCCGGGCTTCGCGAGGCCGAACTCGGCCTGAAGCCGGTCGTGGGCCGAATTGGTAATCTTCTCTTTCCAATTGGTGTTCCATAGCATCTCCTTTGCGGCCTGGCCTGTTGTAGCGTCAGCCCCCGTACGCTTTGTCACGGCGTCCTTGGCCTCGTCCAATTTCTCGAACACGAGTTCCGATTTTTCGCCGGGCACCTTCTTTTCCGTCGCACCCAGCATTTTTCCCCTCTTGGTCCCCTCGCCCACAAACTTTTGGAGCGCCGAGTTCTTGAGGTACTTGGGGTCTTTGAGCTTTTTTAGGACGTCCTGGATCTTCTTGAGGATGCTCATGATCTTCTGGAGGAGGCTGGCTGCTTTCTGGGTCTGTGCACCCGCCTTTTCGACTCCTGTAACGATTTCGCCGACGGCCGCCGTTGTGCCAGCGACCTCGGACGCACCCAGCGTGACGACGGCGGATGCCTGTGCGGCCAAAACGGTGATCACAACCTGCTCGACCACGTCCGCGATGATGCCGTTGATGATGTCGTAGGCCGCCTTCATCAGCATGCTGCTGATCTGCAGCAGACCGGCGATGTGTCCTGCGGAGTCCGCCGTGGAGTCCATCGTCTGTTTGGTGGCGTTCATCGTCTGTCCCGCCGCGAACGCGGCGTCGCCGGACCAGTCCTGGGTGTAGGTCTGCGTGGTCATTTCGAACTGGGAACTCAGCTCGTTGACGCTCTTGGCCAGCCCGTTGAAACCCGTAGCACTGTCGGTCAGCGCTTTCGGGTCACCGGTGACTGCCTCCAGCATCTCTTTGAGCGGCGTGAAGAGGTTCTCCAGGAAGCTCAGACCCTTGGTGATCAAGAAGTTCAGTGGGTCGCCCACAGCACCGACGGCATCACTCGCGAAGCCGGTGACATCAGCGGCCACGTTGCTGACAGCCGAGGCGGTACCCGCGATGTCGCCATCGTCCAATCCTTTGATGGCCTTCGCCCCATCTTGGAAGGTCTTGTACACATTGCCTGCGAGCGGCACGCTCCCCAGCACCTTGCTGCCGTCCGGGGCCATAGCGCTGGCTGCGCCGACCGCGGTTCCGACCGCGCCGCCCACGGTTCCACCGACGGTTGCGCCTGCGATGTTCCAACCGATGCTGGCCCCGGTCGCGGCGTCACTGCCGATGCCGTTCAGCACGGCCGCGATCTCCCGGTCCCTGTTGTCGTACTCCTCCTGCATGGTGCCGAACAGGCCGCCGGCGGTGTTGAGGTGTACGCCCATCTGCAGCAGCCCGTCGCGCAGATCGGTCAGCATCCCCACGTAGATGTCGTAGAGGCCCAGACCGTCGCCGAGCAGGCCCCACGACTGTTGGGGCACCTCGGCCTTGCCGAGTTGGCCCTGCAGCGCTTGGACCTCGTCGCCGTACCCGCTGATCTCTCGGCCCGCCTGTGCCAGCGCGGTGGTGTTGACGGTGAATCCGCTCATCCCTGGACGCCTCCCTGCTCCAAGTCGGGTGATCCGCCTGGCGATCACACGAACCGGAGGATACGGAGGTCCAGCCGCCGACACGCCGGTTTCGATCGAATTGGTGACGACCCGGTTGGTTGGGTCAGTTGGGTCCGGCTCGCCAAGTTCCGGGCGGCACGATCGTGGGCTCGCTGGGGGCGTACGGCGGCGTCGGTGGCAGACACCATCCCTGCTCGGTCTCGACCAGTTCCATGTCGGGATAGCTGTTCCAGACGGCGGACTCGGGTGAGTACTTGCCGATGAGCGGATAGAGCGACGCGACCCGCCGCCGCAGCCGGAGATCGGCGGCGACCTGTTCGGCATAGGGGGTGGGGATCAGCCATTCGGTGGTCATGCCCCACAACCAGACCGCCGGGCCGTCCGCGATATCGATCCGAATCTCGGTCAGGGCGTCGGGTGCGAGCGTGCGGATCGACCAGCCATCCGGCACACCGCTGAGCGTGCCAGCCCGAATCACCGGAAACTCCGCCGCCGGCGCACTCAGATAGGGTCTCGATCCCCACCTGGGTGGTCCAGTTTCCAAGATCTCGTCGGGATCCCGAAACGGATCAGCAGCGGCCATCAACGGCTGCTGGCTCAGCCGAATCCGATGATTGGACACGTTCAGCACCAGTGCCGGGGTGCCTTCCGAGAGGGGCAGAACGACGTCACCCAGAGATTCGGGATATGGGACGCCGGTGAGTGGCACGGGCGAGGTCGCGACAAATGGGGCCGGCGCGTCGCGGTCCACCGGAGCGGTCGGCAGTGGCGTCCATGTCCCGCCGTACTTGGCCAAGAAGCTCGGTGCCGCCCGGTCGTCTCCCGGACCCGCGGGGCGGAAACCATCCTCATCTTGCACGCGCAGCTGCGGAGCTATTTTCCAGACCTTCGCGGTATCCGGTCCGCCCAACCGGACCGTTCGCGAACGACGGCGCTCGATCTCGCTCGCCAATCGGCAGGGGTCCGGAGTCGGAATCACCCATTCCAATCTCGGCGTACGCAGCCACACAGCGGGTCCGTTGCCGATTGTCACAGTCTCCACGAACTCGGCCGCGGTCTCGGGCGTAACCCGCCACCTCAGCGGCTTGCTCAGCCCGCTGATTTCCCCGGCCTGGACGAACGTCAGTATGGCGAGCGACATTTCGCCGAATGGAGCCCATTGCCGGGAGGCAACCAGCATGTCCATTCTGGTGGCGCCGACGCGATAGGCATCGCGGGTGAGCACGAACGCAGGTGACAGCGGCGGATCAACCCGTCGAAGGTCACCCCGATCGTATCCCTTGAAAGAGCAACTACCGGAGACAGGCACAACGAGTGGCGCGTCTGGCGCGGTCGGCCACAGGCCGGGTAGCACTCCCGCTGGCACTTGGTCGCCCCAGGGCGGGTTTATCATGCCCGGGCCGCCCGTGAGGGGAGCGGAATCGGCCAGATGTCGGTTGACAAGAGGTAGAGAAAGTCGATCAACAGGTCAAGCATGCTCTGGATCTGGTGTGGCATGACCCCTGTGTCGAGCTCTGCGGCGATACTCATCCCGCCGAAGCGTGTCTCGCCGAAGACGATCGTGTTCTGGAACAAGAGTCGCGTCTTAACCGTGGGCCAATCGATAGCCATGATCCAGCCCACGAACTCGGGCGTGATCGCCGCGCGAATGAACCGATGGTCTCCGTACACACCGAACAGCCGATCGAATGGCGGGTACCCGACGGCAACTCCGCCCTCGATTGTCGACGAAGGACCGTACTCGCCCCACTGCTCGTACCGGACGGTCATCCGCGGCATGGCGGTCGGCAGAACCACCTCGACGAAGCATCGGTCGATGTCGGATAGACCAGAATCCCGCCGCGCGGACACCTCAAAACCTCGGTATCTTCCCGAGCTCCGGCCGGACAGCGGGCCCGGAGCGCGGAGCTGGCAGGTCATGATCCACTACCTTTGGCGCCCTGGCTCTGCCCGTCGTCCTTCTCTTCAGACTGGCCGCCCGGATCAACGGAGTATTCCGCTGCCTTGCCGAATCCGGTGCCAAGTTGAAAGATCTTCTTGGCACTGTCGGCGCCAGTCTTCAGGTAGCCGACGGTCTGGTTGAGGTCATCGAGGTCGTTCGCGTACTCCTTGTATTTCATGCTCTTCTTTGTCGGCACGCCCACGGCGCCCAGAGCGCGCTTTTCGACGCTCTCGGAGAGCATCTTCGAGAAGCTCTTGCCTATCGCCTTGTGAGCCTTGCTTTCGACTTGGGTGATTACCCCAGTCGCTTCATCTTTCATCTCGTCCTGAAGGAACCTTGTCTTGAGCTTCTTCAGCACGTTGACGATTTTCGTCATAATGCTGCTGACCTGTTCGACCTTCTCGGTCGCCTGGGCAGCACCCTCCGCCACCTCCCCGGCGGTCGCGGCCGCCGCACCCGCCTCGGACGCGCCAAAGGTGACCGGCGCGGTGACCTGGGCGGCGACCCAGGTCACCACCAGCCATTCGACAACGTCGGCGATGATGCCGTTGATGATGTCGTAGGCGGCTTGCATGAGCATGCTGCTGATCTGCAGCAGGCTGGCGATGTTCCCCGCGACCTGTGCGGTCGACAGGATGCCCTGCTTCGTCTCGCCGATGCTGTGCCCTGCCGCGGCCGCGGCATCACCGGACCAGTCGGCCGTGCCGGGCAGGACCGTTTGCTCGAATGTGACAGCGAGATCATTGAGACTCTTGGCAATGGCGTCGAACTTCTCCGCGCATTCTTCCAGTTTTTTCGGATCGCCGGTGACAACTTGGAGTATGTCTTTCAGCGGAAACAGAACATTTTCCAGGAATCCGAGTCCCTTGGAGATGAGGAAGTTCAACGGATCGATGGCTGCCGACACGGCGTCGGCGGCGAACCCGGCAGCGTCCGAGGCGATGTTGGTAACGGCTTGACCGGCCGCCGCCCCGTCGCCCTGGCTGGCCTTCTCGGCTAGCGAGTAACTGTCCTTGAACTCCTTGTACAGGTTGCCGGCGAGCGGCACATTGCTCAGAGCGGTGTCCGCCGAGGCGTTCTGCTTCTGTTCCCACCACTGCTTGCTGCTGTCGTCGGTCATGGTTACGCCCCCGTTCCGGACAATCCGTCCTGGAGGTCGGCGAATGCCGTGGCGAAACCATCCTCGATGTCGCGGTATGCCTGGGCGACGCCTGCCAGCGCGCTGCCGGTCTGGTCCAGGTGCGCGCCCATCTGCTTCATGTTCGCTTCCAGGCTGGCCAGCAGACTCAGATATCCGGGGACGAGCCCCAGCATCACCCCCAGTTGTCCCCATGCGGTGGCGGGTACCTCGGCCTTGCTGATCTGCTGCTGGATCGCTTGCACACTGTCGCTGTGACCGCTGATCGCCTGGCCGGCCTGGGCCAGTGCGGTGGTGTTGACGGTGAATCCGCTCATCCCTGGACGCCTCCCTGCTCCAAGTCGGGTGATCCGCCTGGCGATCACACAAACCGGAGCTTACGGTGGTCCAGCCGCCGGCAAGCCGGTTTTGGCGAATTGGGGCGGCCCCGACCGCTGGTCGAGGACTCGCCGTCCACCTCGCGGCATCCGGGGGACGGAGCGCCTACGATGGTTGCTTGGGGTGGCACCCCCGTTTTGACCGTGTGTGGGGGTGCGGGTATCTTTGACTGTCGTGCCCGACCCATGTCGGGCCGCTCCGCGTGCCCGCGAGCGCTGAGCGACGTGCCGGTGGTGCGTCCTTGATCGCCGGGGGCCGTGGGAGTCCTCCAGCAACCCACCAGGGATACTGGCGGTAGCGCATGGGTGCCAAAACCGGCGCGACACGCCCGACCTCGGGTTACGGGGGAGCCAGGTACACAGAGGTCCTGTGTGTGACGAGAGCGGAGCACACGAGACGCGAACGCAGAGAAAGCCGGTCTATGCCCACGATCCAGCAGCTGGTCCGCAAGGGCCGCGAGGACAAGGTCGCCAAGACCAAGACCGCGGCGCTCAAGGGGAGCCCGCAGCGGCGCGGCGTGTGCACCCGCGTCTACACGACGACGCCCAAGAAGCCGAACTCGGCGCTGCGCAAGGTGGCCCGTGTCAAGCTGACCAGCGGCATCGAGGTCACCGCCTACATTCCGGGCGAGGGCCACAATCTGCAGGAGCACTCGATGGTGCTCGTCCGCGGCGGCCGGGTGAAGGATCTGCCGGGCGTTCGCTACAAGATCATCCGCGGCTCGCTGGACACCCAGGGCGTGAAGAACCGCAAGCAGGCTCGCAGCCGGTATGGCGCGAAGAAGGAGAAGAGCTGAGATGCCTCGCAAGGGACCGGCCCCGAAGCGGCCGTTGATCTCCGACCCGGTGTACGGCTCTCCGCTGGTCACGCAGCTGGTGAACAAGGTGCTGCGGGATGGCAAGCGTTCGGTCGCCGAGAAGATCGTTTATGGCGCCCTGGAAGGTGCGCGGGAAAAGTCCGGCACCGATCCGGTGGTCACCCTCAAGCGCGCGCTGGACAACGTGAAGCCGGCCATCGAGGTGAAGAGCCGCCGCGTCGGTGGCGCCACCTACCAGGTCCCGGTCGAGGTCAAGCCCGGCCGGCAGACCACGTTGGCGTTGCGCTGGATCGTGACCTTCTCGCGCGCGCGTCGTGAGAAGACCATGACCGAACGGCTGATGAACGAGCTGCTCGACGCGAGCAATGGTCTCGGCGCCAGCGTGAAGCGCCGTGAAGACACCCACAAGATGGCCGAATCGAACAAGGCCTTCGCGCACTACCGATGGTGACACACAAACGGCGCGGCCCCACCGGGCTCAGCGCACGGAAGACCGCCTGAGACAGGGGAAAGAACGTGGCCCAGGAAGTACTCACCGATCTCGCCAAGGTCCGCAACATTGGGATCATGGCGCACATCGATGCGGGCAAAACCACGACGACCGAGCGGATCCTCTTCTACACGGGGATCAACTACAAGATCGGCGAAGTCCACGACGGCGCTGCCACGATGGACTGGATGGAGGAGGAGCAGAAGCGCGGCATCACCATCACTTCTGCCGCCACCACCACGTTCTGGGCCAATCACCAGATCAACATCATCGACACTCCCGGCCACGTGGACTTCACCGTCGAGGTGGAGCGTTCGCTGCGTGTGCTGGACGGCGCCGTCACGGTTTTCGACGGCAAGGAGGGTGTCGAGCCCCAGTCCGAAACCGTGTGGCGTCAGGCGGACAAGTACAACGTCCCGCGGATCTGTTTCGTCAACAAGATGGACAAGATCGGCGCGGACTTCTACTTCACCGTCCAGACCATCAAGGACCGTCTCGGTGCGAAGCCGTTGGTCGTCCAGCTGCCGATCGGTGCCGAGTCGGACTTCGCCGGCGTGATCGACCTGGTCGAGATGCGGGCGTTGACCTGGCGCGGTGAGGTTCGCAAGGGCGAGGACTACACGGTCGAGGAGATCCCGGCAGACCTCCTCGACCGCGCCAACGAGTACCGCGAGCAGTTGGTCGAGGCAGCGGCCGAGACCGATGACGCGCTGATGGAGAAGTACTTCGGTGGCGAGGAACTGACCATCGAGGAGATCAAGGGCGCGATCCGCAAGCTGACCGTCGCCGGCGATGCGTACCCGGTGCTGTGTGGCTCGGCGTTCAAGAACAAGGGCGTGCAGCCCATGCTCGACGCCGTGATCGACTACCTGCCGTCGCCGCTGGACGTTCCGCCGGTCGAGGGCACGCTGCTGGACGGCGAGACCCCGGCGACGCGCAAGCCCAGCACCGACGAGCCGTTCGCGGCGCTCGCGTTCAAGATCATGACTCACCCGTTCTTCGGTAAGCTGACCTACATCCGGGTCTACTCCGGACGGGTGGCCGCTGGTACCCAGGTGATCAACTCGACCAAGGACCGCAAGGAGCGCATCGGGAAGCTCTTCCAGATGCACTCCAACAAGGAGAATCCGGTCGAGGAGGCCCGCGCCGGGCACATCTACGCGGCGATCGGCCTGAAGGACACCACGACGGGTGACACCCTGTGTGACCCGAACGCGCCGATCATCCTGGAGTCGATGACCTTCCCGGACCCGGTTATCCAGGTGGCCATCGAACCGAAGACCAAGAGCGACCAGGAGAAGCTCGGTATCGCCATCCAGAAGCTGGCCGAGGAGGACCCGACCTTCCAGGTCAAGCTGGACGAGGAGACCGGGCAGACCATCATCGCCGGCATGGGTGAGCTGCACCTGGAAGTCCTGGTCAACCGGATGAAGTCGGACTTCAAGGTCGAGGCGAACATCGGCAAGCCGCAGGTCGCCTACCGCGAGACCATCCGCCGCAAGGTGGACAAGTACGAGTACACCCACAAGAAGCAGACGGGTGGTTCCGGCCAGTTCGCCCGGGTGATCATCGCCCTGGAGCCGCTGCCGAAGTCCGAGACCGGTGCGCTCTACGAGTTCCAGAACAAGGTCTCCGGTGGCCGCATCCCGAGGGAGTACATCCCGTCGGTGGACGCCGGCGCCCAGGACGCCATGCAGTACGGCGTGCTGGCGGGGTACCCGTTGGTGGGCCTGAAGATGACCCTGCTCGACGGTGCGTACCACGAGGTTGACTCCTCCGAGATGGCGTTCAAGATCGCCGGTTCGATGGCGCTCAAGGAAGCCGCCCGGAAGGCCGACCCGGTGCTGTTGGAGCCGATGATGGCCGTCGAGGTCACCACACCCGAGGAGTACATGGGTGATGTCATCGGCGACCTCAACTCCCGCCGGGGTCACATCCAGGCGATGGAGGAGCGTAGTGGCGCTCGCGTCGTGAAGGCGCTGGTGCCGCTGTCGGAGATGTTCGGGTACGTCGGCGACCTGCGCTCGAAGACGCAGGGTCGGGCGAACTACTCCATGCAGTTCGATTCCTACGCCGAGGTTCCGGTGAACGTGGCGAAGGAGATCATCGCGAAGGCGACGGGGGCATGACCCGGGACCGGAGCACCGCACAGTAAGTGCGGGCTCCCCGGGGATCTCCCCGGAGTCCGCACGACGACCCTGACGAGTCGCCGCGGATGGGCACCAGGCACTATCAGCGGCGGAAAAGCACGAAAGAAGTCCAGGAGGACAATCCAGTGGCGAAGGCGAAGTTCGAGCGGACCAAGCCGCACGTCAACATCGGCACCATTGGTCACGTCGACCATGGGAAGACCACGCTGACCGCGGCCATTACCAAGGTCCTGCACGACAAGTACCCAGAACTGAACAAGGTTTCGGCGTTCGAGGACATCGACAAGGCTCCGGAAGAGCGCCAGCGCGGTATCACCATCAACATCGCGCACGTCGAGTACGAGACCGAGAAGCGCCACTATGCCCACGTGGACGCTCCCGGCCACGCCGACTACATCAAGAACATGATCACCGGTGCGGCCCAGATGGACGGCGCCATCCTCGTGGTGGCGGCGACCGACGGCCCGATGCCGCAGACTCGTGAGCACGTGCTGCTGGCCCGTCAGGTCGGCGTCCCCTACATCGTGGTGGCCCTGAACAAGGCCGACATGGTGGACGACGAGGAGATCCTGGAGCTCGTCGAGCTCGAGGTGCGCGAGCTGCTGTCCGCCCAGGACTACCCGGGCGACGACCTTCCGGTGCTGCGGGTGTCCGCGCTCAAGGCGCTGGAGGGCGACCCGAAGTGGGTCCAGTCCGTTCTGGACCTGATGAACGCGGTCGACGAGAACGTGCCGGAGCCGGTCCGTGAGATCGAGAAGCCGTTCCTGATGCCCATCGAGGACGTCTTCACCATCACCGGTCGTGGCACCGTCGTGACCGGCCGCGTCGAGCGTGGCCAGATCAAGGTCAACGAGCAGGTCTCCGTCGTGGGTATCCGCGAAAAGGCGCTGACCACGACCGTCACCTCGATCGAAATGTTCAAGAAGTTCCTGGACGAGGCGCAGGCCGGCGACAACGCCGCGCTGCTGCTGCGTGGCGTCAAGCGGGAGGAGGTCGAGCGTGGTCAGGTCGTGATCAAGCCCGGCACCACCACCCCGCACACCGAGTTCGAGGGCCGGGTCTACATCCTGTCCAAGGACGAGGGCGGCCGGCACACCCCGTTCTTCAACAACTACCGTCCGCAGTTCTACTTCCGGACCACGGACGTCACCGGCGTGGTGACCCTCCCCGAGGGCACCGAGATGGTCATGCCCGGCGACAACACCGACATGAAGGTCAAGCTCATCCAGCCGATCGCCATGGAGGAGAACCTGCGGTTCGCCATCCGCGAAGGCGGCCGGACCGTGGGCGCGGGCCAGGTCACCAAGATCATCGCGTGACCTCGCTCCCTTAGTCGGGGGCGATTTGGAACGCCATACCCAGGTATGGCATCCTTACTGGGTTGCTCGTAGCGGGGCGGCCGGCTGGCTTTGTGCGAAACCGGCCGCCCCGGCGCGAGCGGACTCGCTGGGCCGGATGGCCCGAAGCAACTGCAAGAACCGGAGTCTTGGGCACCGGCATGTGCGTTGGGCGCGACACACCCGACCGCGTGGACCGGTGGCCGGACACCGCCGAGACATTGACCTGTGAATAGGCGAGCGAGCGGCGCCCACTGAGGCGGTCGGAGCACCGACACCGACCACGTCAGAGCGTCGCGAGAGGGAAACGAGCAGCCACCATGGCGGGACAGAAGATCCGCATTCGGCTCAAGGCCTACGACCATGAGGCGATTGACGCGTCGGCGCGGAAGATCGTGGAGACGGTGACGCGCACCGGTGCTCGGGTTGTCGGCCCGGTGCCGCTGCCCACCGAGAAGAACGTGTACTGCGTGATCCGCTCGCCGCACAAGTACAAGGACTCGCGGGAGCACTTCGAGATGCGCACGCACAAGCGCTTGATCGACATCCTCGACCCGACGCCGAAGACGGTTGACGCGCTCATGCGCATTGACCTTCCGGCAAGCGTCGACGTCAACATCCAGTAGGCGCGAGCGGCGGAGAGTAACGAGACCAACCATGTCTGACAAGCAGGTGAAGGGGATCCTGGGCACCAAGCTCGGTATGACCCAGGTCTTCGACGACCGGAACCACATCGTTCCGGTGACCGTCGTCAAGGCCGGGCCATGTGTGGTGACCCAGGTGCGCACCCCGGAGAAGGACGGCTACCAGGCCGTGCAGTTCGCCTTCGGCGCGATCGACCCCAGGCGGGTCAACAAGCCGAAGGCCGGCCACTTCGCCAAGGCCGGTGTGACCCCTCGGCGGTTCCTCGCCGAGCTGCGGACCACCGACGCCGGCGAATATGAGGTCGGTCAGGAGATCACCGCCGAGGTGTTCACCGCCGGCAACGTGGTCGACGTGACCGGCACCAGCAAGGGCAAGGGCACGGCCGGTGTGATGAAGCGGCACGGCTTCCGCGGCCTGAGCTCCAGCCACGGCACCCAGCGCAAGCACCGTTCGCCCGGTTCCATCGGTGGCTGCGCCACCCCTGGCCGGGTGTTCAAGGGCCTGCGGATGGCCGGCCGGATGGGCAACGTCAACGTGACCACGCAGAACCTGACCGTGCACCGGGTGGACGGTGAGTCCGGCCTGCTGCTGATCAAGGGCGCGGTGCCCGGCCCCAACGGCGGCACCGTGTTCGTCAAGACGGCCTCGAAGGGTGTTGCCTGATGGCCACGAACACCGAAACCACCGAGACCGAGGCCGAGGAGATCCTCGAGAACTCCGGTCCGATCACGGTGGACCTGCGGACCCCGGACGGCTCCGTCGACGGCTCCGTCGAACTGCCCGCCGAGATCTTCAACGTGCAGGCGAACATCGCGCTGATGCACCAGGTCGTGGTCGGCCAGCTGGCCGCCGCCCGGCAGGGTACCCACGCCACCAAGACCCGCGGTGAGGTGCGCGGCGGTGGCCGCAAGCCGTACCGCCAGAAGGGCACCGGCCGGGCCCGCCAGGGTTCGACCCGCGCGCCGCAGTTCACCGGCGGTGGCGTCGTGCACGGCCCACAGCCCCGCGACTACACCCAGCGGACGCCCAAGAAGATGAAGGCCGCCGCGCTGCGCGGCGCGCTGTCCGACCGGGCGCGTGCCGGGCGGGTGCATGTCTTCACCGGTCTGGTCGGCGGTGAGGCGCCGTCCACCAAGTCGGCGCGCACCGCGCTGGAGTCGGCGGTCGAGACCCGCAAGGCACTGGTCGTGCTGACCCGCTCGGACGACCTGGGCAGGCTCTCCGTCCGGAACCTGCCGACCACCCACGTGCTGTCGGTTGACCAGCTCAACACGTACGACGTGCTGGTCAACGATGACGTGGTGTTCACCAAGGACGCGCTGGAGGCGCTGGTCGCCGGTTCGGCGCGTGGCAAGGAGGCCGCGAAGTGATCCCCGATCCGCGCGACATCGTGCTCAAGCCGGTCATCTCGGAGAAGTCCTACGGGCTGCTGGAAGAGAGCCAGTACACCTTCGTGGTGGACCCGCGGGCGAACAAGACCGAGATCAAGATCGCGGTCGAGAAGATCTTCGGGGTCTCGGTCGTGTCCGTGAACACGATCAACCGCCAGGGCAAGCGCAAGCGCAGTAAGGGCGGGTTCGGTAAGCGCAAGGACACCAAGCGCGCCATCGTCACCCTGTCCGCCGACAGCAAGCCGATCGAGATCTTCGGCGGCCCGGCCGCGTAAGGGACTGAAGCGAACCATGGGTATCCGCAAGTACAAGCCGACGACACCGGGTCGTCGTGGCGCGAGCGTCTCGGACTTCGCCGAGATCACCCGCTCGGAGCCAGAGAAGTCGCTGCTGCGTCCGTTGCACGGCCGCGGCGGCCGCAACGCGCACGGCCGGGTCACCACCCGGCACCAGGGTGGTGGCCACAAGCGGCAGTACCGGTTGGTCGACTTCCGGCGCTCCGACAAGGACGGCATCCCGGCGAAGGTCGCGCACATCGAGTACGACCCGAACCGCACCGCCCGCGTCGCGCTGCTGCACTACGTGGACGGCGAGAAGCGCTACATCATCGCGCCGGACAAGCTGCGCCAGGGCGACCGGGTGGAGAACGGCCCACGGGCCGACATCAAGCCGGGCAACAACCTGCCGCTGCGCAACATCCCGGTCGGCACCGTGGTGCACGCCATCGAGCTGCGGCCCGGCGGCGGCGCGAAGATCGCCCGGTCGGCCGGCTCCAGTGTGCAGCTGGTTGCCAAGGACGGTCCGTACGCGCAGTTGCGGATGCCCTCCGGTGAGATCCGGAACGTGGACGTGCGTTGTCGCGCCACGGTCGGCGAGGTCGGCAACTCCGAGCACGCCAACATCAACTGGGGCAAGGCGGGCCGGATGCGCTGGAAGGGCAAGCGCCCAACCGTCCGTGGTGTCGCGATGAACCCCGTTGACCACCCGCACGGTGGTGGTGAGGGCAAGACCTCCGGTGGCCGTCACCCGGTCAACCCGGCCGGCAAGCCGGAGGGCCGCACCCGTCGCCGCAAGCCGAGCGACCAGCTCATCGTTCGCCGCCGTCGTAGCAGCAAGAAGCGCTGAGCAGGAAAGGAGTGACTGAGGATGCCACGTAGCCTGAAAAAGGGTCCATTCGTCGACGACCACCTGCTCAAGAAGGTGGACACGCTCAACGACTCGGGCAAGAAGACCGTGATCAAGACCTGGTCTCGCCGGTCGACGATCATCCCCGACATGTTGGGCCACACCATCGCGGTGCATGACGGCCGCAAGCATGTCCCGGTGTTCATCACCGAGGCCATGGTCGGACACAAGCTGGGCGAGTTCGCCCCGACCCGGACCTTCAAGGGTCATATCAAGGAAGACCGTAAAGCGCGCCGCCGCTGACGCGGGCCGTCGAGACGAACGAGTAGGAAGAGCTAAGGGGTAGCTGCAATGGCTGACAACGCTGTGACGGAGGCGGAGGAACTTCCGCGCGCCGTCGCGCGGGCCCGCTACGTCCATATGACGCCCATGAAGACGCGCCGTGTGGTCGACCTGATCCGGGGCCGCAAGGCCCAGGATGCTCTGGCCGTGCTCCGATTCGCGCCGCAGGCCGCCAGCGGTCCGGTGGCGAAGGTGCTCGCCAGTGCCATGGCCAACGCCGAGAACAACCTCAGCCTCGACCCGGAGACGCTGTGGATCAGCGCCGCCTACGTCGACGAGGGGCCGACGCTCAAGCGGTTCCGGCCGCGCGCCCAGGGGCGCACGTACCGGGTTCGCAAGCGCACCAGCCACATCACCGTCGAGGTTGAGTCGCGGCCGCAGACCGGTGCCAAGAGCCGCCGGGGTACGAAGGGAGCCCGCTAGTGGGTCAGAAAATCAGCCCGCACGGCTTCCGCCTGGGCATCACCACTGACTGGAAGTCGCGCTGGTACGCGGACAAGCAGTATTCGGAGTACGTGGCGGAGGACGTCAAGATCCGTCGCCTGCTCTCCCACGGCATGGAGCGCGCCGGCATCTCGAAGGTGGAGATCGAACGCACCCGTGAGCGTGTGCGGGTCGACATCCACACCGCCCGGCCGGGCATCGTGATCGGCCGGCGAGGCGCCGAGGCGGACCGCATCCGTGGCGAGCTGGAGAAGCTCACCGGCAAGCAGGTGCAGCTGAACATCCTCGAGGTCAAGTCGCCCGAGGCGGATGCTCAGTTGGTCGCGCAGAGCGTGGCCGAGCAGCTGTCCAACCGTGTGTCGTTCCGGCGTGCCATGCGCAAGGCGATCCAGTCGTCGATGCGTTCGCCGCAGGTCAAGGGCATCAAGGTGCAGTGCTCCGGACGGCTCGGCGGTGCCGAGATGTCCCGGTCGGAGCACTACCACGAGGGTCGGGTGCCGCTGCACACGCTGCGTGCCGACATCGACTACGGCTTCTTCGAAGCACGCACCACCTTCGGCCGGATCGGCGTGAAGGTGTGGATCTACAAGGGTGAGGTCGTCGGCGGCATCAGCGCCCGTCGCGAGCGGGACGCCGCCGAGGCGCGTGCCGACCGTGACCGTCCGCGTCGGGAGCGTTCCGACCGGCCGAGCCGGCCCCGTCGTTCGGGTTCGTCGGGCACCACGCCGACCAGCACCGAGGCCGGCCGCGCGGCCGCCGAGGCGCAGGCCGCCGAGGCGGCGAACGCCAGCGCCAAGGCCAGCGCTAAGGCCGAGGCCAGCTCCAACGCCACGGCCAAGGCCACGGCGACCGCGCCCGAGAGCGGGAACGGGGAGGACTGAGACGTGCTGATCCCACGCAAGGTCAAGCACCGCAAGCAGCATTCACCGCAGCGCTTCGGTGCCAGCAAGGGTGGTAACCGGGTCACCTTCGGTGAGTTCGGCATCCAGGCGCTTGAGCACGCCTACGTGACCAACCGGCAGATTGAGTCCGCCCGTATCGCCATCAACCGGCACATCCGCCGTGGCGGCAGGGTCTGGATCAACATCTTCCCGGACCGCCCGCTGACCAAGAAGGCGGCGGAAACCCGCATGGGTTCCGGTAAGGGCTCCCCGGAGTTCTGGGTGGCCAACGTCAAGCCCGGCCGCGTGATCTTCGAGATGAACTTCCCGAACGAGAGTGTGGCTCGCGAGGCATTGCGGCGCGCGATCCACAAGCTGCCGATGAAGTGCCGCATCGTGACGCGAGAGGGTGAGTTCTGATGGCGACCGGAACCCCCGCGGCCCAGGTTCGCGAACTCACCGACGACGAGTTGGTGTCTCGGCTTCGGGAGGCCAAGGAGGAGCTGTTCAACCTCCGCTTCCAGATGGCCACCGGACAGCTGGACAACAACCGCCGGCTGCGCACCGTCCGTCACGACATCGCGCGGATCTACACGGTGATGCGGGAACGGGAGCTGGGCCTGTCCGTCTCCCCCGACCAGAGCACTTCTGAGGGTGCGGCATGAGCGAGCAGAAGACCGGGAACACCACCCGTAACTACCGGAAGGTCCGCGAGGGCTACGTCGTCTCGGACAAGATGAACAAGACGATCGTGGTCGAGCTTGAGGACCGCAAGAAGCACCCGCTGTACGGCAAGGTCGTGCGTACGACCTCCAAGGTGAAGGCGCACGACGAGGCCAACACCGCGGGCGTCGGCGACCGCGTGCAGATCATGGAGACCCGACCGCTGTCCGCCACCAAGCGGTGGCGGCTAGTCGAGATTCTCGAAAAGGCCAAGTAGATGGTGGCCCACTCGGCGAGGTGGTCCCGTGCCGTCGTCCCAGGCGGCGCGGGGCGGCGTTCTCGGCCGCTCGCGTACCGGGGGTACGCCACGCGGCCTGCGGCCTTGCCCCGCATCCACCTGGAACGCCGGGTGTGGTCACCTGCCGGGGCGGGGTTTTGCCCATCCCCGGCGGGTTTGCTAACGACCGCGCGCGTCAGGTCGGAAATCTGGCGTGCCACAACGGGTCAGGAGTTGTTGTGATTCAACAGGAGTCGCGACTGCGTGTCGCCGACAACACCGGTGCCAAGGAGATCCTGTGCATCCGGGTGATGGGCGGCTCGGCGCGGCGCTACGCGGGCATCGGCGACGTCATCGTCGCCACGGTCAAGGACGCCATTCCCGGTGCCGGCGTCAAAAAGGGTGACGTGGTCAAGGCCGTCGTCGTCCGGACGGTGAAGGAGAAGCGTCGTGCCGACGGCTCCTACATCCGGTTCGACGAGAACGCGGCGGTGCTCATCAAGAGCGACAACGAGCCGCGCGGCACGCGCATCTTCGGCCCGGTCGGTCGCGAGCTGAGGGACAAGAAGTTCATGAAGATCATCTCCCTCGCGCCGGAGGTGCTGTGAGCATGAAGGTCAAGAAGGGCGACACGGTCGTCATCATCGCCGGTAAGGACAAGGGTGCCAAGGGCAAGGTCATCAAGGCCTTCCCCAAGGAGGACCGGGTCCTCGTCGAGGGTGTGAACCGGATCAAGAAGCACACCCGGATCACCCAGAACCAGCGCGGCGCGCAGTCCGGCGGGATCGTCACTCAGGAGGCGCCCATCCACGTGAGCAACGTGATGGTCGTCGACTCCGACGGCAAGCCGACCCGCGTGGGATACCGGACGGACGAAGAGGGAAAGCGCGTGCGCGTCTCCCGGCGGACCGGGAAGGACCTCTGACATGACGACCACCGTTGAGAAGATCGTGCCCCGGCTCAAGGCCCGGTACCGCGACGAGATCGCCGGCGAGCTGCGCAAGCAGTACAAGTACGCCAACGTCATGCAGGTGCCCGGCGTGGTCAAGGTCGTGGTGAACATGGGCGTCGGCGACGCCGCCCGGGACAGCAAGCTCATCGAGGGTGCCGTCCGCGACCTTGCCTCGATCACCGGCCAGCGCCCCGAAATCCGCCGGGCGCGTAAGTCGATCGCGCAGTTCAAGCTGCGCGAGGGCCAGCCGATCGGCGCCAGGGTGACGTTGCGCGGCGACCGGATGTGGGAGTTCCTGGACCGGCTGCTGACCATCGCGCTGCCCCGTATCCGTGACTTCCGCGGCCTGTCGCCGAAGCAGTTCGACGGCAACGGGAACTACACGTTCGGCCTGTCCGAGCAGTCGATGTTCCACGAGATCAACCCGGACGCCATCGACCGCCCACGCGGCATGGACATCACGATTGTCACCACCGCCACCACCGACGACGAGGGCCGGGCGCTGCTGAAGCTGCTGGGCTTCCCGTTCAAAGAGCAGTGATCAGCGCCGTGATCACTGAGGTTCGCAACAGGGAGAACTAAGGAACCATGGCCAAGAAGGCGCTGATCAACAAGGCGAACGCCAAGCCGAAGTTCAAGGTGCGCGGCTACACGCGGTGCAACCGTTGCGGGCGACCGCACTCGGTGTTCCGCAAGTTCGGCCTGTGCCGGGTGTGCCTGCGGGAAATGGCACACCGCGGCGAACTGCCCGGCGTGAGCAAGTCGAGCTGGTAAGTCCCGCCCACTTGGTCCGCCCACCATCTTCACTTCGCCGCAGGCCGTCGGGATTGTCCCGAGGGAACCACGGCGGGAAAGGTTGAACTGGTCACCATCATGACGATGACCGATCCGATCGCAGACATGCTCACCCGTCTGCGTAACGCGAATTCGGCATATCACGACGAGGTCGTGATGCCGCACTCGAAGCTGAAGGTGCACATCTCGGAAATCCTTCAGCGTGAGGGCTACATCTCCGGGTTCCGCACCGAGCCGGGTGAGAAGGGCAAGAACCTGGTCATCGAGCTGAAGTACGGGCCGAACCGGGAGCGGAGCATCGCGGGCGTGCGGCGGGTGTCCAAGCCGGGCCTGCGGGTCTACGCGAAGTCGACGAGTCTGCCCAAGGTGTTGGGTGGCCTGGGCGTGGCGATCATCTCCACGTCCGCCGGCCTGCTCACCGACCGGCAGGCGAACAAGCAGGGCGTGGGCGGGGAAGTCCTCGCCTACGTCTGGTGAGGTAGGGGATACTGACATGTCGCGCATCGGAAAGTTGCCGATCAGCGTCCCCGCCGGAGTCGACGTGACCATTGACGGTCAGCGCGTCCAGGTCAAGGGACCGAAGGGTTCGCTCACGCACGTCCTCGCCGAGCCGATCACCATCAGCCAGGGCGAGAACGGCACGCTCAACGTCGCCCGGCCGGACGACGAGCGGCGCAGCCGGGCCCTGCACGGGCTGTCCCGGACGCTGGTGAACAACATGATCATCGGCGTCACCCAGGGCTACGAAAAGAAGATGGAGATCCACGGCGTCGGTTACCGTGTGCAGGTCAAGGGCAAGGACCTGGAGTTCGCCCTCGGCTACAGCCACCCGGTGCCGGTGCCCGCTCCGGACGGGATCACCTTCAAGGTGGAGACCCCGACCAAGTTCTCCGTGACGGGTATCGACAAGCAGCAGGTTGGCGAGGTCGCCGCGAACATCCGCAAGCTGCGCAAGCCCGACCCGTACAAGGGCAAGGGCGTGCGGTACGCGGACGAGAAGATCCGCCGCAAGGTCGGAAAGACGGGTAAGTGATGAGCGAGTCCACGGTTACCAGGCGCCGTCCGGTGGGCAAGGACGTGTCCACCAAGCGCCGCATCGCCCGGTCGCGCCGTCACTTCCGGCTGCGGAAGAAGGTCGCCGGCACGGCCACCAGGCCTCGCCTGGTGGTGAACCGGTCGTCGCGGCACATCGTCGCGCAGATCGTCGACGACCTGGCCGGCCACACGCTGGCGTCGGCGTCCAGCCTGGAGGCGGACGTGCGCGCGCTGGAGGGCGACAAGAAGGCCCACGCGGCCAAGGTCGGCCAGCTGGTCGCGGCCCGCGCCAAGGAAGCGGGGATCGACAAGGTGGTGTTCGATCGTGGTGGTTACGGCTACCACGGCCGGGTCGCCGCCCTCGCCGACGCCGCTCGCGAGGCGGGCTTGGAGTTCTGATGGTCAAGCTAGTCAGGTTGGTTAACGGGAACGAGAGGGACGCCTGATGCCGGGACGTACACGGCAGTTCGGCGGTAACCGAGGTCCGCAGAGCGGCGCTCAGGGTGAGCGCGGCGAGCGTGGTGAGCGCCGCGGACGTCGGGGTGACCGCGACAGCGGCCGCGGCGGGGCGGCCCCCGACAAGACCCCGCATCTTGAGAAGGTCGTCGCGATCAACCGCGTCGCCAAGGTGGTCAAGGGTGGCCGGCGGTTCAGCTTCACCGCGCTGGTCGTCGTTGGCGACGGTGACGGGATGGTCGGCGTCGGCTACGGAAAGGCGAAGGAGGTGCCGGCCGCCATCGCGAAGGGCGTCGAGGAGGCGAAGAAGAACTTCTTCCGCGTTCCTCGGATCGCCGGCACCATCCCGCACCCGATCCAGGGTGAGGCGGCCGCCGGTGTGGTGCTGCTCCGCCCGGCCAGCGCCGGTACCGGTGTGATCGCCGGTGGCCCGGTGCGTGCCGTGCTGGAATGCGCCGGTGTGCGCGATGTCCTGAGCAAGTCGCTGGGCAGCGACAACGCCATCAACATCGTGCACGCGACCGTCGCCGCGCTGAAGTCGTTGCAGCGGCCCGAGGAGGTCGCCGCGCGTCGTGGCCTGCCGCTGGAGGATGTCGCTCCGGCCGGTCTGCTGCGGGCGCGGGCCGCGGCCAAGCAGGGAGCGTGACACCATGGCACAGCTCAAGGTGACTCAGGTCAAGAGCAAGATCGGCGCGAAGCGCAAGCAGCAGGAATCCTTGCGCACGCTCGGTCTACACAAGATCCGCCAGTCGGTGACTCGTGAGGACAGCCCCCAGTTGCGCGGTCTGATTCACTCCGTGCGGCATCTGGTGGTCGTCGAGGAGGTGGACTGACGATGGTCATCAAGATCCATGACCTGCGGCCGGCACCGGGCGCCAAGACGGAGAAGACCCGTGTTGGTCGTGGTGAGGGCTCGAAGGGTAAGACCGCCGGTCGCGGTACCAAGGGCACCAAGGCCCGCAAGGGCGTGTCGCCGCGATTCGAGGGTGGCCAGATGCCCATCCACATGCGGCTGCCGAAGTTGAAGGGATTCCGGAACCCGTTCCGGGTCGAGTACCAGGTTGTGAACGTCGGCGACCTGGCCCGGCTGTTCCCCGAGGGCGGCGCGGTGGACGTGGACGCGCTGGTGGCCGCGGGCGCGGTCCGCAAGAACGAACCGGTCAAGGTGCTGGGCGACGGCGAGCTGGCCGTCGCACTGCGGGTGACCGCCGACAAGTTCTCGGCCAGTGCGACCGAGAAGATCACCGCCGCCGGTGGTACCACCACCGTCCGGTAGGTAGTTCCACCCATCAGGGCCGGCAAGGACGAAGAACCGTCCCGCCGGCCCTGATGGCATTCACGGTCATTCGCGTAATCGTCTGCACCCCGCGTTGATCGGTCTGTCACTGGCCACTACAACCCGGACAATTCGCACGGCCTGGCTTCCGTCGTTACTGGCGGCGAAGCCAGGAGGGTGCTCCGCAACTTCATGCTGCTCGAGTTGTTCTTCGCTGCCTTAGCTCTTGGTGTCCTGTTGGACATCCTCGGCGTGTATCGCGTCAATTGGTTGTAACTTCGCCGACCGAAAGAGCCACGCAAGCGCTTGCCCGAACTGAGGACGGACTCGCCGAGGCGGGACTCGGGCGGACTGTTACAGTCGGTCGAACGTCCCCTGCCCGAGGGCAGAGGCGCTTCGGCCTGTGTCCACAGGTAGTGTCCCCGCCGGCGGCCCGCCGGCCACGACAAGCGCCGGCAACCGCGCCGGTACCGCCCAGGAGGTTTCGCGTGCTCAGCGCATTCCGCTCGGCTTTCGCGACGCCGGACCTACGTAAGAAGATCCTCTTCACGCTCGGCATCATCGTCGTGTACCGGATCGGTGCGACGCTGCCGTCACCGGGGGTCTCGTATCCGAACGTCAACCAGTGCCTGGCGAACGCGAACTCCAACGGCGTCTACGCGCTGATCAACCTGTTCAGCGGCGGCGCGCTGCTCAAGCTGTCGATCTTCGCGCTGGGCATCATGCCCTACATCACCGCGAGCATCATCATCCAGCTGCTCACGGCGGTCATCCCGAGGTTCGAGCAGCTGAAGAAGGAAGGCCAGTCGGGTCAGAACAAGCTGACCCAGTACACCCGGTACCTCACCATCGGGCTGGCCATCCTGCAGTCCACCGGCATCATCGCGTTGGCCGTCCGCGGCCAGTTGTTCGGGAACTGCACCGACGCGAACGGCAACCCGATCCAGGTCATTCCGGACCAGACAGTCTGGGCGCTGTCCGTCATCGTTGTCTCGATGACCGCCGGTACCGCCATCATCATGTGGCTCGGCGAGATGATCACCGAACGCGGCGTCGGCAACGGCATGTCGATCCTGATGTTCGTCAACATCGCTTCCCGCATCCCGACCGAGGGCCAGAACATCCTGCAGAACGGCCACGCGCTGGTGTTCGCCGTGGTCTGCGTGTTCGGTCTGGCGATCATCACCAGCGTCGTCTTCATGGAGCAGGGCCAGCGCCGCATCCCGGTGCAGTACGCCAAGCGGATGATCGGCCGCCGGATGTACGGCGGCACGTCGACCTACCTGCCGCTGAAGGTCAACCAGGCCGGCGTCATCCCGGTGATCTTCGCATCCTCGCTGCTGTACCTGCCGGAGTTGGTGGCCAACCTGGTCGGCAACCCGAGCTCGCCCTCGCGCTGGCAGCAGTGGGTGCAGACGTACTTCGCCGACCAGTCGAACTGGGTGTACATCTGTGTGTACTTCGGCCTGATCATCTTCTTCACGTACTTCTACATCACGATCACGTTCAACGTGGACGAGCGCGCCGACGAGATGAAGAAGTTCGGCGGGTTCATTCCCGGCATCCGACCGGGCCGGCCCACCGCCGAGTACCTGGGTTTCGTGCTCAACCGCATCACCCTCCCAGGTTCTCTGTACCTTGGTGTCGTCGCCGTTCTGCCGAACTTCTTCCTCAGCCTGACCGGCAGCGGTAACAATCAGAACTTCCCGTTCGGCGGGACCGCGGTCCTGATCATGGTGGGTGTCGGACTGGACACCGTGAAGCAGATCGAGAGCCAGCTCATGCAGCGCAACTACGAAGGGTTTCTGCGGTAGTGAGAGTCGTTCTTATCGGCCCGCCGGGAGCGGGCAAGGGCACTCAGGCGGCGGCACTCAAGCAGCGGTTGGCCGTTCCGCACATCTCGACCGGCGACCTGTTCCGGGCGAACATCAGCCAGCACACCGAGCTGGGCAAGAGGGTCCAGCAGTACATCGACGCTGGTCAGCTCGTGCCCGACGAGGTCACCAACGACATGGTGCGGAACCGGCTCGCCGAGCCGGACACGGAGGCCGGTTTCCTGCTGGACGGGTTTCCGCGCAATGTCGCCCAGGCCGATGTGCTGAGCAAGATGCTCGCTGAGAACGACCAAGCCCTGGACGCCGTGCTGGAGTTCCGGGTTCCCGAGGACGTCGTGGTCGCGCGGCTGCTCGCGCGTGGCCGCAGCGACGACACCGAGGCGGTCATCCGGCACCGTCAGCAGGTCTACCGTTCGGAGACCGCACCGCTGCTGGACTACTACAAGAACATCCTGGTGACCGTGGACGCGGTCGGCGAGGTGGATGAGATCACCGAGCGGGCATTCACGGCACTGCGGGCGAAGGGCCAATGACCGTGCTGGCTCACTGCGGAGGCGCTCGGTGCTGAGGCGTGGTCGAGGAATCCAGCTGAAGACCGTTGGTGAACTGCAGGCGATGCGGGCCGCCGGTCTGGTGGTGGCACGCACGCTGGCAGCGGTCGCCGAGCGGATCCAGCCCGGCGTCAGCACCGCCGAGCTGGACCAGCTGGCCGAGCAGACCATCCGGGACGCCAACGCGGTGCCCTCGTTCAAGGGCTACCACGGTTATCCCGCGTCGATCTGCACATCCGTGAACGACCAGGTGGTGCATGGCATCCCGGCCACCACCCAGGTGCTCGCCGACGGGGACCTGATCTCCATCGACTGCGGCGCGATCCTGGACGGCTGGCATGGTGACTCGGCCGTGACGCTGCCGGTGGGCACCATGTCCGAGGCGGACCGGCAGCTGTCCGAGGCGACCCGGCGGTCCATGTACGCGGGGATCAAGGCGCTCCGGCCGGACGCCAGGCTGTCCGACGTGTCCTCGGCGGTCGAGGCTTCGGCCCGCAAATCCAGCCGTGAGGACAGGCGGACGTACGGGATCGTGGCCGACTACGGCGGCCACGGCATTGGCACGCAGATGCACATGGAGCCGTTCCTGCCAAACCTGGGTAAGCCCGGCAGGGGTCCCAGGCTGCGGGTCGGCATGGCCATCTGCGTCGAACCGATGCTGACTCTCGGCTCCGCGAAGACCAAGGAACTCGACGACGCCTGGACCGTGGTCACCCTGGACGGTTCGCGCGCCGCGCACTGGGAACACTCGGTCGCGGTGACCGAGGACGGCCCGTGGATTCTGACGGCGGCCGAACAGGACGCCCGGGACGGCGTGACAGCGTAGCCCCGCCCTGTCCACCCGGTTTGGGAGCATGCCCCCAGTAGCGTAAACTCACGTAACGGTGCATTCGTCGCGCCCGTTCCGTCGTGTCCTGCTTACTTCGGTTTCGGTGTGACGGCTGCCCGTGGCCGGCGCAGCAGCGCCGGTCTCGCCCACATCGCCGTCACGAAACGTGGAGGACATGGCCAAGAAGGACGGGGCTATCGAGGTAGAGGGCCGCGTAGTTGAGCCGCTCCCCAACGCGATGTTTCGCGTCGAGCTGGAGAACGGACACCGGGTGCTTGCGCACATCAGCGGCAAGATGCGACAGCACTACATCCGCATCCTGCCCGAGGACCGGGTTGTCGTGGAGCTCTCGCCCTACGACCTGTCCCGCGGCCGCATCGTCTACCGCTACAAGTGACGACCGACCAGGAGAACGACGGACGTGAAGGTCCAGCCGAGCGTCAAGAAGATCTGTGACAAGTGCAAGGTGATTCGCCGTCACGGGCGGGTCATGGTGATCTGCGAGAACCTGCGTCACAAGCAGCGTCAGGGCTGACACCGCACCGCTGGTGCACACAACTTCGACGCACACAACTGCACGGCACGACTACCGATGAACTTCCCAGACCTGCCGGATCACGGGGATCCGGCGTTCCCCCCGGATTCCAGGCCGGGGCCTGTGGTCAATTCGGCACACAGGGCGGTCGGGGAGCAAACCTGGAACACAACCGAGGAGAACACCGCCGAATGGCACGACTCGCTGGCGTTGACCTCCCCCGCGAGAAGCGGATGGAGATCGCGCTGACCTACATCTACGGCATTGGCCGTACCCGCTCGAAGGAAGTCCTGACCGCCACTTCGATCAGCCCCGACCTGCGGGTCCGGGACCTGACCGATGAGGACGTGGCCAAGCTGCGGGACTTCATCGAGGAGAACTACAAGGTCGAGGGTGACCTCCGCCGTGAGGTCCAGGCCGACATCCGCCGGAAGATCGAGATCGGCTGCTACGAGGGGCTGCGCTGGCGTCGCAACCTGCCCGTCCGTGGCCAGCGGACGAAGACCAACGCCCGTACCCGCAAGGGCCCCAAGAAGACAGTCGCCGGCAAGAAGAAGGCCGGGAAGAAGTAGTAGGAGAGCTCCCAAGACATGCCCCCCAAGTCTCGTACCGGCGCCGGGGCGAAGAAGGTCCGGCGCAAGGAAAAGAAGAACGTCGCGCACGGTCACGCGCACATCAAGAGCACGTTCAACAACACCATCGTGTCGATCACCGACCCGTTCGGCAACGTGATCAGCTGGGCCTCCGCCGGCCATGTCGGCTTCAAGGGCTCCCGGAAGTCGACGCCGTTCGCGGCGCAGATGGCCGCGGAGAACGCCGCCCGGAAGGCCGCCGAACACGGCATGAAGAAGGTCGACGTGTTCGTCAAGGGGCCGGGTTCCGGCCGCGAGACCGCGATTCGTTCGCTGCAGGCCGCCGGCCTTGAGGTCGGCAACATCCAGGACGTGACCCCGCAGCCGCACAACGGCTGCCGGCCGCCGAAGCGCCGCCGGGTTTAGGACGGGGAGGAGAGGACTTCATGGCTCGCTACACCGGCCCCGTCACCCGCAAGTCCCGCCGGCTCAAGGTTGACCTTGTCGGCGGTGACCAGGCGTTTGAGCGTCGCCCCTTCCCGCCCGGCCAGCACGGCCGCGGCCGGGTCAAGGAGAGCGAGTACCTGCTTCAGCTGCAGGAGAAGCAGAAGGCTCGGTTCACCTACGGCGTGTTGGAGCGGCAGTTCAGCCGGTACTACAAGGAGGCGGTCCGCCGCCCCGGCAAGACCGGCGAGAACCTGCTGCAGCTGCTGGAGGCCCGACTGGACAACGTGGTCTACCGCGCCGGCCTGGCCCGGACCCGTCGGCAGGCCCGTCAGTTGGTCAGTCACGGCCACTTCCTGGTCAACAACAAGCCGGTGAACATCCCCAGCTACCAGGTCAGTAAATGGGACATTATCGACGTGCGCGAGAAGTCGCTGTCGACGCTGCCCTTCGAGGTCGCCAAGGCGACCCTCGGCGAGCGGCCGATCCCGGCCTGGTTGCAGGTGGTTCCATCCAGCCTGCGAATCCTGGTGCACCAGGTGCCGGAGCGTGCGCAGATCGACACCCCGGTACAGGAACAGCTCATCGTCGAGTTCTACTCGAAGTGATGCGCCGGCCGGGGCGGCCGACCAGCCGCCCCGGCCATCCAAGTCGGCGTCATATGGCGGGCGCCGCGAGGAAAGGAACAAGAAAGTGCTCATCTCCCAGCGACCTACGCTGATCGAGGAACCGATCGGCGAGATGCGCTCCCGGTTCGTCATCGAGCCACTGGAGCCAGGTTTCGGCTACACGCTCGGCAATTCGCTGCGGCGCACCCTGCTGTCGTCCATCCCGGGCGCGGCGGTGACCAGCATCCGGATTGACGGCGTGTTGCACGAGTTCACCACGGTGCCGGGCGTCAAGGAGGACGTCACTGACGTCATCCTGAACCTCAAGGAGCTGGTGGTCAGCTCCGAGGAGGACGAGCCGGTCACCATGTACCTGCGCAAGCAGGGCCCGGGCGAGGTGACCGCCGGCGACATCGTGCCGCCGGCCGGTGTGACCGTGCACAACCCGGACCTGCACATCGCGACCCTGAATGGCAAGGGCAAGCTGGAGATCGAGCTCGTCGTGGAGCGCGGTCGCGGTTACGTTCCGGCGGTGCAGAACAAGCAGGCCGGTGCCGAGATTGGCCGGATTCCGGTCGACTCGATCTACTCGCCGGTGCTCAAGGTGACCTACAAGGTTGAGGCCACCCGTGTCGAGCAGCGCACGGACTTCGACAAGTTGGTCTTGGACGTGGAGACCAAGCCGTCGATCACGCCTCGGGACGCGGTCGCGTCGTCCGGCAAGACCCTGGTCGAGCTGTTCGGCCTGGCCCGCGAGCTGAACGTGGATGCCGAGGGCATCGAGATCGGCCCGTCGCCGGCGGAGGCGGACACCATCGCCGCGTTCGCGATGCCGATCGAGGACCTGGACCTCACGGTGCGGTCGTACAACTGCCTCAAGCGCGAGGGCATCCACACCGTGGGCGAGCTGGTCTCGCGCAGCGAGGCGGACCTGCTCGACATCCGCAACTTCGGTGCCAAGTCCATCGACGAGGTCAAGATGAAGCTGGTTGGCCTCGGCCTGGCGCTGAAGGACAGCCCGCCCGGGTTTGACCCGTCCGTGGCGGCGCAGGACTACCCAGCGGATGGTTGGGGCGGCGATGACACGTCCCTGGACAACGGCCACGACGACGGCCAGGACTACGCAGAGACCGAGCAGCTCTGAGTCACTGTCCGTCCGTTGTGGACGGCGTGGAACAGGGCGCAGCGTTACGAGGAGCAACCGATGCCGACCCCGACCAAGGGTGCCCGCCTAGGCGGGTCCCCGGCGCACGAGCAGGCGATTCTGGCCAACCTGGCCACCTCGCTGTTCGAGCACGGCCGGATCACCACCACCGAGGCGAAGGCGCGACGGCTGCGGCCGTTCGCCGAGCGGCTGATCACCAAGGCCAAGCACGCCGACCTGCACAACCGCCGTCAGGTGCTGCGGGTCATCCGTGACAAGGACGTGGTGCACAAGCTGTTCGCCGAGATCGCCCCGTTCTTCGCCGACCGCGAGGGTGGCTACACCCGGATCACCAAGACCCTGCCACGCAAGGGCGACAACGCCGACATGGCGGTGATCGCTCTGGTGGCCGAGAAGACGGCGACCGCGGAAGCCGAGGCCGCACGCCGAAGCCGCCCGGCGGCTGAGGCCGTGCCAGCACCGGTGGAGGAGGCCCCGGAGGTTGAGGCCACCGAGGCCGAGGCCACCACGGAGGCCGAGGCCACCGAGGCCACCGAGGCTGACGAACCGGCCGAGCCCACCGCGAAGGACGAGTCCTGACAACAGCACCATCGGATGAGCCCGCCGCTCCCATCCGGGATGGCGGGCTCATCCGCGTCAGGCTCGACTTCGGCTATGACGGCACCGACTTCTCCGGTTGGGCCAAGCAACCCGGCCGGCGCACCGTGCAGGGCGAGCTGGAGAGGGTGCTGGCCCTGCATTCCCCCGGCCGCCGGCCGCCGGACACATTGGTCGTCGCCGGGCGAACGGATGCTGGCGTACACGCCCGTGACCAGGTGGCGCATATCGATGTGGCGCCCGGGCCAAGTGGCGAACTCGCGGACCTGGACCGGATGGTGTACCGGTGGAACCGGATGCTGCCTCCGGACGTGCGGGTTTTCTCCGCGCGTGTCGTGCCGGCCGCGTTCGATGCGCGGTTCTCCGCGCTGCGGCGGCACTACCTGTACCGCATCGCGGACGATCTGCCGCGCACGCATCCGTTGCTGCGCCGGGACACCCTGATCTGGTTCCGCGGTCTGGACATCGACGCGATGAACGCGGCATCCGCGAAACTGCTCGGCGAGCACGACTTCGTCGCGTTCTGCAAGCGGCGCGAGGGCGCCACGAGCATCCGGGATCTTCAGCGGCTGGAATGGATCCGCGGCGGCGACGGCGTTCTCTCCGGCTACGTCACGGCGGACGCATTCTGCCACTCTATGGTACGCAGCCTGGTCGGCGCGTTGATCGCGGTCGGCGAGGGCCGGCGCCCGGTGGACTGGCCGGAATCCCTGCTTTCCGCCACGGAACGACCGAGTTCGGTGGCCGTGGCGTCGGCGCATGCGTTGACACTGCTGGGCGTGGACTACCCGCCGGACGACCAACTCGCCGCCCGCGCCGAGCGCACCCGCAACCTGCGGGTCGCGCAGTAGTCGCGTCAACCACGGCTTGACGGTGCAGCTGGCGTCAACGTAGCCTTGACGCATGAGCGCATTCAATATCGACCTCGCCGAGCTCATCGTCGGTGTGGAATCGGACTTCCCGGGCGCCGAACCGCTGGCCCTCATCACGCAGGCCCAGTCCAGGGCCCGGCAGCTCGGCGAACTCGGCGACCAGCTGGTCGGCCATTTCGTCGACCAGGCCAGGGCCGCCGGGGCATCGTGGAGCCAGATCGGCGATGCCATCGGTGTTTCCAAACAGGCCGCACAGCAGCGCTGGGTGTCACCGACCCTGCAGAGGTTCACCCCACGCGCTCGCAACGTCCTGGTGGCGGCGCAGGAACGGGCGCGGACCGACCGCGTGGCCCAGGTTGGCACCGAGCAGCTGTTGTTCGGCCTGTTCAGTGAACCAGAGGGGCTGGCAGGCATGGCACTGGCGGAACTCGGTGGCTCGCTGGACACGGTGCGGCAGGCCGTTGAGGCTCGGATGCCAGCCGGCGACACCGAGATCAAAGGACATATCCCGTTCGGGGCGCAGGGCAAGTCCGTGCTCAAGCAGGCGGTCAAGGAAGCCCTGGATCTCGACCACAACTATGTCGGCACCGAGCATCTGCTGCTGGCTCTACTGAGTACGGAAGGGCTGGCCCGGCAGATCCTGGGCAACCTGGGCATCAGTTACGACGCGGCGCGCGATCTGCTTGTGGAACGGCTGGCTGAAATCGTCAGGCAGCGCTCGCAGTCTTGATCGCCGACTCGACGGCGCGGGCTTCGGCGGCCTCCCCGGCGGCGTTGGGGTGCACCGCCACCGCGCCATTCGCCCCGATGAGCGGCTCGATCCAGCGAACTCCCGGCGCCTGGCAGGCATCGTGGCCGATGGTGGGCGTGTAGGTGTCCACAAAGGAGACACCATTCTGTTCGGCCTCGGTGCGTAGCATGGAGTTGAGCTGGGTCTCCAGCCGGTTGAGGAACGCGATATCACCGTTGGCGATCGGCATGGCCGGATAGCATCCGCCGCTCTGCGGCACCACATCGGGATAACCCACAAGGAAAACGTTTGCGTGTGGGGAGCGACTGTGAATCTCCCGCAGGGCGGCGCCGATCGCGCCGGCATCGGAGCTGATGTCGCTGGCCAGTGAGTCGCCGAACAGCTTCTCGCAGGGCGCGCCGTGGCTCACCCCGACCTCGCCGGCGAGGCCGACCAGGCTGCATTTTTCAAGCACGTGTCCGAAAAACCCGTTGTCGTTGCCGCCGATGCCGATGGTGACCACCGACGTCGTCGAGGTCAGCGCGTCGAACTGCGGTGGCACACCACGATGCTGCGCGGTCGTCATGTCCGATGTGGTCGCACCGCCGCAGGTGACATCGGTCAGCTGGTAGCCATCGACGGCTGCCACGAGATGCGGGTAGTTGGCGGCCGACCGCGCGCAGATCAGCGGCGCGTCTGGCGCCAACGGTGGCACTCCCGAGCCGGCGCTGTAGGAATCGCCCAACGCCACGTAGCCTGGCGTGGCCGCCTGGGCGGTTCCCGCACCCACCACCGTGGTCAGCACCGCCGTGAGGGCACCGACCACCGCTACCGACCGTCGGCCGGGAAGTGCTCGCATCGCCATCCTCCGCACCGTTCGGCGCGCAGGATCGCGCGCGGGCAAGGTCGACAATATCGCCCGCCCGCCGGCTTGGCTCGATCAGTTTTCTGGCTGTGGATAGATCAGTGCTGTGGATGGGTGATCTCGGACCAGCCCTCGACTTCCTCTGGCAGCCGGCTACTCGGACCGATGTACTGCGCGGACGGCCGGACTAGGCGGCCGGTGCGCTTCTGCTCCATGATGTGCGCGCACCACCCGGCAGTCCGGGCACAGGTGAACATCGCCGGCATCATGTGCGGCGGCACCTGAGCGAAGTCCAGGATCACCGCTGCCCAGAACTCGACGTTCGTCTCGATCGGACGATCCGGGCGGCGCTCCCGCAGCTCGGTCAGGGCGGCCTGCTCCAGCGCGGCGGCGGCCTCGTAACGGGCGGCGCCCAGCTCCTTGCAGGTGCGCCGCAGCACTCGGGCCCTCGGGTCCTCCGCCCGGTACACCCGGTGGCCGAAGCCCATCAGCCGGTCGCCGCGGTCCAGGATGCCGGATACGACCTTGTGTGCGTCGCCGGTCCGCTCCACCTCTTCGATCATCGGCAGCACCCGGGCCGGCGCGCCGCCGTGCAGCGGGCCGGACATCGCGCCGATGGCGCCCGACAGGCAGGCGGCCACGTCGGCGCCGGTCGAGGCGATCACCCGGGCGGTGAACGTGGACGCGTTCAGCCCATGCTCGGCGGCCGACACCCAGTACGCGTCCACCGCGCGAACATGCTCCGGGTCGGGCTCACCGCGCCAGCGGACCATGAACCTTTCGGTGATCGTGCGGCACTCGTCGATCCGCTTCTGCGGCACGGCCGGCTGGCCGATGCCACGGGCGGACTGCGCCACGTAGGACAGCGCCATCACGGAGCCGCGCGCGAGCTGGTCGCGAGCCTGGTCGTCGGTGATGTCCAGCAGCGGCTGGTAACCCCAGATCGGCGCCAGCATGGCCAGCGCGGCCTGCACGTCCACCCGGACATCGCCGGTGTGCACGGGAATCGGGAACGGCTCGGCGGGCGGCAATCCCTCACCGAAGCGGCCATCCACCAGGAGGGCCCAGACGTTACCGAAGGTGATCTTGCCGGCCAGGTCCTCGATGTTGACGCCGCGGTAGCGCAGCGCGCCGCCATCCCGATCGGGCTCGGCGATCTCCGTCTGGAACGCGATCACGCCTTCCAGGCCGGGACGGAATCCGGGATCCGGCTTGGTCGCGTTCTGGTCACTCGGCACCACGTTGTGCACCGCCCTTCATGAGGGGAGTCGCCCGCACGCCGCAACCTCTTGAGCACCGGTGCGTGCGCCGTGCGAGGGGTTGGATACGAGCAGCGTGCACCACGCACGGCGGCCCCGGCAACGGGTGGGTGCGTGTCGTCTGTCACGAAGAAGGGCACGATTCAGTCCGTTGGACGGACCTTCGGCCTGATTCGATTCCGATACCGATTCCGAAAGGTAGCCGGTGTGCGGGATCACCGCTTGAGCGGTTCCGCATCGTCAGAAAACGCCGTAGCGTCGGCTGTTATCAAAACTTCATTGCGTGTCGGTTGCCTGACGCGTGAACCAAGGTCCACCAGACCGGAGGTGATTTCGGGGTGTCCGAGACGAACGGCGTACTCGAACTGCCCGGCATGCGGGTGTCCTACGAACAGGGCAGTCTGCGCGAATCGGATCTGGAGGCGACCTGGCACGAACAGTTGCAGGCCTGGCTGGATGACGCGAGGCGTGCTGGCCTGCCCGAACCGAACGCGATGGTGCTAGCCACCGCCAGCCCGAAGGGTATCCCGTCGTCGCGCACCGTGCTGTGCAAGGGACTCGACCGGCGCGGCGTCGTGTTCTTCACGAACTACACCTCGAACAAGAGCCACGACCTGCGGGCAACCCGGTACGCGTCGGCCACCTTCCCCTGGTACGCGCTGCAGCGCCAGGCGCATGTGCGCGGCACGGTCGAGCGGGTCAGCGAGGCCGAGACGGCCGCCTACTGGGCGCAGCGGCCGCGAGGCTCGCAACTGGGAGCATGGGCGTCGCCGCAGTCACGCGCGGTGGCCAGCCGGACCGTCTTGGAGAACGCGCTGGCCAAGATCCAGCGGCAGTTCGCGGACGCCGAGAAGATTCCGGTACCCCCGCACTGGGGTGGTTGGCGAATTAACCCGGAGGTCGTGGAGTTCTGGCAGGGTCGGCCGGACCGGATGCACGACCGACTGGTCTACGAACTCGCCGACGAGGGTTACCGGATCAAGCGGCTCGGTCCCTGATTCCTGATCCATTTCGGCCGAGAATGTCACATCGGCTTGTTCGTTAGTTCACGTAAGCTAACCCCACGTGACTGCCGAATGCGCCGTAGCCCCACAGCCCACACGCCACTGGTGGCATGCGCTGGTGGTGGACGTCCGGCCATTGCGGGTGCCGCCCTACAGCCGGCTGTTCTGGTCCAATGTCGTCACGTCGATCGGCTCGCAGCTCACCATCGTGGCGGTGCCGACCCAGGTCTACGACCTGACCGGCTCCTCTGGTTATGTCGGTCTGGCCGGCGGTGTCGCACTGGTGCCACTGCTGCTGTTCGGGCTGTGGGGCGGCGCCATCGCCGACGCGGTCGACCGGCGCACCCTGCTGTTGATCAGCAACGGCGGCATCGCGGTCACCTCCGTGCTGTTCTGGCTGCAGGCCGCCCTCTCGGTCAACTCGGTCTCGCTGGTGCTCGCCCTGTTGGGCCTGCAGCAGGTGTTCTTCGCGGTCAACCAGCCGACGCGGAGCGCCGCCATCGCCAGGCTGGTGCCCGCCGAGCTGCTACCGGCCGCCGGCGCGCTCAACGGCACGGTGGTGTCGTTCGGCGCCGTGATGGGTCCGATGCTGGCCGGCGCGCTGATCCCGGTGCTCGGGCTGTCCACTCTCTACCTGATCGACGCGGCCGGGCTGACCCTCACCATGTGGGCGGTGTGGCGGCTGCCGTCCTTGCCACCGCTGGACGGCGCCGCCCGGCGCGCCGGGCTGGCCCAGGTGATCGACGGCTTCCGGTATCTGGCCACCCGGAAGGTCCTGTTGGCCTCCTTCCTGCTCGACATCATCGCGATGGTCTTCGGCCTGCCCAGGGCGCTGTTCCCGGAGATCGCCCAGCACACCTTCGGCGGTCCGGCCGGCGGCGGGTTCGCGCTGGGGCTGTTGTTCGCCGCGATGCCGATCGGTTCGGTGCTGGCCGGCCTGCTGTCCGGGTGGCTGTCCCGGATCCGTCGGCATGGCGTGGCGATCACCGTCGCGGTCGTGGCCTGGGGACTGGCGGTCGCCGGGTTCGGCCTGTCCGGCCAGCTCTGGCTGGCGGTGCTGTGCATCGGCATCGGCGGGGCCGCTGACCTCGTCAGCATGGTGTTTCGCGGCACGATGCTGCAGGTGGCGGCCACCGACGAGATGCGTGGTCGGATGCAGGGCGTGTTCACCGTGGTGGTGGCGGGCGGACCGCGGCTGGCCGACCTGCTGCACGGCACGGTCGGCGCCGCGGTGGGCACGACCATGGCGGTGACCGGTGGTGGGCTGCTGGTCGTCGTGCTCGTCGTGGCCGCGGCCATCGCGTTGCCCTCGTTCTGGCGTTACCAATCTCCGGTGTCCGCGGAGGTTGACGGATAGTGTTGGTCCGTGAGCGGACCCACCGGCGAGCAGTTTGAAATCCGGCACGACTCGGCCCATGCGGTAGTTACCCAGGTCGGCGCGGGTATCCGCGCCTTCGAGGTGGCCGGCGTGCCGTATCTGCAGACCTACCCGGAGGATCAGGCGCCGCCGATGGGGTCCGGGGCCGTGCTGGTGCCGTGGCCGAACCGGGTCGCCGGCGGTCGTTGGGAGTGGCGCGGCGAGACGCATCAGCTGACGATCACCGAGCCGGCCCGGGGCAACGCCAGCCACGGCCTGGTGCGCCGCCGGCCGTGGAGCGTTGAGTCCCAGGCCGAGGGACACGTCCGGCTGGGCATCGACATTCCAGCGGAGGACGGTTGGCCGGTGCCGCTGCGCACCACTATCGAGTACGGCTTGGACAGCGATGGGCTGACGGTGCGGCACACCGTCCGCAACATCGGTGACCGGGCGGTCCCCTTCGGGCTCGGCACACATCCATATCCGCGGGTCGGCACGGTGCCGCTCGCCGACTGTGACCTACGGCTGGCCGCGACCACCGTGCTGCCGCTGGACCACGCCACGATGATCCCGTCCGGCCCTGCCATGCCGGTCAGCGGCACGACCTACGATTTCCGTAAACCGCGCTCGCTTTCTGGAGTTCGGCTCGATACTCCGTTCGGCGGCTGCAAGCCAGCCGAAGACGGTCTGATTCATCACAGCCTGACCAGCAGGCTTGGCGGTGGCGTGGATGTCTGGGCTGAGCCGGATTTCCGCTGGGTGCAGGTGTTCCTCACCGACGGATTCCCTGGCCAGGTCACGGCGATCGCGATCGAGCCGATGACCTGCCCACCGGACGCACTCAACTCCGGTGTGGATCTGATCGTCCTCGAACCCGGTGAGTCGTGGGCGGGCAGCTGGGGAATCCATCCCGCCTGAGCGATATCGATTAACCTGGTTGTTCGTGGATGTCGCGATCACCGGCGGATATGTTGTCCCTGTCGACGGCCCGCCAATCGAGGGTGGCACGGTCCTGATTCACGACGGCCGGATCGCCGCCGTTGGTGCTGCCGCCGAAGTCGACGTGCCCGAAACGGTGACCGAGATCGACGCGGACGGCTGCTGGGTGCTGCCGGGCTTCGTGGAGGCGCATGCGCATCTCGGGGTGTTCGAGGACGGCGAGGCATGGGCAGGCCTGGACGTCAACGAGATGACCGACCCGAACGGCGGTCGGTTCCGGGCGATCGACGGCATCAACCCGGCCGATATCGGCTTCGCTGACGCGCTGGCCGGCGGGGTCACCTCCGCCGTGGTCAAGCCGGGCTCCGGAAACCCCATTGGCGGCGAGACGGTTGCCGTCAAGACCTGGGGCCGCTCGGCGGACGAGATGGCGTTCCGCACTGATATCAGCCTCAAGAGCGCGCTCGGTGAGAACCCGAAGCGGGTGCACGGCGAGAAGGACAGAACCCCGGCAACCCGGCTTGGTGTGGCCGCGGTGATCCGGGACGCGTTCACCAAGGCGACCAACTACCGCGCCCAACGGGATCACGCGGCCAATGAGAACAAGCCGTTCGACCGCGACCTGACGTTAGAGAACCTGGTGCGGGTGCTGGACGGTGAACTGGCCTGGGACCAGCACTGCCACCGCGCCGACGACATCCTCACCGCGATCCGGCTGTCAGAGGAGTTCGGCTATCGACTGGTGATCAACCACGGCACCGAAGGCCACCTGATCGCGGATATCCTGGCGGAGAAGCATATTCCGGTTATCTTCGGACCGATGTTCACCAGTAGGTCGAAGGTCGAGCTGCGCAATCGAACCATGCGCGCGGCCGGAATCCTCGCCAAGGCCGGGGTGCTGCTGGCGATCACTACCGATCACCCGGTGGTGCCCATCAACTTCCTCGTGCACCAGGCCACCCTGGCGGTCAAGGAGGGCCTGGACACGGAGACCGCGCTGCGGGCGTTGACAGTCAATCCCGCACGCATCCTGGGGCTCGACGACCGGGTCGGCGCGCTGAAGCCCGGCCTGGACGGCGATGTGGTGCTCTGGTCCGGTGACCCGCTGGACATCATGAGCCGCGCGCTGCGCGTGTTCATCAACGGCCGCGAGATCTACCAGTACGACACCAACACCGAGCAGGGCCACGTCGTCAACCCGTACTACGTGCCGGTCAACCGACACGGTTGATCCGTGGGCGTTGTGTCGGGTCGACGGTCGGCGGTGGGGTGAAGGT
>DASVLX010000099.1:0-38332 GCA_036384655.1 Pseudonocardiaceae bacterium
CGCTCCCACCCCCGCCCGCGTGCGGCCGGTCGCGCCGGACCCGACCACCCGTGGCGACCGCCAGCGAGCCTTCGCCTGGTCTGGCCTGCTCGTGATCGCCGTCGGATACCTGGGCTGGTCGGTCCTGGAACATGCGACGCCCTTCCCGATCGCCGCGTTCGTGCTGGCACTCGCAGCTTTGTGTGTCGCGGCCCGGACCGGACTGGAATGGCGGTACAAGGCCCAACGGTCAGAGGCCAAGGATCGCGACTACTACGGCCAGCGCGCAATCAACCCAGGAGGTGGGACGGGGTTCGCCAGTCAAGTGAGCCGCTGGTTCAACTACTACGTGCACAAGTACGGTCCGGACGGAGTCCAACGCGCCAGGTTCCTCGCCGATACCGTCGGAATCCGCTGCACGCTGCGCGACGAGATCGCCGAGATATACCGAGAGAAAAGCATCACCGCCGACCAGATCAGATGGTTGATTCGGTACATCATCCGCAGCGAGGTAAGGGACCGCTGGAAGGCTGGAACGCTGCGGGCTTACCGTGACCGGTACCGGGTCACCGAAGCCACCGAGGTGTCGTGCTGTCTCTCGACTGTCGTGCTCGTACCGGCCGCGGTGGATGTTTTTGTTACGGCCATGGAAACACATGCGCTCCTGGGTGCGCTGGCCACGGTCCTGGCGGTGGCCAGCGGAGTCACCGCCGCAACCCGGTGGCTACGCGTCATCGGCGAGCGTCGCAGGTACGCCGAGGAAAAGGAGGAACGGGCACAACTGTTGGCGGGTAGGGAAGCCGCCTTCACGCGGTGGAAGGCGAAGCTGGACGCCACTCGGCCCTCCGAGTCGGAGATGGAGTCATGGCTGACCTGTGACAAGACAATCCTGCTCAACCAGGCGCTGCACCACTACCATCTCACGTGGCGTGACGTCCTCGCCTATGCTTTCCTGCAAACTCCGGCGAAAAACGCGAAACGCGGTCGAGTCCCTGGTGGACCCATGCGATATTCCAAGTATGACGTCCGACTGTTCCTGATGACCCGAAATGGAGTTCGGGAGGTGACCGCCGATCTCGACTTCGAGAATGTCTCGTTCGGCGGCCAGGAACGCAAGGAATTTGGATTTGATTCGATCTGCTCGGTTCATGTGGTCCAACCGGACGATTCCCATTGCACTCTGGAACTGACCCTGGTGAACGGCGGGACCTGGAAGATCTGTGTCAAGGACATGGAAGCACTGGGTGTCAATCTCGGCGACGACCCGGAGACGGTCGCCGAACTGGAACTCGACGCCGCCGGCTTCACCCACGCACTCCACCTCCTGGAGGGCATCGCCGCCGACGGCAAGACCTGGATCGACCGCGGCCCCTTCGGGACCACCGCCCTCGACGGCGCCGCATGATCCACATTGTCCTGCGCCCGATGACAGCACGGTCCCCCGCGTGGGGAAGGCAAGCTAACCGAAGGTTGCTGGGAGCAACACAACAAGTAACGCTCGGTTGTCCCGCCGCGCTACTAACGATGAGTAATGACCTGGTCGGCACTCCCCGCACGGACGTGTGGGTGGCTAGCGGTAGGGGTTGGGAACGTCGTGGCTGATTCGGACGGGAAAACTGGTGGGGTCTTGCCTTCGCACATCCGCCGGATTCTGGAGGTCGTAGCCGAGTCTCCCGATGGGATGACGTTGGCGGACATCACCGCGGTCATGCAGAGGCGGGTGGCACGGCTCGACCAGAAGCGTGTCGCGAAGCTGGTGGTAGATGCGGTGGCAAGCGGATCGCTCGTCCAGTCAGCCGGTCGGATACGCGTCGCCGAGGTATACGAGAAGCAGCACGACAAGCAGACTGCAACGTCACCGTTGACGAGTCCAGCCCCCGGCGGTCCGTTGCGTGCGGTGGCCGTGGACGTGGAGTCGGTTGTTCGAACCACGGCCAAGGATCCATTTGTCGAAAGGCGAATCTTTGAGATCGGCGCGGTTCGGTTCGGCACGGATGCCGCGTGGATCGCGGCGGAGCCACGACGTTGCTGGTTTGTCGAGCTACCAGACGAGACGTGGGCGATCCGGTCGCCGTCGCACCGTGAGCGATATGCGGCTTCGGCCGTGAATCCTGCCGATGCCTTGGCGGAACTGCATGAGTTCACCGAAGAAGCCCGAATGATCGTTGCCTATAACGGCACGGAAGCCGATTTTCCGCTGCTCGAGGCGGCATACGCGCGGGAAGGATTACAGGGCCTTACGCCCACGGTGGTCGACGCCTATTACCTCTCACTCGCTCTGTGGCCCACGGCGCCCAGCCACAGGCTGGCCGCGTTGGCCGATGATCAGATGATCGACCGATCGGGTTTGGCGTGGCACGACGCTGTCGACGATGCCGAACTGCTGGTCCGGCTGCTGAAGCGGGTGGGTGAAGAGGTGGCTGCGTGGCCTGGCGACCTTGCCGGCCTGGTCGCCTCGGCGTGCGCCGACTCACCGGCTTGGACTCTCGCGCGCCATCTCGCGGCGGCTGCGCGCGGTCACGCCGCCGGAGAGCTGCTCGGGGAGGTCCGCGCACACGGTCCCGGTGAGATCGCCGCGGTCCTCAGCCCATTGTTGGCCGGGCATGCGCCGCGCAGGGGGCGAGTCAGCGATGCCAAGGGTACTGCGGCAGGGCGCACTCGGCTGGTCATCGGGCCGTCGTTGCGAGGTGCGGACGGTCGAGTGGACCCCGCGCTGTTGGCGTCGGTTTCGCTGGGCACGACTGCCAAGCGTCGGCCGGCACAGGATCAGATGACGACCGCGCTCCACCACTGGGTGGATGCGGGTGTCCCCGCGTTGGTGGAGGCGCCAACGGGCACCGGTAAGAGTTTGGCGATGCTGGCCGCGGTACTGGACTGGTTGGCCAGCGGGCCGGACCACACGGCGATTCTCGCGACCTTTACGAAACAACTGCAGGCGCAACTGGCCAACGACGTGGGAAAGCTTGGCAACGTGGTGTCCGGCCTCCTGGAAGCGAGCGACCTGGTGAAAGGCCAAGGCAGCCGCTTGTCGTTGCGTGCCTTGGTCGCGGTGCTCTCGGACGCGACGGGGATCGGCGCCCGGCGGTTGCCCGGTCCCGGCACGCCAAACCGGTTTCTCGCTCGGCCGGAATTCCGCGAATTAATTGTATTCCTCGTGTTGCGGCTTCTCAAGTCGACGGACGTTCTTGACTCCTGGGCAGCGCATTCAGTCGACTCGGTCGATGTGCCATCGTTCTTCACGGAACACGCGGGCCCCGCATTGCCGGTTTGGCTGGAATCACTCAGCCAAGCCAGTAACGGCGAGTATCCGGCGAACACCGGAACGCTGATGGCGCAGCACACCGACGTCGTCCGGGAGGCGTTGGCGACTCATCGGCTGGTACTCGCCAACCATGCACTTCTTATTGCGCATCTCGAAGACCTCACCATGCTGGGTGGCGAAACGCTGCTCATTGTCGATGAAGCACACCAGCTGGAGGACGCGGCGACAGCCGGGCTGACGACGACGTTGGACTACCACGCCGTCGAGGATGTTTTCAGCGAGCTGAGCATCTGGACGGACTCGGCTCGGCGCGGTGCCCAGCGTGACAGGGTGTACGAGGCTGTGCGGAACCTGGGACGCTTACTCGATCAGGAGCACCTTCCGCTGGCCGTGAGTCGCGCGTTCGACGCGCGAGGAACTGGCGCCGGGGTCGTGGTGGGTTCCCGCGCGGCGACACTGGCTAGCTCCTATTCCGGTAGCGCGGGGGTGGGCCAGACCCGCAGGCTGGCAAGATCGCTGCGGCATCTGGCGGGTGTGTGTGACACGGTCATCGGGTCGCTGGCGGCGTACCTGGAAGCGCAGGGGCCCGGCCTGGACTTTTTCGAGGCGGAGCGCATCCGGGCATTGCTGGCCCGGTGCACCCGGATCAGGGATGCCAGCGACACGATCGTCGATGACATAGGTGGGGTGCTTGGTCAGTCCGCCGTAGCCGCGGATTCCGCGACCAGCCCGCCCGATGACACCGACGATGACCACGGCGACGCGGCTGAGCTAGACAATGACGACGATCTCGGCGACGAGGTCGACGAGGTCGACGGCATGCCGCCCGACGATGAAGCAGGGAACGAGCCTGAGACGTCAGAGGTACAACTCGGGCCGCTGCCGCCGGCCACATCAAACCGGGTGGTCTACGCGGAGGAACTCAAGGCACCGAGCGGTGAGTTTCGCTCGTATCGATTCCGCATCGCTACCAGTCCGATCGAGCTGGCCGCCGAAACCGTCTGGCAACAGTTCCTGACCTCCTTCACCCGAACCTATTACGTGTCCGCGACGCTCCGCGTATCGGGGAGCTGGCAATTTATCCGCGACCGCCTCGGTTTGCCGGACGACATGGCTACCCTCGACCTGCCCACGCCATTCGACTACGGTCGTCAGGCCGAACTCGTGTGTTTCTCCGATTTTCCGTCCTGGGCTGAACAGACTGAGGGCGCGATGCGGACCGTAGCGCATCAACTGGCTGGCTACGCGGAGGAGATCGTCACCCGGGTCGACGCACTCGATGACCCGCCGCCCGGCTCGCGCGGCGGGTTCGACGGAGGGTCGCTGGTCCTGACCACCGCCCGTTCGACCGCCGGTGGCATCGCTGGCTTCCTCGCGACAGAGCTCGGCGCTCGGGGCAACGGCGCTTCAGTGCTGTCCGCTCTGGTGTTGGGAAATCCTCGCGCGGTCCGGGAATTCACTGATGCGGAACACGGAGGTGGCGTACTCGTCGGCACGAGAGGGCTGTGGCAGGGTGTCGACGTCTTCGATCACCGACGACTGCACCTCGTATGGATCAACAAACTGCCGTTCGCTCCGTTCGCCGCACCCGTTATCGAAGCTCGCCGCGCCGCGATCACGACTCGGGCCGAGGCCGCCCACGTCGACGATCCGGATGCCGTTGCCAGTGAGTACTACTACCTGCCGCTCGCGGCACTGCAACTTCGGCAGGCCGTTGGGCGACTGATCAGGTCCGAGCGGCACTTCGGTGTCATCGTCATCAGCGACCGGCGGCTCGGCGGACTGACCGCTTTCCGCCGCGCGTACCGGAAGACCTTCCTCGGATCGCTCGACGAGGGGCTGCTCCGTGATGATCCGGCCACCGGCGAGCGGGGCGGCGGCAACGTCGTGCCGATGGCCGAAGGCTGGGCGCGCATCTGGCGGTTTTTCGCCGCTCATGACCTGCTCACGAGCACACGCGCCGAGCAATTGTGCACCGCGAAGGCGTTGGAAGACCACACGGTGCTTCCGCAGACCCGACGCATCCGGGAACTCGTGCTCACCACCGAAGAGGTCGCACGGCATCGAGCCGACGGCACCCTCGGCGACGAGGTGCTGAGACGGGCGGCAGCCATCGGCGGACTGTTGCGATTGTCCGATGAGCCAGTGACGCTCAAGCCAGCGCAGGAAAAGATCATCCGTGCGGCCGCGGCAGGCAGGAATGTGCTGGGTCTCCTGCCGACCGGATTCGGCAAGAGTTACTGCTTCCAGCTACCAGCACTCGTCTTGCCCGGCGTGACAATCGTGGTCTCGCCGCTGATTGCGCTGATGCACGACCAGGCGTTGGAACTCAACCGGAGCATCGGTGGTGCTGTTCGGGCGCTTGTGGCGCCGCTTCGCGAGTCGAGTAGTCGGGCTGGTAAGACCGAAGTCGCTGACCAGCTTCTCGGCCGCGCCGATCACCGAATCCGCATCGTCTACGTCTCGCCTGAGCGCATGTGCCAGCGACGATTCCGTCAGTTGGTCCGTGACGGGGTGGCGTCGGGCATCGTCACGCGAATCGCGGTCGATGAGGCACACACATTCGTGCAGTGGAACGACTTCCGGCCATCGATGAGTCGTCTGGCACAGTTCCTCGCCGACCTTCGCCGCGATTACGGCCTCCCCGTGACTGCTCTTACGGCAACGGCGAGCCGGACCGTCCACGCGGGCTTGCGCGAGGGTTTGTTCGGGCTCCCGGGCGAGCCACCAGGCGGTCCGACTGGAGAGGCGGCGGAAGAAGCCGCCGGGACCCTTGTCACTGTACGGGAAAACCCAATCCGGCCCGAGCTGGCCATCTTCCGTCGCAGCCTGAAGCAGGCTGGCTTGGTGAATACCACACAGCTGGCCGAGGAGGTCGTCGGTTCCCTTCGCGGTCACGCGATCTTCTACTGCCTTACGGTCAAGGAAGTGGTCGCCCTGCACGCACATCTGCGCGATTTCCTCGGGGAAGGCGGCGTGCGCGTGATGCGATTCCACGGCCGGCTCACCGAGGCGGAGAAGTCAGCGGTGATGACGGCGTTTCGGGAGGCGCCGAGACAAGGTGACGAGGGATTCGTGCCGTTGGTGATCGTCGCCACGTCGGCATTCGGCCTCGGAGTCAACCGGCCGGATGTGCGGACGGTGTTCTGTGTCAGCGCGCCGACTGACCTCGCGGCGCTGTACCAGCAGATCGGCCGAGCTGGCCGGGACGCCGGCACGACGACGAACCGGGAAGCGAACGTCGGCCTGGCGTTGCTGACAAGTCGCGGGCTTCGAACCGCTGAATTCATGACCTGTACGGACCTGTCGCCCGCGTTGCTGGAGCGGATGGGACGAGCCGTGTTGCGGTGCCAGACCGTGCTGGACGCGACGGCCCTGGCTACAGCTCTCATCGGCGAGGACCTCGATGCCGGACGGCTGACCCGCCAGGACGCACGAGAACAGCGCACGGTCGACAACTACACGGCCGGAGTGGTGCGCTCCTTCACCGCGCTCGCCGGACTGGGGGCGGTCGAGGACTTGGGCGACTTCCCACCGTACTGCGCCGTCAAACCAGGCGAACTGCTCAACGTGAGATCGTCCGCTGCCGGCGATACGGCTAGCACGCCGGAGGATCTGATCGAGGATCGGGTTATCACGGTGCTGCTCTCCTTGCCCGCGCGATCGAACGTCGCCGGCGCGCTGCGCAGACAGAAACTCGACGTCGGGTGCCTGGATGCCTTCCTGACACGAACCGTTCCCGCCTATCGGACCATCGCCGAGGATGTCGCCGACACCTGGCAGCTCCTGGCTGATCTGCACGACCGGGGCCTCCTGGACGTCTCCGCGGCGCCAAGCCGGCGCCTGGTCACCGGCATCGCGGTGGACACGTCCACACTTCCGCGGGGCTTCCTGCGGGCGGCGCAGGGCAAGGCGGCTCGCGCCGCCCTGGAGATCGGGCTACTGCGGGACTTCTTCAACGACTCGACGACCTGCGCGAACCGCAAGCTCGCCGACTATTTCGGTGTTACGGACTTGCCCGACGGGTGTTGTTCGACACCAGCGAACAGATGTTCGGCTTGCTGGGGCAAGCCGAACTGGCCGGTGGGAGAAGAGAAACCTGGGGTGGCCATCGCACTCGAAAACCCGCTGGTCCGCCGAGACACTGCAGGAGTCGTCGCCGAGTACATGCGGCAGCGGCTGGACGAACAGGTCTTCAACCTCGTCTGGGCCGTGGTGCGGGGCGTTCATCCCCTGAACGTGCTGAGGGCGCTGCGCGGCGAGGAGACATATTTCCTGCGCGGAGTTGACCACCCTCGGCGGCTGGAAAGTGTGCTGATCGACAGTCGGTACTTCGGCGTGAAGCCGACCCTTCGTCTGTCCGATGTGGAGCAGTCATTGGTTCGGCTGGAGGCCGATGGTCGCGTGGTACGGGATGGAGTGCGCTGGCGCGAGGTCAGCCACGTACAGCGCGAGATACGGCAGCGGAGCCGCACTGGCACCGGGCGTGCGTCATGACGACGCTCAGCGAGGACAGCGGCATGACTGCCTCGGTGTGGCGACCCTTCATAGATGATCCGATCCTGACGCCCGCAATGACGCTCGGGTGGGACTCCACCGCGCCGGAAGACCGTGAGCGTCTGTCGCGATACCTGTACGCCCTCGTCACGAAACGCCGCGCGCCCGTGCATGTGAATGTCGCGTTCAACGCGGTCTACTTCGGCTATAGCCTCAACGACGAGGCCTATGTGAGCGGGCCTGATCTCTCGGCGCTGCCTCGGGTGAGCTTCGATGACACCACGGCCGCGCTCCCCGTTGGCACCATGATCGACATCTTGCCTGGAGGGGATCCACTGCTAGCGGAGGTCGTCTATAAAGAGGGTGCCGATCCGGCGCTCAGGGCCAACGGGGACGTTCCGGACTGGCTCAGCGGCGCGCCCGCTGGTGTAACCGGGCCGGGCAAGGCGGAGGTGCCCCCCGGCGGTCTGGTGTCACGGGAACGTCTTGTCCTCGACTTCGATGCGTTCGGCCAGGGCTTCTCGGCGACGCCCCAACGACTTGACCGGATCCGCCGCCGCGGCTGGCTGGACCCCCATGAGCATCTGCTGCTGAACGCTCGGTACGCCAGCCGTCAGGATGCTGACCTCGACGAAACGGCCTTCTACGCGCTTTACCTGCTGACCAGCGGCCGTGGCCAGTTGCTCGGTGACGGCGCGACCCTGGCCCTGACGGCCATGCTCTCCGACGATGCCGGCGAGGAGCAGCTTTCAGCCGCGTTAGCCGGCATATTCGGCACTGTCGCTGGGGCCTTGGCGCACCTGCCAGAGCTGAAGATGTGGCGCGGGTACGCGTTTACCGGGGAGACGCTGGATGATCGGTTGCACGACCCAGGAGCGCTCGGTGGCGGCGACCTCGACGAACTGGCCGCGGGGATCGCCAACATGCCCCTTCTGCAGCGGAGAAGCAGGTGGCGGCGGCGGGACCGGACAGTGATTTTCACGGCGGTGGGACCCCGCCTGCGGGCCATACAGGGCAGCGACACCCGACTAATGGGCGTCGAGTACGCGCTCGCGGTCTGTCACGCCAACGCGGTGATCAGCGAATACGCTCGCCGCGAGGTGGACGAGGCGACCGGCCTGCTCCGGGGTGATGTGCACCTGCGGCTGGACGACCCCCGGCAGGGCGGCGGCGTTTGGCGGGCAGAACGCCCTGACAGCGTCTACAGGCGTTTCGATGTCGCACAGCCGCTGGGTCTTGGCTGGCTTTCCACACTGCCGGATGATCCGGCCGCCCCCACCGCTGATGCCGGTCCATTCTTTGAACCCGAAGCGGAAGATGACGATCGCCTGGACGAACTCACCGTCACTGACAGCCAGTTGTCGTGGACGGTGCCGCTTCGCCTCAAACATCTCTTGGAGGGCCAGCTGCCCGTGCCGGACGCGGTCAGTACCCAGATGCGCGACGCGGGACTGGATGGGGTGCGGTTGCGGCTCCAGTTGGCCCACGACGGACGGAGACTCGAACGAGATCAGGCCACTCAGACGGTGGATGTGGAACTGTTCGGACACCCTCGGATGACGGGTATCGAATGGCCACTGGAGTTCTTCGCCGGCATCATGGTGACCTGCGTCTGGGGACGCGGCGCGAGCGCGGTCCGCGCTACGACAACGTTGCTGGATCAGCCAGTCACGGTCGACGGATCGGACATAGAATATCGTTACGATCCACGGATTCTGACCCGCGACGGGGCACCGGGGGAGCCTCGCCGCAGTGCTAGTACCGGCCAGAGCACCGGTCGTGGTGGATTGTCACTCCCCCAACGGGTGCTGCGTGCGGTGCGTCGTCTCGGCCATCTCGACCCAGCTGGGCGGGCCATGCTCGCCCGGTCGGGTCTGTCGGCAGCGGTCGGCGCTGCGGCGGCTGAACTTGACGTAGCCGTGGACGAACTCATGACCGCTGGTGCGCTCCATGCTGATCTGGGGGGTCTCGGCGCGGATGGGCGAGTGCACTTTCCTTTGGAGCCGGGGGAGTCGGCCGTTCCACTCGTCGTCTACGAGCCTCATTCCGTGCCGGCGGAGCCGCGTTCCACAGAGGACTCACGACCGACCGGGGCGCTGGACCCACGCTTCGTGCGCAAGCATCTGGTCGCCGGCCATCTACGGCGGATCGGGCAGCAGGAGGCGAGCGACCAAGCCCGCCAGAACTATCAAAGCTATCGGGCGGGGGCGGGCCTGGTCGGTCCGGAGGAGCTGCCGCCCGGCCACACGTTCGTCAGACCGCACTCTCGCGGCGGGTCGTGATCGTGCCTTCCACGAAGTTGATCTGCAGCGATACGCTCAATTGTTCCCCTTCCGACCTGCCCGGTCGGATTCTGCCGGAGGCTTCATGTCCACCCATCGAACTCATGGCCCATGCCCATACGACGACCCAACCATCCCATATCCCGTCTGGGCAGGAAGGGATTGGCCGCTGGGTGAGAACGCGGATCGCGACGCGGTGCTGCAGGAGCTTTCAGCCACATTGAATAGATGCCCGGCGCCATTGAGGTCGGCGCTGAAACGCCTCACACCAGAGGACATCAGCAAGGCGTTGTCGGCGATGCCGTTGCCGGAACGGTCGTCGGTGCTTCGTCCGCTCGGGCTGAGGATCGCACCCCGCCATGTGGGGCTACGGCTGTGTCAGGACGTCCTTAGCCGGATGATGCGCACGGACGGCTCCGAAGCACGTCACGTGGCAGTGGCACTGACCTACGTCGTCTGTGTGGACATCATCGACCATGTCCTCGCCGTCGAGCACTTAGCACCGTCACACCGATCGGTGACGCGTGACCCGGCCGCGCATTGGCCGGCAGCGCTGTTGTGCGTCGCCGTATGGGCGAATGGCGTAGCCACACTGGGTGACGCGCGAATGTGGCTGTGGGCGAGCAAGCAGACATGGTTCCGACCCGACTGCGTGTCCGATGAGCAAGTCGAGCTCATTGTCGCCGCCGCGGAACGAGTCATCGCGGCATCGCCCGAATGGCGGCCGGTTCGTGACCGTCATGCAGGCAAGGACCGTAACGACAGCCAATCCGGCGCCGAAGCGATCGATGCTGATGAAACCGATCCGCTGGACGGGTCCGACGCCTGCGCGGATGCCCTGGAATCCGGATGCGACCTGCAGCGGAGCGCTGCGAACGAGGGGGAGGACGCGCGCGTGGCCGAGAACCTGGACAACACCTGCGATAGTGGCACCGGTAATCCGCCGCAACTGACGATCGTCGAGTTTCGGCAGGTCGGTGAGAACCTGCGGCGGGCGCTGGAGGCAGCAGCACCCGCCGCCCGGGGGGTCCTGGACGATGTCACCATCGACCGGCCTCCGGCCGCTGACGATCTCAGTGCGCTTGCCGAACTCCGCGAGTCGTTCGACGAGGCCAGCGCGGTCCTGCGCGAAGCAGGCGCGGTCGTCAACGGCGACACCGGTGCGGCGCTGCTCACGGCACTCGACGATCTGGTCATGGCAGCCGACGACACGCCGACACGGACCAGCCTCGCGCGGCTACGGGGCCTCGTCGCGCCCGCGGACAACGCCCCGCTCATCGCTGATCTGGCCAAGGCACAGGAACTCGCCGACGATCTGATCGCCACTCCACGCTGGACCAACGAGGAACGGACTCGCGCAGTCACACTGGCCACGCTGAACGATCTCGCCAACCCGGAGACGCCGGCCGCGCAACGGTTCGCCCTGATCAACCAGTTCGTGAACTGTTGCCGGGACCTGCTGCCGCTGACCGTCCAGGCCAATCTGCTGACCCGTTGCTCCAATGTCAACGTAACGGCCGAGGGTGCGGACGAACTAACCGAATCAGCTCCTAGCGTCTCGGTGGCCGCTGAACCGGGCACGAATGTCGACGGAGCAGGCATGGATGTCCCGACGCCCTCCGCCGAGGGAAGTGCCGTTGGCGCCGTCGATGATCACCACGGCGCCCAGATCACCGACTCCGCTCCCTCTGGCGAGGCCGATGCCGAGTCGGATCCCGAGTCGGAGCCAGTCAGGGCGGTCGACACCGCCGCGACCATCGGAGATGCCGATACCGATCCCCATGCTGATCATGAACCCGACCCGGTCACCGAAACCGGCCCGGTCGTCGTGGACGATGGCGCTGACGATCGGCGTCTGGTCGAAAATGTCGCCACACTCATCGGCCAGCGGCGATTCGGCCTGGCCGCGACCATGGCGGCCGAGGCTGGGTGGATTCCTCGGAGTGCCGTGCTGCGTATCGCCGCGCTGTCGGAGGTCGTACGCACCGAAACCGGCGCGGTCAACAACGCGTTGCGGACCGAACTAGCCGACCTGGACGCGACTGCTGTCGCGGACGACTCACCCAGCGCCTTGCTGACCGTCGCGTCGTTGGTGCGTGCCGCTCTCGTCACCGGTGAGTCGACGACAGGAGCTTGGCTCACCGAACTCGCTCCGAGGGTCGTACCCGATCTGAGAGATGTGGCGGAGCAGGTTGGTCGGCGTGCTCTCCAGGGTCTGCTGGTCGGCTCCCCGCCGTTGACGGTTCTCCACGATGTCACCGAGGCCGAACGGTCTCTCCGCGAGGCATGCGAGGCCGCCGGTCGGATGCTGCGTCGGCGCACGCTGCGTTTCAAACGCGCGACGGATATCGCGAAAACGTGGCTGGCTCCAGACGGGCTGCTCGGCCGACCGCTGAAGATCGCCGCCGCAGATGGACGAACCGCAGTGCGGGATGTCATAAGGGTGATCCGGCGCCTGAGTGACAACTCGCAGGTCAGTCGGGAGATCGAGGAACTCGACCGCAAATTCAGGGGTGCGTCAGGTAAACCGGTCGAAGGAGCCAGCCGCCAAGACCTCGTCAACCTGATCCAGGAGACTGTTCAAACGTTGACCGGTTGGACGGACCTGGTCCTGGCGCTGCAGCGGTCGAATACGCCGCAACAGTGGAGCACCGTTGAAGTCACCCAGATGACGACGGCACTCCGAGAACGGCGTCGGTCGGTGCTCAACGCACTGGAGGCACAGTCGGAGAACTCCGACCCGCTCTTGGCGGCCGCCTCCCGGGCGGCGGCCACGTCACTGACACTGACGTTCGACCTGCTAGAGGGGGAAGCGCGGCTGGCGGCGGGTGAGCCCGCACCCGCATTCGCGCTCACCGCCGAACTGCTCAAGGTGCCCGGAGCGGACGTCGACACCGCGCTGAGCCGGGTGGCCACGCCGACCGGAACGACCCTCTGCGACCTGTTCACGGCGGCACATCGCAGTTGGAACGACGCGCTCACCGCGCAGATCGAGGCAGAGAATTTCGGCACCGCCAAGTTCCTCGTCGCGGCCGATCTCCTGCCGGGTGGATCCAGGTTCCCCGTCACCGCGAACGAGGCGGTGTCCGCAGCGGAGAAAGCCGTTCAAACCCAGCTGAAGGATCTCCACGAACAACTGTCGGCGGATCTGCTCCGGGCGCGGACCAACAATGAGATCTCCGACGAGCAGGCGGGTGAACTGACCGGTCTGCTCAACGATGCTGACCCATCGGCCACCTCCAAACTCTGCGAGGTGCGAAGCAAACTCGACCATGTCGGCGACCTGCTGCCACACTACCGCGCGGAGTCCGCTCGGCGATTGTCTGAGCGGCTGTCCGCGGTGCCTGGCGTCGCCGTAGATACCGTGAGCCGCGTGACGGGGCTGATCAAGTCGGGCCATCTGAGGACCGCCGAGGAGCTTGTCTACTTCCTTGAGATCGGTGAACCGGTGCCGACGGTGAACCAGCGGGAGGATCTTCAGCAGTTCTTTCCCGCCGTTCCGGACGCACTGCCGCGCGCCGCGACAAGGGACATCATCGAAGCAGTGCGTGGTTGTGGCAAAGTGCCCGGCTGCGACCTTCTCGACTTCGGTGAACTCAGCCCCAACCTCGCCAACCTCGCCGCTGATGCGCTGGAAAACTGGCGGAAGCTCGCCACGACACCGCCGGAGAGTCGACTCAAGATCAACGAGCGTGAACTGTTGCTGCCGGCGTTGCGGCTGGTGGGCATCGAAGCGAAGCACGTCCACCGTCTCGATGATCTTCCGCGCGGCCGAGACCGTCGCTTTGTTGACGTTAGTGGTATCACCATCAATGGCAAGGCCCTCGTGCCTGCCTTCGGGAGCAAACTTGGCGGGCGGTTGCGGGTGTTGCTGGCCTGGGGCCGGCCGAGTGCCCAGTTGCTGCTGAGCCACGCCGATCACAGCTCCGCGGAAAGCCTGCTGATCGCATATTTCGGAACAATGAGTGCGCAGAATCGCCAGGAACTCGCACAACAGATCGTCGGAAATAACCGCACCGCGCCGGTGATCGTGCTGGATGACGCCGCGCTCACCTACCTGGCCGCACGCGGCAATAGGCAGATGGACGCGACCATGAGAATCTTGCTGCCGTTCAGTAACACGAACCCGTACGTCAGCAAGAAGCGCGGTCTCGTCGCCGAGGAGATGTTCTACGGCCGCGACCAGGAGCGAAAAGGCGTGATCGACCCCGACGGCACGCAAATTCTCTATGGTGGTCGGGGTCTGGGCAAGTCCGCGCTGCTGCGGAATGCAGCTGCGGTCTTCGAATCGCAGGGCTCACCGGGCGAGCGGGTCAGCGTGTATCTGAGTCTCGACACCGTCGTTATTCGGGCGGGCTCGGCGATCGGGCAGGCAGACACGGTCTGGGCTGCACTGCTACCGCTGCTCACCGACCATGAAATCATCGTGACGGCGCGCTCATCGCGCCGTCAGAAGCCACACGAACAGGTCCGTGCTGGCGTGCTGGAGTGGCTTGGCTCGAACCCCCAGCGTCGTCTCCTCATCCTGTTGGATGAGGCCGACTGCTTCTTCGAGTCCGATGCGCCCGAGTTCGTTGAGACAAAACGGCTGAAGGAACTCGGGCAGAGCACGGACGGACGTATCAAGGTTGTCTTCGCTGGTCTACACTCGGTCCAGCGGTACGCGAAGAGCGCGCGCAATGGTCCGTTCAGCCACCTGGCACAGCGGCCGACCGTGATCGGTCCCCTGCGGCCGCAGTTCGCGACCAATTTGCTCACCCGTCCGCTGGGGGCACTCGGCTATCGATTCGCCGACGATGACCTGGTCAACCGAGTGCTCGGTTACTGTTCGTACCAGCCGTTCCTGTTGCAGATGTTCGGCTCGAAGCTCGTCGACACGATGCAGGCCTGGCGGGAGAAGGGAGTCGGTGGTGGCGAACCTCCCTATGTGATCACGCTGGCGGACGTCGTCGCGGTGGAAAATCGTGCCGAGCTCAAGGCGGATATCAGTGCGGCCTTCCACGACACGCTGAGACTGGACTCCCGCTATGATGTCATCGCCAATGTGTTGGCCCATTATGCACACGAGTCCGGACTGGATTCCCGGATCTCGGACGTGGATCTGCGGCAGGAATGTCTGAGCTGGTGGCCAGCCGGCTTCGTGTCACTGGACGTGGAGGGATTTCGCGCGTATCTGCAGGAGATGGTCGGCCTGGGTGTGCTGGCGCCCAACAATGACGGGCGCGGCTGGCACCTGCGCAGCTCGAACGTGCTGCAGATGATCGGTTCAAAGGACGACGTGATGGGTCAGCTCGTCGACGCGGAAAAGCATTCGGTGCAAGAGGAGTTCATCGCGCTGGAGATGCGTCAGAGGCTGTCGGACGGACGTCGGTCTCCGTTGACCGGCGCACAGATCGACGATGTGCTGGGCGATCATGCCAACCAGGTTCGGGTGGTGCTGGGCTCGCCCGCGACCGGCATTGGCGATGTCGATGATGCTGTGCGATTTGTCGGCCAGATCGGCGACCAGTTCGTCATTCCCCAGATCAAAAGGCAGCGGCAGTTCACGGATGAGCTCGTGGCCGGGCTTCCGGGGCAGCGGCGTGTCGTCCTGACCGACCTTGTCGCGCGCGCCCCGAGGGCTGAGTCCTGTTCCGAGGCGCTGGATGCGGCCCTCAAGCTACGTCCACGGCGGGCTGGCGTGACCCGGTCGGCGGTCATCGTCGCGGGACCGCTGCAAATGCCGCTGTGGCGCCGGGTACTCGGCAATAGCGATCGCGATCCGGCACTGGGCACGGTCACGCTCCGACGCTACGACCTCCGGACACTGCGTGTCTGGGCCCAGGCGAGCGACAAGTTCCGTGTCAGCGAGCGGTTGGAAAAGCTGTTCAACGTTACTGGCGGCTGGCCGGCGCTGGTCGAGCATGCGGGTCGGTTCGCCTCCACCATGGAGGAGGAAGACGCACTGGCTGCTATCACGAGCGAACTGGCATCGTCGGTTGGCGCGGCACGCTTTGTTGACTCCGTCGGCATCGCCGCCGACGACGAGCTGGTCAGGGCGTTCGATGCGGTGGTCAGCCTGACCGACGACTCCGGCATGACGTTCGCGGAGGTGGTCGACGCGGCGGGATGCGCTATCGGAGACGCGTACGCCGCAGCCGAGTGTCTGCGGGCTCTCGCGGTGTTTGACGTTGATCAGGGAGGGAGGTACCGGCCGGACCCGGTCTTGGTGAGGTGCTGGCCGCACCGAATGCCGACATTGCGGTGGCATCACGATGAAGAGGCTGACATTGCCGAGTAGGGCAATGCCATTGCCTAGCCATCGTTCGGATCAGCAAGGCGTGGGTTGCCCGCCGCTGCGACGGCTGCGGTCGGTCAGCAGCAGTAGCTCCCTGACCAGCCGACGTGGCTCCTACACGAACGCCGCTGAGAGAGGCAGATTTTGGTGGCCAACGAGGCCGGGTGGGCACAGCCACCGAGGTCCACGCCCGTGTGGTTGCATCCAGAGGTTGTGTCGGGCGAATACACGTCCAACCTGGGCCGCGCCGTCATCGTGTGCTCACGCCAGCGGCCTGCTTCGGTGTTTCCGGCTACTCGTTCCACGCGGTGAACAATGGCAGGGGACGGACGACGGCGTCCCGGCTGTCCGGCGGTTCGGGTATGGGGACCAGGTGGGGTGCGGCTGGCGCGTTCTGGGTTTGCTGGCAGTAGTCGATCAGGTTGTCAGTGCCGATGACGGAAAACTGAACGTTGGCGGCCTCCCACATCGTGTTGACCAGATACGCATTCGTTTCCAACGCTCCGTCTGGATGCCTGGCAACCCAGCCGCCGGGCTTGTAGTCCTCAGTCACGAGCACGATGTCCGTCCGGAACCAATCCGCCACCTCCAACAGCTCCAGCCAAATGAGACAGTCGCCGAGGCGAGCCTTCTCCGGCGGCTTGTTGCCGTTGTCCGCGATGGCCGGCGGGACCTTCTGCCGCACCATCATCCGGGCGCGGCGATCCCAGTCCAGCGCCTTCGCCTTATCGGGCGGCTGGCCCGTGAGCCAGTCCATGTCGCGGATGTAGCCCAGAAACTCGGCCGCCTCTTCCTGGTCCGCTTCTAACTCCTCACGGCGGTCTTCAGCTGCGGAGACCAGCAACTCGTAGGCAGCCTGCGTCTGTGACTGAAAAATTCTCGTGATGTCGCGGGGAAGACCCGCGTGGTGACAGCGGCGGACCAGCTTGGTTCGTTGGGCATCCCAGCGGTTTTCGTCGATCGCCCGTTTCACTTGGCTCAGCTCTTGGGCAGTGTCGTTGATGATCGTGGGAACACGATCTTGAAGTTCGCGGAGAGTCTGGTACGGCACGAAGATTCTCGAAGCCAGCTGATCGAGACAAGATCGATATAGACTTCGCAGGTCAGGGCCCATGCGCCACTGCTGTAGAAGGGCGCCGGTGTCGAGGGCGAGTAGGCCGTTGCCGATCAGGTCGTTGATCGACGGCCGCCGGGAGAAGGCGGCTGAAGTCGACATGCGAGCCCCCACAGGTAGTCTGTTCCGGTTTACGCGCACCCGTCATGCGGGCGTCGGCGAGGTGACGAGCATAGCGATATTTGGATGCGTATGATCGAAGGACACACCGGCATAAACCGGTCGGAAATCGACTTGACCGCGGTCGAGTGGGGGTAGTTCTGGTGGGTCACCTTGATGATGATCTTGAAATCGACCAGGTCGATTCACTCGTGTCGTCCACGGCCGCGCCAGTTCTACACCCAGTAGCCGCTCTGCCCGGGCAAATGCCCGTTGTACGGTATCTGACCAGCAAGTATGCACCCTTCTACCGGCTGATTCTGGACGTCCTGCTGGATGAGGAACGGCGACTCGGCCTGCACCTGCCGACCACCGAGATCGAGGATCGGCTGCACATGAGGCTCACTGTCTACCCCGATGAGAATCTGGAGCTTCCAGCCGTGGCAGATCTGCTCGGCCAGCTCCGCAACTGGGGCAACGTTGACCGTATCCAGAACACCCACCGCAAGGGCACGTACCAGGAGTATCTGCAGAAGGACTATCTGTACCAGCTCACGCCCCCCGGCGCCCAGGTGCATCAGTACCTGACCGAGGTGGACGCTGAGCTGGGCGCTGCCGGCGCGCTGCAATCGTCCATGTTGCCGGAAGTCTTGGCCGCACTGCACGAGCTCGCCAGGCTGCTTGCCACTCAGGGCAGGCCGGATCTTCCTGCTGTTTATGCGTCTCAGCAGCGTGTCTACAACGGATTCGCTGAGTTGTCGGAGAACGCCAAGCTGTTTATCCAGGGGCTCAACCGTGCTCTGGAACTGGACACGGCGCTCGAGGTGGAGGTGTTCCTGCAATACAAGCAGGTGGTAGTGGAATATCTACAGACGTTTGTGATGGGACTCATGCGTTACGCTGACGAGATCGGATCGGCGATCCGTGCCGCAGAACATGAGGGTATCACCGAGCGCTTCACGGACCTAGCCCGTATCGAGGCAGCGCCAACACTTGGGATGACGCTGCTCGCGGTGGTGGAGCAGGACGCCGCACGGATGCGCGACCAGTGGTTCGGCCTTCGCCAGTGGTTCTTTCCCACCGACGGGCGTGAGGCCGTCTCCGCCACTCTGCAGGACCGGGCTGTCGATGCTGTCAACCGGATCGTGTTGATCGTCCGCCGGCTCAACGAGCAACGGTTCAGCCGGGTTGACCGCAAGGCTGACCTGATCACCTTGGCACGCTGGTTCTCCGGGACAGATGATCCCGTCGCTCGGGCGCGGTTGTGGCGGGATGCGTTCGGCCTCTACTCCTCCCGCCATCTCGGCGCACCGCATGCGATCGAGCTGGATTTCGACCGGCGGCCTCGAGAGAGTTGGTGGGACACCCAAGCCGCGCCGGTAGACGTGCGTATACGCATGCAGGGTCCACGCGCTACGAGGGGTCGCCCGCAGGTGGTTCGCGACCCGAGCAGTGCGAAGGCAAAGCTGGCGCTGAAGCAGCGGGACCAGGATCGAATCGTCGAGTCAGCGGTGCGCTTGCTCGCCGACCGAGGCCCGGTCCGGCTGTCAACGTTATTCAACCTGTCGGCGGCGGAGTTCTCCTTCGTGCTCAGCTGCCTGCATGTGGCCCTATCCAGCCGAACCCGGACGGCGCGTACCACCGACGGCCGGTTTCAGGTGTCAGTCAAGGAGTGTCCGAGCCGCGATGGTGTGCCAGCGGTCGCCGTGCTTGAGATCGAACAAGGCCGATTGGCCGTCATTGACTACGAACTGACCGTGCACGATCTGCGGGGAGAAACCAGGTATGACCACACCTGAGACTGATAAGGAGGGGCTTCAACGGGCGGTCCGCATCCTGCTGGCCAAGCCGCTGCTGACGACCTCCGGCGGTGATGGTGCCGCCATATCGCTGATCCAGGCGAACAGGGATGCCGTGTGCCGGTGGTTTGACCGCAACCTAAACTGGCAGCTGGTCGTCGACCGTGAGGTCGTGCGATTGTTCAAGATTGGCGAGCGGTGGCCGTCTTTTGCCAGGGAAGCCCCCAGCCAGCGCCGGGCCGTTCTGTACTGCCTGGTGCTCGCGGCGCTGGAGGACTGCGGTGAGCAAACCGTGATTTCGGAGCTGGCGGAGAAGGTGTCGGTCTTGACCGCCACCCACGACGACCTGGTGAACTATGATCCAGATGAGTATCGCGAGCGGCAGGACTTCGTGGCAGTCCTGCGACTGTTGGTTGCGCATGGGGTGCTGACGCCGACGAGGGAAATGGCGACGACCAAGGACGATGAGACAGGTTATGTGCGTGCCGACGGAAACGCGCTTTACGACGTGAACCATCGTGCAGCTGGGTTGATCCTGAGTAGTCCTGTCGCGCCCAGCCGAGCCGGCCACCCTGACCAGCTGACGAAGGAGGCTTTCCCAGATACCCCAGAGGCACAAATCCGCCGTCGCCGGATCGAGTTGACCCGCCGGTTGGTGGACACGCCGGTGCTTTACTTCGACGAGGTTCCGGAGGACCAGGTCAGTTATTTCCATTCACAGCGCTATCTGATTTGTCGTGAGATTGACACTGGGTTGGGCTCGCAGATTGAGGTGCGCGCCGAGGGAGCCGCACTGATCGACGATGAACTGACCGATATACCCTTCCCTAAGGAACAGATCGTTCAGTTCGCCGCATTGGCATATGCCGAAGCCTTGGCGAAGGAAGTTGATGCAAGTACCGGGCGGGTTGTGCCGGAGGCTCGGTTAGCCGACATTACAAACCAGGTGACCACGCGGGTCGAGCGGCTCGCGAAAACCATCGCGAGCGAGCCAGTGACAGAGTCCAGTGTGCGTTCGAACGCGCTGGAGATGCTCGCGATGCTGCGCTTGGTGGAACGGGCTAACGACGGCCTGCGGGTGCTTCCGGCACTCGGACGTTATCGAAACCCAACCCTTCTCGAGACGGAGAAAACGGGTAAGTCTTCGCATTCGGACGTTACTGAAGATGATCTTTGGGGGGACTCGTGACCCTATCTGTGGACCACCACGACGTCAGTGCGCGGCTCCGGACGTTGTTGGCACAGCAACCGCCACAACCGGCTACAGGTCGGTTCCGTCCGCTGCGCATAGGGATTCTCGGTATCTGGGAATACGACGAACAGCAATTCTCTTTCTGTGACGGTCGGCTGATCTTGAAGGGACGAAATGGTAGCGGAAAGACAAAAGTACTGGAGGTCACCAGTCCATTCCTGTTCGATGCTGACCTGAGTGCACGTCGTCTGGACCCGTTCGGGACCGCTGCCCGCTCGATGCGCGACAATCTGCTGCTCGGTCCATACAATCACCGTATCGGCTACGTGTGGTGCGAATATGGTCGGATTGACGAGGAGGGCGTGCCGACGTTTATCACCATCGGCGCGGGACTCCATGCGCAGCGGTCGAAATCAGGTGCTCCGGATTCTTGGTATTTCGTGACGCCGCAACGCGTCGATGTTGACTTTGTTCTCATGGATAACCGACGCAACCCGCATTCACGGGAACGACTGACTGAGATCCTGAGCGCGGGCGAGGTGTTTCAGTCCGCCACGTCCTACCGTGCGGTAGTCGCGGAGAAGCTCTTCAGAACAACCAGCGAGCGATTCCGCTCCCTCGTCGAGCTATTGATCACGCTCCGTCGGCCGAAGCTGAGTGAGAACTTCGGGATTGCCAGGCTCACCGGGATGTTGTCCAGCGCGCTTCCCCCGATCGATGGCGAGGTGGTGGACGAGCTCGCTCGAGGGTTTGATGAACTGGCGACCGATCAGGAGGAACTGACACGCATCGGGAACGCGCGAGCGGCGATCGAAACGTTCACCAACGCGTACCGCGTCTACGCGCGGGGCTTCGTGCGGCAGGCTGCCGGCCGTGTCCGCAAGGCGGTCACCGGTTATGACGATGTGACGAGGCGGAAGACCGCTGCGGAACGTCAACTCGCGGAGGCGACCACCGTTCGGGATCAACTAGTTCAGTGCGGTGACGAACTGGACCTGCGAATCACCAGACTGCGCGGTGAGGTGCGTGGACTGGAGCAGCGGCCCGAGATCGAACAACAGGCCCTGCTCGTCCAGTTGGAGAAGCAGGCGGAGGTGGCCGAGCGGGAGGCCGCAGCGGCGAATCGGCGGTTGTCGGAGGCAGCCGCCGAACTGGAACGAGCTCAGCGAGAACTGGCAGTTGCGGAACGTGCGTTGGCCGAATCGGATTCGGCCGTCGGCGAGATTCAGCCGGAGGCGCTCGCCCGGGCGACGGCGGCCGGCTTGGGACCGGACCACGAACTTGAGGCCGACCGCGTATGGAATGACACGGCGGCCACCCAGCACATGCTCACAGCGGTGATCAGCGCACGTCGGGCTGCGGTGGCGCAGGTTCGGAGACTGCGGAAAGCCCTCGACGCCGCACAATTGGCCGTCGACAGGGCACAGGCATCGCGGGACGACGCCGTGGCGCGAAAGGAGCGTGCGGCGGCGGAGATACTGGGGTTTCGCTCGGCGCTGGAGACCGAGATTGAGGCGGTGACTCGTGCCGTTATCTCCTGGATCGGCGATTGTCGGGAGATCAGCGTGGGGGAGCGAGAACTCGATGACCTGGTCGACCTGGTTCATGACGCCGGCGAGCCGGGCGCTGACACATTGGCCGCCCGCATCTTGGTGTTGGTGAGCAAGGCACAGAGCGGACTGCTTCAGCGACGCGCCGAGATCGACGCGCTCCACAAGCAGGAGCAACGGAGAGAAGCCGCCATACGTGCGGAGCATGAACGGGTGACCAACCAGAGCGACGAGCCGCCACCGCTGCCATCCGTGCCCCGTCGCGATCGCCAAGACCAGTCTGATCTGGGCGGAGCACCGCTGTGGAAGCTGGTGGATTTCGCCGCCGAAGTGCCTGACGAGAATCGCGCCCGGATCGAGGCCGCCCTTCTGGGCGCCGGGCTACTGGACGCGTGGGTCACGCCCGACGGCACCCTGCTGGACCCGGAGACGCTGGACGTGACCCTTCGACCTGGCCCGGCGGTGGGTGGACCGAGCTTGGCCGGCGTGCTCCAAGTGGAGCCGGACGCCAGAGTGCGCGCGGAGGTCGTACTCGACGTGCTGAGAGCGATCGGACTACGGACGGAAGGAACCGACGACCCTGGCGACCGTGTGCACAGCGGTCCGTGGGTGTCGACGCAGGGTGCGTGGTCGATTGGCCCACTGCGGGGCCGCACGGAATGTGACAACGCCAGCTTCATCGGCGCATCGGCGCGAGCCGCGGCACGGGCTCGGCGGCTGGCGGAGCTTGCCGAACAGCTGGCGGCGGCTGAGCAAAGGCTCGCCGAGTTGCGCGCCGCCAGCAATGCAGTGCACGCGCGTCTCGCTCGCTTGGAGGAAGAACGGCGTGGCGCTCCGGATGACCGTCCAGTACGGCATGTACGCGGTGCGCTGGATGCCGCGCTGCGGCAGGCTGCCTTGGTCAATGAAGAAGTGGTGAACGCGGAGCGGCGCTTGGCTGCTCGGCAAGAGGATGCCAAGGGCGCGTACCAACGGCTCGATGCATTCTCCTCCGCGCGGGGCATCGACCCGGATGAAAAGGCGCTGGCCGAACTCGAGTCGGCGTTGGCGGATTACCAAGGCGCCGTAGCCGAGTTGATCGCCGCGATCCGGTTGACTCTGGAACGGCGGCTGACTGCGGCCAACCAACGGGGCCGGGTCCATCGCCAGCGGGAGTCCCATGACCGTCACCAGACGGAAGCACGCGAGGCCGCTGCCGCTGCTGAGGAGGCGCGGGCGGAGCACGTCAAACGATCCGAATTGTATGGAGCCGATGTTGAACAGGTATTGAGCGAACTGCGAGAAGCCCGGGAAGGCGTACGTCGGCTTCAGGAGGAGCAGAAGTCCGTCGGTGTCCAGCTCACCGCTGTCGCCGAGCAGGTTGGAGCGGCGGTGAGCGCGGTGGATAGCGTTGAGGAGGAACGTGAGAGGCAGGAGGAACTTCGTTCGGGTGCGGTAGCCGAGTTCGACCGGCTGCGCACGCGGAAGTTGCTGGAACTGATCGGGATGATGGGGATGAGCGTCGAAACTCCATCGATGACCCGTACGGTCGATGAAGCCCGGCGCGCAGAACACGTGCTGCAGGACACGGATATTTCTGAGCGGTCCCGAAATTTGGCTCGAAACAATGTTGACAATCAGTTTCGGGAGCTACAAAACGCGATTGGATCGGCCGATTGGCGGCCGTGGGGTGAGCACGATGGCGATCTCTTCCTTGTGCGAATCACGCATAACGGGATTGATTACGACGTGTTGCGCATGGCGGCGATCCTCGATGCGGAAATCGATACGCGCCAGGGACTGCTGGATACGCAGGAACGAGAACTGTTCAGCAAGGTTCTTGTCGGCAAGGTCGGTCAACATCTAAGGCGTTGTCGGCAGGAGGCACGAGACCTCGTTGATCGGATGAACGGACTACTGAAAGCGCGGCCCACTGCATCGGGACTGCGAATGCAGCTGGTTTGGGAGGTGGATCCGGATTCAGGAGACGAGGCGAAGCGCGCCGTCGAGCTACTGGATGGACAGGCACCCGACTATCTCAGCGATGATCGCCGGGCGGAATTGATCGAATTTCTGGTCGCCCAGGTCCGGCGGGTGCGGGACCAGCGCGAAGGTGGTGACTGGAAGGAGAAACTGCGGGAGGCCCTGGACTATCGGAATTGGTGTCGGTTCCGCATCCGGGTGCAGAAGCCGGGGGGTCCATGGAACGATCTCACCGATGGCAAACACCAGCAAGGTTCCGGCGGCGAAAAGGCGATCATGCTCCAGTTGCCCCTGTTCGTTGCTGCTGCCGCACACTATCAGGGCTTCGCGTCGAGCGCACCCAGACCGGTCTATCTGGACGAGGCGTTCGCCGGAATTGACCAGGAGATGCGCGGTAGTTGCATGGGTCTGCTCACGGACCTGGACCTCGACTTCGTCATGGCCAGTCACGACGAATGGGGCTTCCATGCTGAGGTCCCCGGCGTCGTGACATATGAGCTTGAGCGGGATCCCGAGGCTGCTACCGTTTTGGCCACTCCTTACGTTTGGGATGGGAAAAAGGATTACCGGCTCGTCGATCCGGCGATTAATCGCGGACCAGCAACTTTGTTCGACGGAGCACGCGGTGCGGACGGGGTGTAGGTCGAAGGCCCGATCGCCTCTCGATGAGAGGACGCGCGTACACATAGAGGAATGGTCGCACACGCCCGGAGGGAGCCGGTTCTGTTCGGCGCTACGTGCGAAACTGTGGGCCTATCGGGGCGAGAAGGACGTTCTGACACTGCGTCTGGGCATTGCGGATATCACCGATGACGAATGGCAGAATATTCGCGATATGTTTGGCGGCCTCTCGGCCTGCCCGCGCTGGGGAGTTGTCGACCTGCGGCAGGCCGATCAGGTCCTCCGAGAAAGCGGCCTCCGCGTCAACCTGCGCCGGCTGCTCGTCGAAACTGGCGGAAGTATCATTACCAGGAGGGGTGCAAGTCGCTTCGACCGGATGGTGAAACGCCGTAGGGTGTTGTTGCTGCGCCAATCGTTGCTTGCCGAGATAGTGAATATTCCGGAACTAAGAACTGAGTACGAGTTGCTGGCCACGCTCACCGATGAGTACAGCTATGTAGTGCCAGAAGGCAGTGCCACTGGGACCTCGAACTGGCAGACATTTGAATCAGCGCTGCGGGTCGCGGCGTGGTATTTTCCGAGGGCGCGGGCGGGGCTGAAGATCCCGGAGAAGAGCTTGCCGACTACTGCGCTGGGTGGCTCCAAGGTTTGGACGAACCGTTCGAAAATGGCGTTTCAGAACCTGATTCAGATCCCGTTCGCCGAAGCGGTGGAAGTCAATGACCAGCCAATCCAACTTCGCGGACCGCTGGACTGGCAGATAGATGGAGTGAGGGTTGCCAAAGCACTCCCAGCCCAACCGTGGATCAGTTTGCCTCTGCGCGCACTGCTCGCCGACGGTGCGATGCTGTCTCGACCAGATGGATTACTGTTCATCGAAAACCACACTAACTTTGAGCAGGTGTGCAAACACAGCCATGCGCATGAGACATGGTTGGTGATTTGGCTGGAGGGCTTTCCAAGCGAGCAGCAAGCGCGCCTTGTTCGACGTTTCCCTGAGTTGCCGGTAGCGGCTTGGTGTGATATGGATCCTCCTGGTATCAAGATTATCAGCGATCTCGCGCAGAAGGCTCGCCGCCCTATCGCGCCGATTGGCATGGAAGCCGAGTTGTGGCGTGGTGCCGAGAAAATGAAGGAGACCCAGGAGAAGCTCGAGGCCCATCGGCAAACAGCCGTCGCGATGCGCTCCACGACGCCACCAGAGCTACTTCCGCTGCTCGAGTGCTTCATAGCGACTGGTCAGCGCGTGGAACAGGAAGAATTCTCGGTCTACGACCAAGTGCTGCGTAACCTGCAGGACCGCTTGCGCGACGCAAAGCGAGCCTTCCGTCGAACGTCATGAGAATTGGCGTCACACTTACGGGTACCGGCGGTTCTCACTCGGGCAATGTGCGGGGAGGCCGAAGTGGGCTAGCAGGGCCGGCTCGAAACGGGTGATGTCGCGGACCCGTGTTCCGGACGGGCTGAGCACGAACAGGCCCATGGCGTGCCACAGGCCGGTCACCGGATCCTCGGCATAGCCGGCGTAGGCGGGCTGATCGTTGGCACGCGTCGAGAGGAAGCGCCGCACCCGGCCGACGGCCCGCATGGCGCTGAAGAAGCGCGCGGCGGCATCCCGGCCGTGGTACTCGAACGGCAGCGGAGGCATCCGCACCCACGCGCCCTCGGTGAGCAGTTTCGATGAGGCGCGGCACGTCGACTGTGCTGAACGCGTCCAGCCATGCGTCCACGATCCTGCGTTCCTCGGGTGACCGAGGTGGCGGCGGTGGCTCGGCGGGACGGTCGACAGCCAGGGTCGCCCGCGCCCGCTTCATCGCGCTGGTCACGGATTCCTCGCTGACGTCCAGCATCGCGGCCGCCGTGTCGGTTTCCTACCTGCTCTGCTCGGCCGCGATATTCGCAGCCGCGCTCGCCACCGCCGAGTGTCTCCAGATCGGGCGGGGTTACTCGCCGCTGGGCGCCGGTCTGCGGTTCCTGCCGTGGACGGCGACACCGCTTGTGGTCGCGCCGCTGGCCGGCGTGCTGTTCGACAGGTTCGGCGCGCGGCGGGCGGCTGGTCCCGGCCTGTTTCTGCAGGCTGCGGGGGTTCTGTTGGATTGTCGCCCTCGTCGGCGTGCAGGTGTCCTGGACTTCCTTCATAGCGCCGTTCATCCTCGCGGGCATCGGCGTGTCGATGGCACTCCCGTCGTTGCCGGCCGCCGCGCTTGGTGCGGTGCCGCCCGAGGCGTTGGGTGCGGCCGCCGGGGTCGTGAACACGATGCAGCGGGTCGGATCGGTGATCGGCGTGGCCATGCTGGCCGCCGTGTTCGACGCGAACGGCAGCCTCGCCACCGCACAGGCGACCACGTCCGGCTACCGCCCGGCGTTGATCTCGGCCGCGATCCTGTCGGTCGTGGGAGCGCTCAGTGCGCTGGCGGTGGAAGGCAGGGGCCGAGCCGGGGCGGTATCGACCTCGGGCGGCTGAGCTCCGCCCGTTTACCGTAGTGTTCACTACAATTGGAGTGAACACTACGGTAAATCGAGGTGAGGCGGCGGAGGGAGTAGTCGATGAGCACGCGAAGGCAGCGCGCCAACGGGATCGAGTCCCGGCGGCGCATCCTCGACGCCGCCGTCGAGATCGCCGGCGAGCGTGGCTACGAAGGCACCAGCATCGCCGCCGTCAGCGCCAAGTGCGGCCTGCCGGCAAGCTCCATCTACTGGCATTTCGAGGACAAGGACGACCTGATCGCCGCGGTGATCGAGCGCAGCTTCGACGCGTGGCTGTCCGAGGTGAAGCTGCCGGACGCCGACACCGGTACGCCACTGGAACGGGTCGAGGCGATGGCGGCCGGCATCGCGAGGTCGCTGATCGCGGCGCCGGACTTCCTGCGTCTCGGCCTGATGCTCAGCCTGGAACGGCGACCCGAGGAACCGCGCGGCCGCACGGTGTTTCTGAAGGTTCGCGAGATCGCGGCGGCGAAGGTCGCCGAGGTCATGACCACGCTGGCGCCGGAGCTACCAATCGAGACAGTACGGCTGCTGACGATGTACACGATCGCAGCAGGTGACGGGCTGTTCATCGCGCGGGAGGTCACCGGCGACAGCGTCGACCTGGTCGCGCTGTTCCAGATGCACGCGCGGCTGATGTTCGAGACGGTTCAGCGACAGATTGAGGAAGGCAGACACCCATGACCGGCAACCCCGGACGCGTCGACGTTCACCACCACGTGATCCCCGACCTCTACCGCGCGGCGCTCAGGGATGCGGGCATCGGCGCGGCCGGTGGCCGGGAGCTGCCCGCATGGTTGACCGAGGGCGCGGTACGGCATATGGCGACCCTGGGTATCGCGACCGCGATCTTGTCCGTGTCCACGCCGGGCGTCGCCTTCGTGCGGAACCCGGCCGAGGCGGTGAAGCTGGCCCAGCGGCTCAACGACTTCTCGGCAAGCCTGGCCGGTGAGGACGCGCGTTTCGGATGGTTCGCGACACTGCCGCTGCCAGACGTGACCGCCGCTGCGGAGGAAGCCGCCCGGGCGCTGGATGCCGGCGCCGACGGCGTCACCTTGCTGGCCAATAACAGCGGCCACTACCTGGGCGAACACGGCCAGGACGCGCTGTTCGCCGTGCTGAACGAGCGCGGCGCCGTGGCCTTCGTCCACCCCGCCGAACTGCCCGCGCCCGAGGTGGACGGCGTTCCACCGTTCGCGGCCGACTTCCTGCTGGACACCACGCGCGCGGCGTATCTGTTGGTGCGCAACGACATCGTGCGGCGCTTCCCGCGCGTGCGGTTCATCCTCAGCCACGCCGGCGGTTTCGTCCCCTACGCCAGCCACCGCATGGCCATCACCATCGCGGCCGACACCGGCCGTGGCCCGCTGGACGTGCTCGACGACTTCCGCGGATTCTATTTCGACACCGCGCTCTCGTCGTCCCCGGCGGCGCTGCCGAGCCTGCTGGCGTTCGCCCGCCCCGACCACGTCCTGTTCGGCAGCGACTGGCCGTTCGCGCCCACCACCGTCGGCCAGTACTTCGCGAACGGTCTCGACAGCTACGCCGGTCTTGACCAGGCCGCCCGGGACGCGATCGACTTCGGTAACGCCGCCGCGCTGTTCCCGCGCCTGGGCCGGACCCCGACCCGTTTGCCCGAGCGGCAGTGGCCGGAGCGGGCCGCCTCCACTATGCAGCATGCCGCCGCCCGCCTGGTCTTCAAGCTCGTCCAGCCCCGCTGACCGGCGGTCAGTTGGCCTGGTTGGCGATGTGCTCGCTGAGGACTGCGGCCCGCGAGCGCACCAGGTCCAGATAGTTGCGGACGTTCTTGAACTGGTCGGGTCCAGCAGGGCAGGGTGGTACCGACAGAGCCCTGGTCAGAATCTCGTGGGCCTCTTCGGGTGAATAGTCGTTGAACTCGACACCCCATTTATGGGCCGCCTGGTGGAATCCGGTGCGGACGCGGTCAGGTCGCTCGGCGAAGAAACAGTCCCTGATTCCGCCGCCTGCTTCGTGGTCGATGAGTACCGCCAGCGCGTGCTCTTTGCTGCCGTAGCGGAAGGTCATGGCAAGGGATTGCTGGCCGCCAGCGGCGTCGTTTCCCTGGCCGAAGCAGGCACCCACCTCGGGTCGGCCGAGGCCGGCAACCCACGGCGGATCGGCGACGCCCGCCGCGACCAGCCGATTGGCGACCGCGCTGGCGGCCGAACAGAGCGGCTCCGGAGTCGCGACGGCGAGCGCCCGTGTCATGGCCAGCGCCTCGCGCGAACCGACCAGCTCGGCCTCGTTGACAAGGTCGACGAGCGCGGCCGGCAGGTCATCGACGTCGGGCATGGAATCCGCCAGCAGTCCGAGGAAATCCGCACCCCAGACCTCGGCTTCCATTGCCGTGGTGCCGGGGCGCAGCAATGGCTTCCAGCCTTCCAGGATCTCCGCCAGCGTGCCGTCGGGTGAGGGAATCACGCCCGCTTCGATCAGGTTGTCGATCAGCTCTGTGGGATCGGCACCGACGTTCAACGTGTCCAGCACTTCGTCCGGCACACCGGCGGCGGCCAGCCGGGCCCGAAGCTCGGCGAGGGCGGCGTCGTCCGGTGTGGGCTGCGCGGACTCAGCCGGCGTTCCACCGCTCCGGACAATGTGCAGCCGAGTTCCGGTGTTGTTCGACTTCCCCTTACGCGGTCGCGCCATGCGTCATCTTGGCATGTGTGCGGCACACAACCGCATCCGACCACCGCATTGGCTCAGCCGCAGTGCGAGTTGACGTAAGACTGGGCGGTGGTGGCGAGGCGGTGGGCTTGGGCGTCGATAGAGCTTCCCTGGCTCTGCGCCACCGAGATGGCGTTGTTCGTGTCGCCGATCGCCTTGTTGGCGGCGTTGATGGCCTCGGTGGGGTCGGTGCTGGGGGACGCGCCGAGACCCTGCAGGATGCTCAGGTCGTTCTGGACTGCGGCCAGATCCTTCTTGACCAGCGCGATATCACCAAAACTGCTCTGCAACGACTGAATGTCATATTGCAGCCGACTGAGATCCGTGTCCACCGTGGACGCGTCCGCGGACACGACCGCAGCGTCCGCGCTCATGCTGCCATCCGAGCACGAACCCTTCTGTTGCTGAGTTTTCCAGTCGCTCTGTTCCTTGGCGTAGTCGGACTGTATCTGCTGGATGTCGCTGCCGATCGGGCTACCACCGCTGAGCGAGTTCGTGTCATGCTGCAGGGTTTTCACGTCGTTGGCGAGGGCCTGCTGCGCCTGGCTGATGTCGTTTTCGTGCCTGGTCTGGGCGGCGGTCTGGTTCGCCTGGTCGTTGTCCTGCTGAGCCCGGCCGTCGAGGGCCGCGATCGCGGAGTTCCAGGCGGCGAGGCTGTCCTGGCCGCAGACGAGCGGCACGAAGCTGCCATCCGCCTGCGGCATGTTCAGAATGAGGTGATCACCGGACAGGGTTCCGAACAGGGGCTGGGGGACATCGATGTGCAGCGTGACCGCGGACCCGTCCACCGATCCGGTGAGATCGCCGGACTTGTTCTGCACATGCTCCCCCGGGACCTGTCCCGCGAGTTTCGCGTCCTCGTAGCTGCCGGACAGGTGACCGTCGCTGTCCCGCCACTGCAAGAGGATGTCGCCGTTGTTCTGCTGGCACAGGAACGTGGTCACGCCCGGCACGACGGCCACCGCACCCGGTGCCGGGTTACCGGAACCTGAGTTCGCGACAACAACACCGGCGACGGCGCCGGCGACCAGGGCGACGACGACGAAAAGGCCACCGAGCTGCCACTTCAGCGGCCATCGCAGCGGGTTGAGGCGCATGTCTCCCTCCGGGTCAGGGCAGCTCGGTCAGCAAGCAACTACGGATCGTAATGCTGGCTGATCGAGTCGGCTCGCTGTGCGAATTCGGGAGGGATTGCGCCTCGAAGGATGCCTGCTGGTTAAGCCCTTGACGCGTGGACGGTCACTTGGCGCAGCGGGATTTGGCGTAGTTCTGGGCGGCGGTGGCGAGTTGGTTGGCCTGGGCGGCGATGGCGTTTCCCTGAGCCTGGGCGGACGAGATCGTGTTGTTCATGTCGTCCAGGGCCTTGCTGCCGGCGTCGATCGCGTCGGAGGGATCGGTGTCGGGAGCAATCGCCAGGCTCCGCAGGGTGTTGAGGTTGGTCTGGGCGGCGGTCAGCTCGTTCTGGACGCGAGCGATGGGGCCGCTGGTCCTGCGCACCCACTGGACGTCGGAGCGCAGGGTGTTGAGGCGGGCGCCGGACCAGGACGCGTCGGCGGCCACCATGGACGCCTCCGCGGTCATGCTGCCATCGGCGCATGATCCCTTCTTTTGCTCGGTCTGCCACTCGGCCTTCGCCGCGTCGTAGGCCTGCTGGATATTGCCGACGTCAGTGGAGAATTGGCGGTTGCCCGCGAGCGCACTCGCGTCGCCCCGAAGTGCGGCGACGGCATTCACCAGTGTTTGTTGTGCCTGGCCGGCCTGGGCGGGATCGGCCGGGGATGGTGTCTGGCTGGATGACTGGCTGGCCTGGGCGGCCGTCTGGCTGGCCTGGACGTTGTCCTGCTGGGCCTGGCTGTTCAGGGAATCGATCAGACTGTTCCAGTCGGACACGGCGGCCTGGTCGCAGCTGGTCGATTGGTAGGTGCCATCCGACTGGGGCATGTTCAGGGTGAGCTGGCTGGCCGTCACGGTGCCCTTGATGGAGGAGGACCCGGTGTTCGCTGTCGGCGCTGTCGACACGCTCGGTGCGGTGGTGTTTGGTGTGGTGATTGGCGCGGTGGTGTTGAGCGTGACGTCCGAGCCGTCCATTGTCCCGGTGATGTTTCCGGTCGTGGAGTTGACCTTTTCCGCCGGAGCCTGCCCCGAAAGCTTCGCCTCGTCGTAGGTTCCGGCCAGGTTGCCGTTGCTGTACTGCCATTGGATCAGGGTCTGGTCGGCGCTCTGTCGGCAGAGGAATATGTTCGCGCCCGCGGCGGTGCCCACCAATGGCGGCGTTGATGCCGATGCCGAGGGCGCCGGAACGGGCGAACTTCGCCAGATCACACTGGCGGTAATACCGCCAGCACCGACGGCGACCACCAGACCGATGATCCCGATGATCTTTGCTACTGGCGGCCACGTCAACGGGTTGAGATCCATTTTCTCCCTATGCGCTCCGGACACGGCCGTTGAGAGAAGCACGGCTGGTGGCCAGCGTCAATGGAACAACGTCACGGACGTCCGCCAAAGTGATAACAGTCTCGATGTATGGCTTGCATTGATCGACAATTCGTGCTGGGTGTGGCGCGACGCGCATGCGCGCGCACGGAGGGCCATTGATCAGATGGTCGCCGATTCCGACGGACATCGCCGTGTCACCCGCTTGACTGTGCGGTCCCGGAGAAGTTCCTCCGGGACCGCTCGACCGACTGGACAGCAATGCCGTCTCAGGCCAACGCCTCGCGGAGGGCTGCGACGGCCTGGGCGACCGCGCCCTTCGCCGCGAAGGTGTCGTGCAACGAATTGACCATCACGAAGTCGTGCACGATTCCCTGGTAGCGAACCGCGGTCACCGGCACACCGGCGCGGCGCAGCTTGGCCGCGTAGGCCTCGCCCTCGTCACGCAGTACGTCGGCCTCGTCGGTGATGACCAGCGCCGGCGGCAGACCGGCAAGGTCCTCCAGGGACGCCCGCAGCGGTGAAGCGGTGATCTCGGCGCGCTGCGCGGGGTCGGTCGTGTACTGGTCCCAGAACCACTTCATGGCCTCGCGCGTGAGGAAGTATCCCTCGGCGAACTCCCGGTAGCTGCCGGTGTCGAAGTTCGCGTCGGTCACCGGGTAGAAGAGCACCTGGAACACGAAGTGAACGTCGCCGCGCCGCTTGGCGAGCAGCGTGAGCGCGGCGGTCATGTTGCCGCCGACCGAGTCACCGGCGATGGCGATCCTGCCGCCGTCGAGGGCCTTGTCGGCGCCGTGCCCGGTGATCCACTGGGCGACCGCGTACTCCTGCTCCAGTTGGTGTGGGTACTTGGCTTCCGGCGCGCGATCGAACTCGACGAACGCGACGGCCGCGCCGGTGCCGACCGCGAGGTCACGCACCAGCCGGTCGTGGGTGTGGGCATCGCCGAACACCCAGCCGGCGCCGTGCAGGTAGAGGATGACGGGCAGGGTCCCGGTCGCCCCGCGCGGCCTGACGATGCGAACCTTGACCGTGCCGGTCGGACCGCCCGGCACCTCGATCCACTCCTCGTCGATCTCCGGCTTGAAGATCGGCTCGTCCTGGCTGGCGTCCAGGCCGGCGCGGCCCTGCTCGACCGGGAGCTGGAAGGCGAACGGCGGCTTGCTGGTGGCCTCGACGAACGCCTGCGCTGCCGGTTCCAGAGAGATGTTCTTCGGGTTGGCGGACATGTCGTTGACTCCTCGCTGTCGCGTGAGAACGATCGTTCTCGATCGGGTGCAACAATGCCGGAGAACGTTCGTTCTCAAGAAGTCGTAGAATGTGGGCATGGCCACAGTAAGGCGACGGGACAGTGTGGAGGTACGGGAACGGATCATCGACGCCGCCGACCGGCTGTTCTACGGCCGAGGCATCGGCAATGTCGGCATGGACGCCGTGCGCGACGCGGCGGGGGTGTCACTTCGGGCCCTCTACCAGGAGTTCTCCTCGAAGGAGGAGCTTGTGGTCGCGGTGCTCGACAGGCGCCACGAGATCTGGACGACCGGCGTCGAACGCAGCGTCGCGGCCACCGACGACCCGGTGGGCAAGCTGCTGGCCGTCTACGACTACCTCGCCGAGTGGTTCACCGACCCGACCTTCCGCGGCTGCGGGTTCATCAACGCCTATGGGGAGCTTGGCGCCAGCAGCTCTCGCGTGGCCGAGGCGGTGCGCGAGCACAAGCGGTCCTTCCAGGACTACATGGACCGGCTGGTGGCCGACGCCGGCAGGCCGGCGTCCCTCGGGCCGCAGCTGGCGCTGCTGGCCGAGGGCGCGCAGACGACCGCCGCGATCGCCGGCACACCGGAGGCAGCCGGCCATGCCCGGGCGGCCGCCGAGATCCTGATCGATGCCGCGACGAGAAGGCGGCGGTGAAACAACATGAGGGCAGACCCTGAATTCACCCTGAACCCGGACCTCGACACCCGGCGAAGGCCGTGATCGGTGCCAGGATTGTCTTGTGTCGAGACGGAACCGGCTCATCGCCGGGATCTCAGGTTTGGCAGGGGGCGTCAGCGCGGGCGTGGCCGCGGGCACGGCCTGGTTGCGGCGCTGGCGGCCGACCGACGAGGAAATCCATCGGAGCTATCCGGGTGAGGAACTGGTTCAGGGCGGCCGGCGAACCGCCACCCTCGCGGTGACGCTCCAGGCGGCCCCGGACGCGGTGTGGCCGTGGCTGGCCCAGATGGGCTGCGACCGGGCCGGTTGGTACAGCTACGACCGGCTCGACAACGGTGGCGTGCCCAGCGCCGACCAGATTCATCAGGAGTGGCAGCAGGTCGCGGTCGGCGACATCTGGCACGGCGTGCCCGGCGGCGGAATGGGCGACTGGGAGGTCACCATCGTCGAGCCGGGCCGCGGGCTCACGCTGCGCTCGACGGCGACACTGCGCGGCCGCCTCTTCGACCGAAGTGGACAGTGGCCGAGCGGCTACACCGACCTGGTCTGGGGATTCTGGCTGGACGAGGTTCCGGACGGACAGAGCCGGCTGGTCTCCGTGTTGCGCTTCGCCGGGCGTCCCCGGTGGCTCACCGGCGCGCTCGCGGAGCTGTTCTTCCGGCCCGCGCACCTGATCATGTCCGATCGGCAACTCGTCAACCTGCGGCGACGGGTGGAGCATGGCTGACATGGCAGCGGGCGACGCGGGGTCTCTGAAGCGGAAGTTCCGGATGACCCCGATTCGGCGGGTCGGCGACCGGTTGGTCAGGGGACTGGTCCGGTTCGGACTGATTCGGGACACGTACATGCTCACCACGCTGGGACGCAAGACCGGCCAGCCGCGCAGCAATCCCGTGGTCCTGGTCGAGCGGGACCACCACCGCTGGCTGGTCGCTCCCTACGGCTCGGTGTCGTGGGTGCTCAATGCCCGGGCGGCCGGGCGGGTCACGGTGCAGCGGCGCGGGCACACCTGGGAGTGCGCGATCCGGGAACTGCGGGATGCCTCGGAGGCCGCGCCGATCCTCAAGCAGTACCTCGCGCTCACCGGCCCGCCGAGGGCGTACTTCGACGCGAACAAGCACGATCCGGTGGAGAAGTTCGAGGCCGAGGCCATGCTGCACCCGGTCTTCGAGCTGACCGACATCAAGTAGCACCACTACCTCGACCGGCCCACCGAGCCTCGGTGGGCCGGTCGAGGCGCGTCCTCGGGACGTTGGAGCGATGCTGCCAACGGGCCAACCAATACGTCTGAACGGCCCCTTCACCGCTCGGTCACATAAGGTCAACCTGCTTACCTGGCTTTGTTCCGGACGTAACCATTCGGAAACAGTCTGACCGTGTTATTGGTCCATGCCAGAACAGCACGACGGCCATCGCCACATCGGGGTAGTGCCCGCCTACCCCTTCTATGGCGGCCCACCGGTCAATGCTGATGTGACGGCGCGGGCGACCGTACGGGAATTCCTCGCCGACCTCGATGCGGAGGGAACCGAACGCGCGCTCGTGCTCCCGAACTACGGTGTCCCCGACCCGGACGTCACTTTCGAACTGAACAAACTCGCATTGGAGGCGGCGCAGACCGATGACCGGGTGGTCTGCGGATTGTGGGTTTCGCCGAAACAGTCCGACGCGGCCCGCAATGATGTCGCGCTCGGCCTGGCCGGCGAGCCCGGAGTCAGGGCACTGAAGACCAGTTTCCTGCTCGGCGGTGCCCCGAACGACCCCGCCTGCGCCGAGCAACTCGACCGCATCTTCACAACGGCGGCCGACAGGAACCTGGTCGTTCACATCCACACCTCGCCCGGCGCGGCATCCGACATCGACCGGGTCGGTGAGCTGGTCGAGCGCTACGGGGACCGGGTTAGGATCCACCTCGTACACCTCGGCGGCGGCATGAGCGGTCATATCAAGATGATCGGTAGCCGGCTGTTCGACTGGATCGCCGCCGGCAAGAAGGTCTACACCGACACGAGCTGGTCCATCGGTTTCGCCGCGACCTGGCTGGTGCGCGAGATCGAGCGCCGGGGAATCGGCCAGGACCGGCTCCTTTTCGCCACCGACCGTCCCTGGGGCGACTTCGCTGGTGAACACGCCCGGTTGTCCGCCGCCTGTTCCGACCCCGATCTCGCGGACCTGATTTTCCGCGGCAACTTCGAGTCCCTCTACGCGTGACCCTGGAGATGAGCATGACCACCACGAACGATCTCGACGCCCAGATCGCGGACAGCATCGCCAAGTCCCTCTCGGAGATTCCGCACCCGAGTAAGACCGCGGGCACCAACATCTACGGCGCCACCAAGGTTTTCCCTGATTTCAAGGCCGAGCAGGGTGAAACCTATTTCACCCTCATCCACGGAATTCCGCACGAGTCCTCGGTCAGCTTCGTCGCCGTTCTGCAGGCGACCCGCGCCTTGCGGAAGGGCTTCGAATCGGCCATCTACTTCTACGGGCCCGGCACCCTCGCCTGCATGGCGACCCGAGGTTTCCCGACCATGGGCGACGCCGGCTTCCCCGGCGAGCTGAACATCAACGGCGCGATCGAGACCTTCATCAAGGAGGGTGGCAAGGTCTACTGCTGCCGGTTCGGCATGGCGCTGCACGGCGTGCGCGAGGAGGACCTGATCGAGGGGGTCATCCCGACGCATCCGCTGGACGTCCAGGACGCGTTGATCTACTACGCGCGCAAGGGCGCGATCATCAACTCCACATACAACCTGTGAGGCGGACGCGATGAATCCGCCCTGCGCCGCCTCGGACATCGACACCGCGACCACCAGCCGCGCGTCCACGCGTGTCGACGTGGCCATCCTCGGTATCCGCAGCTCCGACCACCTCCTGCCGCTCACCCGTGGCGCGGGGGCGGGTCCCAGTCACGACGGCCATGTGCTCCTCGACGGCGCGGGCGCGGCCCTCCCGTTCAACCCTGACAGCCCCTACACGATCAGCGGCGGCCGGCTGCTGCTCGACGGAGCGGACACCGGACTCGGCGTGGAGCCGGTGCGCCGCCCGAGGTTCTACGACCTGGTCACCGCCGACGGCGTGTCGTACGAGAAGATCGCGCGGCTGCACTCCTCGAACGTGCTGGCCACCACGGTCGTGCAGACCTGCGTCCGGTACGCGGAGGACCAGCGCTGCCGGTTCTGCGCGATCGAGAAGTCTCTCGACGCCGGCACGACCATCCCCGTCAAGAAGCCCAGCCAACTCGCCGAGGTCGCCAGGGCCGCGTATGAGCTCGACGGCGTGCGGCAGATGATCATGACGACCGGCACCAGCAACGGCCGGGACCGCGGCGCCACCCACCTCGCCCGGTGCGTCCGGGCGGTGCGCGCGGTACTGCCCAACCTGCCGATCCAGGTGCAGTGCGAGCCGCCCGCCGACCTCCGCACGCTGACCGACCTGCGCGAGGCCGGCGCCACCTCGATCGGCATCCACGTCGAATCGCTCGACGACGCGGTGCGCCGCCGCTGGATGCCCGGCAAGTCGAGCGTGCCACTGGCCGACTACTGGACGGCGTGGCGGGAGGCGGTGCGCGTCTTCGGCCGCAACCAGGTCTCGACGTATCTGCTGGTCGGGCTGGGCGAGGACGCCGACGAGCTGGTGGCCGGGGCGGGCGAGTTGATCGCGGCCGGCGTCTACCCGTTCGTGGTGCCCTACCGGCCGCTGGCCGGAACGCTCGCCGCCGACGTCGACCATGCCGCGCCCCCGTCGGCCGAACGGCTCGCCGACGTCACCCGGCGGGTGGCCACCGCGTTGATCGCCGCCGGAATGCGGGGCGCCGACCAGTCCGCCGGCTGTGCCGCCTGCGGCGCGTGCAGCGCGCTACCCAGCGAGGGAGCCTGACATGACGATCGAGATGTCCCCGGCGGGAATGTCCCAGACTGCCATGTCCCGGGCGGCGAGCGAACTCGACCACTGCGTGCTGATCGGCCCACCCTCGACGCGGCGGACCCAACGCGCTCCCGAGTTCCTGATCGTCGAGGCCGAGACGGCCGCCGAACAGGCCGCCTACCGAGCGCTGCGCCGGGACGTGTTCGTCACCGAACAGGGCCTGTTCGACGGGCACGACCGCGACGACGTGGACGACGATCCGCGCACGGTGGTGCTGCTGGCACGCGG
>DASVLX010000100.1:0-5637 GCA_036384655.1 Pseudonocardiaceae bacterium
ACATGTCGTCGAGAAGGGGAACCAGGATGGCCTGGACGGTGGCCCCATCCTGGGCGTCCCACCCATCAACGAGCCGTTCGGTGGCCTCGATCCGCGTGTCGGCGCCCTCCACATCCGGCGGCTCCTGATGACGCAGTGCCTGTTCTTCCTCGACAAGCCGGCGGAACCGCTCGCGGGCCACATCCAGACTCTCGCTACTCGCCACTCTCGATCCCTTCCAAGGTCGCGGACCCCACGGCCTTCGCATGAACCTCGCGGACACACCGTCGCCGCCAGTCGTGCCCAAACGGGCTGGCGGGCACATGGACAAGTCAAACCGGGAAGGTTGATCGCCGGTACCTGCCAGAAACCCGCCACAATGCCTCCACAGGTTGGGCGGAATCGCATGTCGGGCACGATTGCTTGCGGTGACACGGATCGGCAGGGAGGACTGTGCGGTGGCAAGGATCGAAGCGGTGTTCTTCGACGTCGGCGAGACACTGGTCGATGAAACCCGCGAGTACGGCACCTGGGCGGACTGGCTCGGGGTGCCACGCCATACATTTTCAGCGGTATTCGGCGCCGTGATCGCCCAGGGCAAGGACTACCGGGAGACTTTTCAGGTGTTCCGGCCCGGATTCGACCTGGCGGTGGAGCGCGAACGTCGCGCGGCGGCCGGTCAGCCGGAGACGTTCGCCGAGGAGAACCTGTACCCCGACGCCCGGCCCTGTTTGGCGCTACTGCGGGCTTCCGGGCTGCGAGTCGGGGTGGCCGGGAACCAGACCGCCCGTGCCGAGAAGATCCTCCGGTCGCTGGAGCTTCCGGTTGACGTCATCGGGACGTCCGATGGCTGGGGAGTGGAAAAGCCATCGCCAGGATTCTTCCAACGTCTCATCGAGGAGGCTGGTGTTCCCGCGGCGTCGGTGCTCTATGTGGGTGACCGGCTCGAAAACGACATCCGTCCCGCCCAGGAGGCCGGCATCGCCACTGCCGTGGTCCGCCGTGGACCCTGGGGTTACATCCTGCACATCCCCGACATCGAGAACCGCTGCCTGTTCCATCTCGATGGCCTGGACGAACTTCCGGCGCGGGTGGCCGAATACAACGGCAGTAACGCCTGAATCAGGAATTCTCGCGCGCGGCGCTGGTCAGCGCACGGACTCGTTCGTCCAGTTCGTCGACGTATCGTGTGCCGCCCAGCGCGGCGCGAACAATGGGCACCCGTTGGAGTGCCGTGGCGTAGTAGCCGCCGCTGAGGACATCACATGCCTGGCCTGCGGTGGCCATGGCCAGTTCGGCGTCGCTGGGCGCCTGCGCCGCTGCCAGGTCGAACAACATGACGGCTCGTTGTTTGCCTGTCTCGCCAGCGGGACCGTCGAGTGCTTGCCGGAGCCGGACTGCGGCGCCACGGTGCTCACCCGCCAACAGCAGGGCGTTCCCGGCGAAGCCAGCCAGCCGAGACGGGTCGAAATAATCCAGCCACTGCGGGTCCGTTCCACCAGTGACCAGCGCTTCCTCGGCGGAACCGATGCGTGCGAGGCTGGTTTTCGGCTGGCCATTCCGAGCGGAGATCTCCGCGTCGACGCAGTGCAGCCACGATCGCAGTTGGGGTCCGGCGCCGTAGCGCGCATGTGCGTGAGCGACCTTGAGGAAGCCGCGCGCCGACTGTTCGTCGTGTGCGAAGCCGGGGACAAACGCCCGATGAGCGAAGACGGCGGTGGCCAGGGTGTGATCGTCAGACACCCGGACGGTGTCCTCGGCGAACTGGAAGAACGGCTCAGCCAGGTCGACCCGGGCAAGGTCGAAGAACGCGATCCGCGCGACGAGCAGAGCGGACTCCGAGACAGCGGCCGCCAACTGCTGCGCCTGCCCTCCCTCCACACTGGACGCTGATTTCAGTATCTCGTTGCCGAGGCGGACATGGGCCACCACCGAGGACAGCAGTTGGGCCGGCGGCACGTTCCAGTAGAGGGCGCGATGCGAGGCCGTGGTCGCCGCGTAGGCATGAACCGCCCGCTCATCCACACGAGTTCGCGGCTCGTGTGCAAGCGCATCGGCATCCTGCGGGACGGCCGCACCAGCAGTCAGCAGTGGCGCGAGGCTCGCGCCGAGCAGACCCTTCAAGAACAGATTTCGGCTGACACCTCCATCGCTGCCCATCAGCGCCGACACCACCTTTTCCGCAACACGATCAACCAGTTGCTCGTCCGCGATCACGGTTGCCGCCGCCGGGTCCGGCTTGAGTGCCCGCTCGCACTCGGACAACAAGCCCAGCTCACTGGCGGTCACACCGAACACGAGAACCAGGTGCTTCTTGTATCGGGGCTCCGGCCTTCGCTCACCGGTCTCCCAGCGACGGATCATCTCGGCGTTCAGACCGCACTCCCGTTCGCCGATCTGAGTCATACTGCGCTTGATCTGCTCGACCAGCTCCTCACGACTCCAACCGCGCTGAAGGCGCGCCCACAACAGGTGCCGGTTCGGCGGGTGCTTCGGAATCGAGGTAGGGCAGGCCACGAGTCCCCCTTGCTGTGAGGTCGCTGATCAGCGCAATTCGAGCGTAGCCAGAAACACGGGTCGAAGGCGAGATCAGCGGCGGGCGGAGGGCCAATGGAGGTTCTCTGGAGGGTAGCGCCCCGACACCCAAGCGGGTTCGATCAACCGGCGGATGGCACGCCAGTGTCGGTGGCAGCCGGCACAATGACGGCGGTCCAAGCGAAGGGGGCGCGGGTGGTTTCCGCTGGCGAGTTAGGTGACGAGGTTCGTCGCGTCGCCCGTGACCTCCCGCTGGGCTGGCTGGGTGAGGCCGTGGCCCACCTCGAAGAAGCCCAGCAGCGGCTGGCGCTGGCTCTGGACGGGTCGTACCAGTGGGAGGCCATGGACCTGCTGGCCCAGATGGACCAGGCATTGCGGGCGGCACAAGACGCACAGTTGCTCGGTCATGCCGTCCAGAAACGCATCGAAGCATTCGCCGACGCGATCGGGACTGGCGGCGGTGGTGAAGGTAGTAGTCCGACTACGCATCCGTACCCGCCCGGTCCACCTGTCGGTGCCAGCCGACCGGGTCCGGCGAGTGACCAGACGAAGATCGACAGCTATCGAACCGCGACTCAAGCCGGGAAGGGCAAGAACATCGCGGTCGCCAGCTATCAGATCGACGGGCATTCTGGCGAGGTGATCGCTACCAGCGGTGGGCACCCGTACCCCGGCGCGGTGCCGATGCCTGAGCGGCCGCAGTTCACCGCGACCAGGGCGGCTGATTCGGAGTGGAAGCTACTGGAACACCTCGCCAGGGGTCGCGACCGGTCGGCCACCGGCACGATCCGCATCACATCGGAACGACCGGTTTGCGACTCCTGCAAGAATGTCATCGAGCAGTTCAGACGAGCATTTCCTGGGATCAGGGTCACGTACTCGGATCTGGGTCGTGGAGTCAACAGGTGAACCGGACGGCGCAGCCCACTGGAGGAATCGAGATGCCGGAAACCATGACCGAGCTTGTCGACCTGCTCGTGTCCTATGAGCTGGCGACGCCCGCCACGATCCTGTCATGCTCGCCCGACCAGGTCGAGGAAATCCGGGTGGCACAAGGGGTCGACCGATTGCCGCCGCAGTACGAAGAATTTCTGCTGACGATGGGCCGGCGGGCAGGTGACCTGCTGCTGGGCACGGACTTCTTCTACCCGTTCGTCGTCGAGCTCATCGACGAGATGCGTGAGCTCCTGGCCGACAACCTCGTGGAGCATCTCGTCCGCCCGGGATCGGTACTCGTCGGCATGCACCAAGGCTATGAGCTCTACTGGTTGGAACCGGGCGACCCATCCGGCCCGCTCTACTACTACACGGAAGGCAAGGACGCACCGATCCGAGACTGGCCGACCCTGCTCGACTTCCTCGTCTGGCAGGCCGGAGAACAACGGCGACTCCGAGCCGATGGCTCCTACTGACCGTTCTGGCGCTTCTGTGGCACGACCCCGCGGTAGCGGCCAGACCATGAGTGAGTCGGACGAGCTCGAAACCGCCCGGCAGCAGTTCGCGGCGCATGTGCAGGCGGAAGAAGCGATCATGAACAGCTCGGCACCTAGCGCTGCCAGGGCAAACAAGCACGTAGAAGCCACGGATGCTCTGGTGGACGAGTGGGCCGACCGGGGCATCGTCAAGAAGGTCCTAGTGCCGTTGCTCGACAGTCCGGAGGCGGCATTGCGCTGTGCCGCCGCTAGCTACCTGCTGTATCACGGCGAAAGCGAACGAGCAGCGGCGATCCTCGAAGAACTTGCTTCGGATGACAGCCTGGGATCGGTTGCGTCCAGCGCGGATACCGCCCTCCTGGCATGGGAACAGGAATAGCGGACCGATCAGGGAGCAGGGACGGAGAGGTGGATCTGATAACGAGTGCGACCGCGACCGAGGAGGCTCGGCGCGATGCGCAGGTAGCTGTGTTGCCGATTGGTGGCCGCTGGTCACTGGGATGGCCGGATACGCCCCGAACGGCATCATCGGGCGCTCCTCACTGGCCACGGCCGCCAAGGGCAAGTCCAACCTGGACAGATCGTTCGCCGAACACCTCAAGATTCTCAACTTTCAGCAGGGCGACAACACCTCAATCACCATGACCAGTCAGCCGGCCGGCCGGATCATCGTCAAGCTCGAAGTCGATTGGAACGCGGGACCGTTCTGGGTGTCCATCGACGGTGAACCCGCTGACTCGTACGACGTTGACGAGGTGGGCGAGTTCGTGTCCTTCAGCGACGACCTGTTGCGGGCCATCTCCGCGTGGGACCAGCGGTTCCAGGAGCGCATGAACTGGGACGATCCGAACACGTCGGACTTCTTCACGCCCGAAGAGCAGGCCGCCTTCGACACCGATGGCCGTGTCCTGGCAAGCCGGATCAGGTCCGAGGTGCCGACCGACATCGAAATCCGATACAAGCCATTCGGCCCAGCACCGTACGAGGTGATCTCGGGCGCTACGCCTGGCCCGTCACCCAGGAACTGATGGTCTTGATGACGAAGGCCTGCCACTCCTGCGTCTGGGGGTTGGCGTAAGTCGGATCATCATGGACGGCGAAGCCGTGTTGTGCGCCGTCGATCTCGACCAACCGATGCGGCACCCGAAGCTGGCCGACGGCGGCCCGCGAGGACTCGACCGGGATGAAGGTGTCCCTGGTGCCGTGCACGATCAGCACGGGCGTCTGGATCTCGCCCAGCACGGTGTGCGGCTGCAACCAGAACAACTCGTTCAACAACGCCCGACCCAGCTTGAAACTCGGCGAATGCGCGACATAACCCTGGCTGGTCAGCTCCCGCGCGGCCTCGTCGTTGATCAATCTGTCGGACCAGTAGGGCTTGTCGTCAACGAAACGCTTGCGGTAGTTCAACAGCGGGTTCCCCAACACCAACCGCTCCAGCCGCTGCGGCCGCCGAGCCGCGAAATAGCCACAGATCCCGCCCGAGAAGCTCGTCCCCATCAGACTGACACGGCCGGCGCCGGTCGCCGCCCGCACCTGCGTCAGCGCCACGTCGATGTCATTGAGGATGGCGGACAGCGTCAGGTCCTCCTGACGGCCCTCACTCTCGCCGTGACCCCGCATGTCGAAACGCAGCGAGGCAACCCCGGCGTCGGCCAGACCGTCCGCCAGCCGGGTGAAGAAGCCACCC